>JBKJUK010000143.1:0-7456 GCA_046590705.1 Thermoanaerobaculia bacterium
CGCTTCGACCAGAGCGGGAACTCCGTCCTCGTATCGATGAGCTGCGCCGTGATTCGCAGGCGATTTCCGGCGCGGCGCAGGCTTCCGGTCAGCGCGTACGACGCGCCGAGGATCTGGCCGAGCTGTGCTGGCGTGACGACCTTGTCGCGATACGGAAGAATCGTGGCCCGCGAGAAGGTCTTCAGCGCGCCGATGTTGGAAAGCTCGGTGATGATGTCCTCAGTGATGCCGTCGCGAAAATACTCGTCGTCCTTTGAACCGCTCAGATTCTCGAAGTACAGCACTGCCACCGATTTGATCACCTCCGCTGCTGCAACGCGCCCGCTGCTGGTCTCCATGGCGCGACGTCCGCCCGATTCAATGTCGCGGCGAACACGGTTCAGCTCCGTTCGCAGGTCTGCCGCCGTCTGGTAACGCAGTTCGCGATCCTTTTCCAGGGAGCGCTCGATTACCCGCGCCAGACTCGCTGGCAGATTCGTGTTGTACTGCGTCACAGGCGGCGCGTCACGATTGAGAATCGCATCGAAGACGATCGCGCTGGTGTCGCCCTGGAAGGGGAGCACGCCAGCGGCCATCTGATACATGACCGTGCCGAGGGAGAAGATGTCGGTGCGGGTGTCGGTGATCTGCCCGCGCGCCTGCTCGGGGGACATGTACGAAACAGTCCCGAGGGTCGTCCCTGCGCTGGTGAGCTCGTCCCGCACCGCGGTCATATCCGTGGGCATCGTTCCTGCGCTCATGCGCCGGTCAATCTTGGCCAGCCCGAAGTCGAGGACCTTGGCCTGCCCACGCGGAGAGATGAAGATATTGGCAGGCTTCAGATCGCGGTGAACGATACCTTTCGAATGCGCAGACTCGAGTGCATCGGCGATCTGCGTCGCCAGATTCAACAAGGTGGGGACGTCGATCGGACCGTGTCGGATTTTGTCGGCGAGCGTTTCCCCTTCGAGCAGCTCCATGGCGATGAAGTGCTCAGTCTCGTGCTGTTCGATTGCGTGAATGGTGCAGATGTTCGGATGATTGAGCGCGGAAGCTGCGCGTGCTTCCCGCTGAAACCGCTGCAGCGCGCCATGGTCATTCGACAGTTCCGCCGGAAGGAACTTCAGCGCCACACGACGGCCGAGGTTCGTGTCCTCGGCCTCGTAAACAACGCCCATTCCGCCGCTGCCTATCTGCGCGGTGATGCGGTAATGCGAGAGAGTACGGTCGATCATCGCGGCCCCTTGCGTCTGAGTTCTGAGCGCCTGACGGGAACCTCGTCCGCGACACAAGCGAACGGTGTTCAGCGTTTGGTGCTCACGACTCGGAAGCGGTGACGCGCGCAGACAGTCCTGGCGGTGCTTGTTATTTTTCCGGTGGGAGTATCGTAGTCGTGCAGGCAGGCTCGGTCAACGTAGTAAGGCTGGGGCCACAGAAGCCACGCTGGCACAACCGCCGCTTCGTTTCTTCGATAGCAGGCCGTCGGTGCCACTGAGGCCGTTCCCGTTTCCATCGGCGCGATGGCGCTGCCTCCCTGGAAGCGCTGGCGATGCGAGGCTCCGGCGGCTGGCATGTCAGATCACCACGCCATGTTCCCGAATCGGGTGAAAACTGATGGTTGCTGGCGTTGCGCCTCTACCCGAAAAGGCTTATCTTTGAAGCTCACTCCCGAAAACTGAACGAAGCTGCGCCCGCGACTCTGCATAGGCGGAGCGTCTGCATGCGATGGTTGAAATGGTACGGAGGAATGACTGTCATGAACGGTGAGGCGACCTTCGCATCGGCTGACCTTGTCCCATCGACGCCGGGTCGATCACCGCGACCCGACACTGTGGCGATCAGTAGCAGCGGGCTTTTGTATGACGCTACCGCAGTCGCCGAAACACCGTGAAGCTGTTTTCGCTGTCGCCGTATCAATGGCGCCGGGTACTTTTGAAACAAACGGAAAGTGATGTGAGGAGGTTTTGTGAGAACACGATGGTTCATTGTGGCGGTACTCAGCGCTTCTACGGTTGCCATGCTGGCATGCCAAAAGGACGAAGGTCTCCCGCAGCATCAGGCTTCGGCGACGCCGGGCGCGGCATCGACCTCAGCGCCCGTGGCGGCTGCTGACACGCCAGACGTAAGCTCGGCACCGGCACCGGCCCTGGCTCCGCAACCTGCAGTCCCGGCACAGGCGCCTGCTGCAGCTGTTCTGGCCTCGACGGAGGGCGAACTGTCCGACGTCCGTATCGACATCACGCAGTTCAAGCGTGACTCTGGTGGGACGGTCACGCTGCGGTTTCTGCTGGCGAATAACTCCGCATCGAGCGTAGCCATGTACGGATCATGGCTTGGCGATTCGAAGATCTCTTCCGATCATCGCGGTGTAGGCGGCATTCATCTGCTGGATGCTGCAAACAAGAAGAAGTATTTTGTCGTTCGAGATGCAGATTCGACATGCGTCTGCAGCCGCGCCGTGGACGATGTCAAGGCGGGAGGGAAGGTCAACCTGTGGGCGAAGTTTCCAGCCCCGCCGCCGGACGTCCAGCGCCTCACTCTCGTGATCCCACATTTTCAGCCTGTCGACGACGTCCCTCTATCCTAGTGGCCAACAGTAGAGAAAGCGGTATCAGCGTCAAGGGCGCCTCGGTGTCAGCTGCAAGGCGTTGCGACACGATTTCGGCTTCGCTCGTGTTCATCAATGTTCGAACCGCACATCCCTTTTCTCGCTCCTTGATCCGCAGCGCGATCAGCGTACTTCTCATTTGCTTCGCGTCTGTAGCCATTGCCCAACAACGGGGAGAGGTCCGCGATCTCCAGATCAAAGTATCCGACCTCGTCTTTCGAACGGAGAGCTTCGGAGGAGGCGCGTCCGAAATAGGTGGCTTGATTCAGGACCTACGGGTCAGAGAATCACCTACCGAGGTGACCATCGAACTTGCGGCGGATGTGTTGTTCGAGTTCGACAAAGCGGAGCTGCTTTCCAGGGCGGCAGAAACGCTTGGCAAGGCCGCCGCGGTGATCGAACAACGCGCAAAGGGCGTGGTTCGCATCGAAGGTCATACCGACTCGAAAGGCGACGACGCGTACAACATGCGTCTTTCCGAAAGACGAGCGAGCTCAGTAAGAAATTGGTTCAGCGAGAAAGCGGGCCTTGCCAACATCCAGTTCACGACCGCCGGCCGCGGTGAGACGAAGCCGGTCGCGCCGAATCAAAAACAGGACGGGAGCGATGATCCTGAAGGCCGTCAGAAGAATCGACGCGTCGAGATCGTCATGCCGAAGGGTACTCAGGCGCAGCAATGAGCCACTTCCTCAGCGCACTCCTCAACGGCGCGCTGGGCGAACTGGGCCTTGGGGCGCTGCCCGGATACCTGTCGGATCCGTGGTCAACCATCCGCGATGAGTTTCTGGAGCCGTTCAAGGAATGGGCCGAGGACTTCATTGACAATACGATTCCTTCCGCATACCGGGAATCACTCGAGCGCGTCCAGGATCTCGCCAACGGCCTCCAGGCGATGGAAGACGTTTTCAACGACATCGGACATGCCATCAACGACGCGCTGGACTCCGGGGAAACACCACCGCAGACGGACGGCGGACTCGGTGAGACCTACGACAACTTCTCCCCCGACGGCGAGGTACCGTTCGAGGTCGGCACACTGCCAGGTTTCGGTTCAGGCGGCGCCGGTATGAACCGTAACGACACAGGCGGAGGCGGAGGCTCATCACTGCCTCCCGGCGGCGACTCTGGCGGAAGCAGCACGCCGTCACCCCCTCCAATGGACACCGGTCCATCACTCCAGGATCTCGGAGTCGATCCGAGCAGTGGAGCGTACGTGGAGTATCAACCGACCGAAGGGCAGGCTGTGATTCACTACCCCGACGGCACGACGGAGACTCGCCCGTGGCCATAGACGCGACTCCGTTCGCCCCGGCACCCGCCGTTCGCCAGCCTTCGCTGACACGCTGGTACATCAAGGACGCGATCTACGCAACGCGTGTGGCGGTTTCGGTCGTGATCCTTCTAACGGCGGCGGTCTGGCCGATCTACTGGCAACAGTTCTCGTTCCTGATCGGGCTCGCTGTGCTCACATATCCGGTACGTGCGGTGCGGTGGGGCACCATCTACAACTTCGTGCTGATTGGAGGACTCTGGTCGTTCGTCATTGCAGGCGTTCAGTACGTTCTGGAAGTCGTGATTCTTCGAAATGGTGCGGGCACGTTTCGAAGTGTCGTCGTCGCGGCTGTCACGGAAGAAATCCTCAAAGTCGTGCCGTTGCTGCTCATGTGCGTAGTTGGCCGCTGGCGATTCCGTCACTCCTACGGCGCCTCTGATTTCATGTTGCTGGCCGGCGCGCTCGGTTCCGGCCTCGGCCTTTTTGAGAATCTTCTGCACGGGCATGCCTTTCCCGGCACACCGACGAGTCCGCGCGTGCTGGGATGGGTCGTGTTTCCTGACTCGATCGCCGGCTTTGTCGGTCACGGTGCCTCGTCGGCTTTGGTTGGGCTCTTCATCGGATATTTGATCTATGCCATTCGCTGGAAGAAGCTCGTCATCATCGCTTTTGGTCTTGTGGCATTCGCACTTGTCTGGATGATCGTCGATCATGGGATGGCGAACTACCAGGTCGTGGGAGGAGATATGTTCCGCTTCGCGGCGTGGATCTGGGCCGTGGACGGTCGCGGTACGTGGACGCCTTACATCTTTTTCGCACTGATCCTTGCGACCATCGCGTGCGAGCGAGTCGTTCTGTTCGTCATTCTTCGGCCTTTCCCTCGACTCGGCTTCAGCCGCTCGGTCGCGGCTATTCTGCGGCCGCTTCGCGCAGGTTTTGGGTACCGGCAATTACGCAGCGTTGTCATGCGACTGAAGACGATGAGCCTTTACGTGCTCGCCTACCGTCAACTCGGCTACCTAGGCGCGCACTTGCGAGGTGACACTGCTGTCGACCGTCGCGCGATGGCGCGTTCGGTGTTGCAGAGGTCCGTCGAAGTGATGAGTGTCCAGCGCGCGGTGAAGCTCTCGTGAAGTCGATTCGCTCCTGCCTCGTGACGCTGGTCTTCCTGGCGCTTCTGACCGCAGGAGCGTACTGGCTCTACCAGAAGGTCGGGTCGTCTGCGGGACCGGTACGCTCGCTGGGGTTTTGGAGCCGCTCGTCAAGCCCGACGCTGACGCTCAGCAACGGGACGAACTTTCCGCTGGAGGTCGTCCTCACCGGACCTCGCGAGGAACGATTCAATGTTGCGCCCGGGCAGAAGCAAGCCAGGGAACTTACGGCTGGCGAGTATTCCGTCGAAGGAAGAGTCTCCAACCCGTCCACCGATCCCTTCACGGGTAAGTGGACGTTCGAAACCGGTGGCACGTATGACGCGTCGTTCTCGCGAGACGGTCAGACCGGTGCACTCCTCGTTGTTCGCCCGGCGGCTCCGTGAGGCCAGGACAGGAACGAGTCCTTTGCTGAGGAGACTCGATGATGGTTAGTCGACTAGCATTTGTATTCCTGCTCGCGACATCGGCCGCGGCCGGAATCTCTGATGAGAAGCGGCTTCACTGGCGGCGGCTTGACGTAGTGGCGCACCTTGACGGCGACGGACGCCTGCTGGTCTCTGAACGGCAGACCATCGTTTTCAACGGCGAGTGGAACGGCGGCGAACGTAAGTTCAATCTGCGAATTGGCCAGACCCTGCAACTTCGCGGCATCAAGCGCGTTGACGCGTCGGGCGCGAGCCGCCCGCTGATCGAGGGTGACCTCGACGCCGTCGACGAGTGGCAATGGCATGACTCGAACACGCTTCGCTGGCGAAGCCGCTCAGCATCCGACCCTCCTTTTCAGAATGCTGAAATTACGTATGAGATCGACTATTCGATTATGGACGTCCTCCGATCAGGCGAGGAGGAGGTGTACGTTTTGCGCCACGAGTTTGCCTTTCCTCAACGCGACGGAATCATCGAGGTTGCCACCGCCCGCCTCACGGTTGACGGCGCCTGGTCACCGCTCGTGCCGTTGCCTCCGAGCCTCGTGTGGACGGGCCTGGCGCCGGGTCAGAGTCCTGTGGTTGAAGCGGCGTTTCGGTATTTGCCGAACGGCCATCCGGCAGCAGTGACGCGTGGCGTACCTGCCGAGGTCGGATGGGCGATCGCGGTTCTGCTGCTGCTCGCGGTCAGCAGCATGTGCATCCGTCACTTTGCCGATGAAAGACGTGCCGGAGTGTTCGAACCGCTCCTTCCGGTCGAGCAGATCAATGAGGCGTGGCTGCAGGAAAACCTCTTTAGCTTCCCACCGGAAGTCATTGGGGCCGCCTGGGACAACGAAACTTCCGCCGCAGAGGTGGCAGCAGTGCTCGCACGAATGACCGCTGAGGGAAAGCTGATCACGCGCGTAGAGAAGACCTCCCGCTGGCGAGCAAACGACCTTCATCTGACACTCCTCGTACCGCGAGATCATCTGAAAGGATACGAAGCGACTCTCATCGACGCACTCTTTTTCGAGGGCGATGAGACGAGTACGTCGATGCTTCGCGAGCACTACAAGAAGAGGGGCTTCGATCCTGCTGCAAAGATTCGCGGCCCGATTGAAAAGATGTCCAGGCGTCTGGTCGGTACCAGTCGCGGTCGAAAGGGAAACAAGGCCGCGTCTTGGAAGGTGTCGGGTCTGCTGTTGTCACTTGGTGTCGCGCTGCTTCTTCTCACCGGATTCCAGCCAGCGCAGAACGTCCTCGCTGCGGCGGTCGGCAGCGGAGTCGCACTCGCACTGCTCATCTTCGGCATCATCGGCGCCTTCGCCTATCAAACCCGCGTGACGCACATGAAGCTGTCAACGCTAGGTTTCATGATTCCAATCGCTTTGCTCATCTCCGCAGTCTGTGCATTTCTCGTGATCGGCACCTCTTCTGTTCCCCTCAGCGCGATCACTCTGGCTGGGCTGGCGACGCTGGCGGCGGCCGTCACGCGTATCGTCTTCCAGGTTGCGAAGGTACCTAATGTCGGCGAGCGGTTCCAGCTTCGCCGGCGTCTCGCTGCCGCGCGCGAGTACTTCAAGTCGCAGCTTCGGAACCGCCATCCTGCTCTGGAGGACGAGTGGTTTCCGTATCTGCTTGCGTTCGGGCTTGGCCCGCGTATTGATCGCTGGTTCCAGGCCTTCGGCACTTCATCGCAGTCGCACGACGGTTCCCTGGCATCATCGGCATCTTCAGGTTCGACGAGCACTGGCCACGGCTGGAGCGGGGGAGGCGGATCGTTCGGCGGCGCAGGTGCGTCAGGGTCGTGGGCGGTGGCCGCCGGAGCTCTTGGGGCGAGGGTGAGCGCTCCAGGATCGAGTGGCGGGGGAGGGGGAGGAGGCGGATCGTCGGGCGGCGGTGGCGGCGGAGGGTGGTGAGAGAAACGTCAGTCAGCTGAAAGGCCGGGTCGACGAATGTCAGCGCAGGCCCTTCACCAGATAGAGGTTCGAACGAAACTGACCGTAGGAGTACGCCCATGCCGAGGTGTCTGGTG
>JBKJUK010000364.1:0-15539 GCA_046590705.1 Thermoanaerobaculia bacterium
GCAGTGAAGCCCCGCCTTGGTCAGCCGTCGATACAGTTCGAACCCGCACGGGCCCGCCTCGTACACGATCCGAACCTCGCTGCCGAGCGCCTTCAGAAAGGCGATCAGACGTCGATATCCGCCCGCGTCCGGAACCAATTCGAACTCTTTCGCAGGACGCTCGGCGTCGCTCACAAAGTGCGCGATTGTCCATTTATCTGCGTGATCGTCGATGCCTATCCAGTGGATAATCTTCATGACCCGTTCCTCCTTGTATGTGGCTCTGTCCTATTTTCGCGGTGACAACCCACGAAAATGTACATTGAGCGGGCGGGTCACTCCATCCTCTCTACCCTCGACGCGCGCCTCCGGCGCGTGAGGAGATCGCGATCGCTGCATGGTTAGCGTTCCCATTGCCTGGTACTACAGCCACGCCCGCTGGCCTTTGGCGCGCAAGCTCCTGGAGAATCAGCAGGAATCGACAAATAAAAAAGAAGGCACGCCGTGAAGCGTGCCTTCTTTTTACGTAGCAGCGAACTTACGCCGCAGCAGCGAGACGCAGCGCCAGTCGCTGTTCCTTGCGCGAGCGCCGAACCATCGCTTTCTTGAGCCGGCGCTTCGGACCAGCCGAGGCGTGCGCCAGAAAGCGTTCGGCCCGGGCGAAATGACGCTCGATCTGGCTGATCAGTGGCGTTTCAGCACTTTGCGCAAGCTTGAGTGCAGCGACTTCGCGGGATACGCGGAGTCGACGAGCTTCGATGGTAGCCGCGGGCGTTGTGTGCTTGACCTCTCCCATTTTCAGGAAGGCCAGCGTACCGATGTACCACTTGGCGGGATCGAAGTGATACCAGCGGATGCCGTTGCGCCAGTCCAGCATGAAGGCGTGATGAAAATTGTGGAAACCTTCTCCCAGCGCTACAAATGCGACGAGTGGATTGTCACGCGCCGATTCCTTGAGCGAGAAGGGGCGATTGCCAATCATGTGCGCCAGCGAATTTACGCTGAATGTCGAATGGTGAATGGCTGCGATCCGGCTGAAGCCGCCCCAGAAAAGGCCAGCCATGATGTCCCCGCAGAGCCAGCCGATCACGAGCGGAATTCCGAGACCGAAACCGAAGGCCAGCGGGAGATAGTATTTGCGCTGCCACACGACCAGCGGATTCTCTCGCAGATCCTTCGGCCAGGCCGAAACCGGAACGTCAGGATTCTTTCTGAGTATCCAGCCGATGTGAGCCCACCAGAATCCTTTACTGATGTCGTAAGGATCCTTGTCGCTATCGGTGAACCGGTGATGAATGCGGTGCGAGGTCGCCCACTGACCGACTTCACGCTGCAGCGCGCAGGCGCCCGAAATCAGATAGTTGACCTCAGCCGCCTTATTGCAGGTATGTGTGGGATGCGCGTAGTGACGGTGATAGCCGGCGCATACACCGAGTCCGACCCATGCATACATACCGGCGAAGAGTGCGGGCATCCACCATTCGAAACCGGCGTAGCGCGTGTAAAGAAAGGTTCCGACCGTCCCAAGCAGGAACGTCGAAGCCAGAAAGATGATGTTGGTCCAGTCCCTCGGGCGGGTGTCCACTACGGGTTCGCGCTTCATGATGGCTCCTTCGAGAAAAGTGCGGCACTCGCTGCGGGCATACTGCCGGCAGCGGAAAGTTACATCAAACAGCCGGAATCTGGTTCAGGTCCGCTGTACAGATCTGAACATGGCCGATCACCAGCCTATTCGATACGGGATAAAAAAGCTTTCTTTCCCGAGCGGACGGCCCCTCAGGGGAGAAAGCGAGGAGCAACTTTGAAGGAACGAGAGTTTCCACATTGATGTACCGCGCCGGGGCGCGGTTGTGGAGTACAGGCAATCCTGCCTGTGGCGCGACGCACTGACTTCGAAGGAAGATTTTTCGTTCCGCTGAACCGAGAATGTTGCTCCCGTCATGACGTCTGGCGACAGGTGCGGAACGACGGGCAGTGGACCTCGAACTCACTTCTCCGCGCCACAGGCAGGATTGCCTTTGCTCCACAGATCTTGGATATGAGTCTTTCTCTTACTTCGTCGTTCTGCGTTCTGCGTTCTGAGTTCTGCGTTCGTCAGAAACCGGCTCAGAAAAAGCTTCTCCCGGGCCTGACCCCGTGGAAAGAGGAGGAAGTCGGTGCTGCTCTTCCCGCTGAAAGATACATACCGCCTTCTGGCTCCCCTGCCGGGCGCACCGGTTTGCGCGGGTCGGATCCCTCTGGCTGCAAGCTTCCGCTATCGGCGCGAAGGGAGATCGACCGTAACATGATGCTCGGTCCCGGATAGAGCGCAGGGAAGCCGGTTTGCTCGTAGGGTCGGACTGCGTCCGCTGGCTCCCTCGGCTTCTCGAATGCACCGGAGAGCGGGCGAGCAACCCGCCCCCTATTCGTTCGTGCAGCCGTTGCGAGGGATGCTCGCACGTTTACAGAAACCAAATGGCAGTTCTGCGGTCTAAGATTGCAGACCAACATGAGATCCGTTGCGTTGCAGAAAGCAGTCCTTCGCGCATGCCTGTCAGTATGCGGACTCATTCTGGCGAGTTGTCAGTCGGATCGTCGGTCGTCCTCGCCGTCCGAAGGCCACGTGGTAACCCGTGGCGCGCTCATCCAGAAAATCGTTCTCACTGGCGAAATCGCAGCGACGCGTGGCGAGATGATTACAGTTCCAAAGCTGGAGAACTGGCAGACCAACATCCGCTGGCTCATCGAAGACGGTACGACGGTGAAGCAGGGAGATCGCATCGCAGATCTCGACACAACCAGTGTGACCTCCACCATTTCCAATCGCGAGACCGCCTTACGACAATCCCGATCGCAGCTCGCCGAGACGCAGGCCCGGCTTCGTGCGGAGATCGAGGAGAAAGCCTTCGAGGTGAAGCGGCGTGCGAACGAGTTGCAGAAAGCGAAGATCGCGGTTGCCGTTCCGAAAGAACTGTTGTCGAGTAAAGAGATCAAGGATCGTCAGGTCGCTTTCGAGCGCGCCCGTAACGCCTTCGAGAAAGCGTCGACCACTCTCGCCTCGGCACAGCGCGGAGCCGCTGCGGATCTGGCCAACATTCACCTCGGTGTCGAGAGCGCGTCGAGAGACGTCGCCTTCGCCCAGGCCTCAGTCGAGCTACTCACTCTTCGCGCTCCCAGTAGCGGCGTCGTGATTACCGGTGAGATACCGTGGGAGTCGAGAAAGCTGCAAGTGGGTGATCGGGTCTGGGTTGGATTCCCCCTGGCCCGAGTTCCCGATCTCAGCAGTCTTCAGATCACCGCGCTTCTATGGGATGTTGATGACGGCTCGGTCCGCGTCGGCGATCGCGCCAGTATCACCCTCGACGCCTTCCCCGAGCGGACGTTCAACGCAGAAGTTTCGTCGATCGCCGCGGTGGCGCAGGAACTGGCAAGGCAGTCGCGCCGCCGGGCCTTCAAACTGACGTTGAGGCTCCTTGAACTCGATCGCGCAGTTATGCGTCCGGGCTATTCGGTGAGAATCGTCATCAACCGGGTCGGTGGTGACGCGCGATCCCTGCTAATTCCTCGTACCTCGCTCGACTTCTCGGCGTCGAGGCCACGGGTGGTGCTCAGTGATCGATCTCTTCGAGAGGTTCAACTTGGTCTCTGTAATGGGACGCACTGCATTGCATTGTCAGGGATCGCTGAGGGTGACCGGCTCGGTTCGAGCGAGGATCTGCAGGGGAGCCGAGGATGAGAACTCGTCTGCTGGTGATCGCGGCTGGTCTGGTTCTGGCCATTGCAGCCGCTGCGGGCGCCAGGTCGGAGATCGCTGCGCGGAAAGCCGGTCGTTGGATCGAAGTCAGGAAAGAGTCGCTGATCATCGGCGTCCCGGTGTCTGGCGAGCTCGAGTCCATCGAATCGAGCTCCCTCGGCCCGCCGCAGGTTCCTGACAAGTGGGACTTCAAGATTGCGATGCTGGCTCCTGAGGGAAGCGAGGTGAAGGAAGGCCAGCCCGTGCTCGCTTTCGACACCTCGGACCTGGATCGGGAAAGACTCGAGAAACTCGCTGAGCGCGACTCAGCGCAGAAAGAAATCGAGCGCGCGACGGCCGACCTGGCGCTTAAGCGCCGCGATGAATCGATGCTGCTCGCGGAAGCGGAAGCAGGTCTCCGGCGCGCAGATCTGAAACTGGATGTGAAGCAGGAATTGATGGTACGCAACGAGCGGCGGAACATCGAGATCGATCGCGACACCCTGCGGAAAGAGGTTGCGTTTCGTCGAGGCCGGCTACAGAACGCGGGCAAGTCCGCTTCCGAGACGCTGGCTCTCAGCAGGGCCACGCTGGAAACTGCGCAGCGGAGGCTCGGCATCATCGATCAAAGCATTCGCAAAATGCGACTGACGGCTCCTCGCAGTGGAACGATCGTTTACGTCACGAACTGGCGGAGCGAAAAGAAAAAAGTCGGTGACTCTGCCTGGATGGGAGAGCGCATCATCGAGATTCCCGACCTGGGAAAGCTAAGGGCGAAGGGCGAGGTCGACGAGTCGGATGCCGGCCGGGTGCTATCAGGTCAACTGGTGACTCTGCGTCTCGATGCCAATCCTGAAACGGAGTTTAAAGGAAGGATCCTCTCTGTGGGACAGGGAGTGCAGAAGCAGAAAGTTCCTGGAAGTCCTCTGAAAGTTCTCTCGGTGAAGATCGCTCTCGATCGCGTCGACGGTGAAGTGATGCGGCCCGGGATGCACTTTCAGGGCACGGTGGAGACCAGTCGTCTCGCGGAGGGCGTGGTCATCCCCGCGCGCACACTGCTTTCCTCCAGTCAGGGGCTGGCGGTTATGAAGAGGAACCTCATGGGAATGAAGCTCGTGCAGGTGAAACTGGGCCGAAAGAACGAAGAGATGGCGCAGGTGCTGAGCGGACTGACGGCAGGCGATCGCATCCTGGAGCCGAAGGCCGAAGTCGAGAACGAACCATGAGCCGACGCTGGATTCTGATTCTCACAATCTCCATAATTCTTGTTGCGGCAGCGCTCACGGCGATTCTCGCTTCCGGTGATGAAGACAAGATCGCGACGCTCAAAGTCGAGCGAGCGACAGTTAGCCGGCGTATCACGGCCGAAGGAACGCTGGAAGCGACCAAGGCCACGCCGCTGAACGCTCCCGTAGATGCGCAGGGCGCGATGAAAATCGGCTGGATTGCCGACGACCAGCTGCGCGTGAAGGCGGGGGATGCGGTCGTCCGCTTCGATCCGACAGACTTCGAGAACGATCGGAGACTTGGTTCGGTCGAGCAGCAGAAGACCGTCAATCGGTCGATGAAGAGTGTGGCTGATCGCAGTGCCAATGCCTCGAACCTAGGACGCGATGCATCACAGGCCGAAATGGAGTTGAGGATGGCCCAGGCATTCGCTTTTGATGATCCGGACATCTACTCGCGCTATCAGAGAGTGGAATCGGAGATCGACACCACTCTCGCTTCGAGTAAGAAAGATCACGCCAGAAGTGTGCGCTCCATCCGGGACAGCCTGGCCATGACGGACGGTGCGATGATTGCGATCGACAGACGTAAAGCGGATCTGAAAGTACAGCAGGCCGACAAAGCCCTGAATGCACTCACGGTGGTCGCGCCGCACGATGGAATTGTCGTACTGAAACGAGACTGGCGCGGCGAACTTCCGCTGGTTGGCGCGACGGTCTGGAGCGGAACACCACTGGCCGAGATTCCCGAACTCGACGTGATGAAGGCAGAAGTGTTCGTGCTGGAAGCGGATGCGGGAGGCGTGAGGGAAGGGCAGGTCGCGAAGATCACGCTCGAGTCGCTGCCCGGGCGGACCTTCCCTGCGAAAGTCGCGCGCATCGATAAGGTCGCGAAACCGCGCTTTCGCGGCGTACCGGTTCAGTATTTCGGTGTAACGCTCGAATTCGTCAGGACGCCGCCGGAACTTCGAAAACCGGGCGCCAGGATCAGTGCTGCGATCGAACTCGCAGCCGAAAAGAACGCCATCTTCATTCCGCGTCAGGCGGTATTCGAGGTGAAAGGAAAACGCTCCGTCTATAAACGTGTGGGCGAGAAGTTCGTAGCCACACCGATCGAGCTTGGTACATCCTCCGCGGGACGTGTCGTGGTCACGAAAGGTCTCAATCCGGGCGACGAGATTGCGCTGCGCAATCCGGAATCGAACGACGCTGCAGAAGCTGGTGAGGCGAATTCACCGTGAACTTCCGCGATGCCATCGAAGGTGCCATTACCAATCTCGGGCGCCACAAGCTGCGCACGGCTCTGACCATGCTGGGAATGATTTTCGGTGTAGGCGCAGTCATCGCCATGCTGGCCATCGGAGGCGGAGCGGAGAAGAGTGCACTCGAGGCCATCGACCGCCTCGGCGTACGCAACATCATCATCCGCGGAGCGAAGATCAAAACCGACGAACTGGCGGAACTTCGTAAGAAATCACTGGGCGTCTCGTTGCGCGACGCTGAGGCCATCAAAGAGTCTATTCCAGGAGTGGAGGCGGTCCTGCCGCGACTCGAAGTAAAGACGTTCAAGGCCATGTCCAGCGAAGGGAAGTCGAAGTCGAAACTCTTCGGGGTCTCGTGGCGAATGCCGTTCATCAGCAGGCTCGAATTCGTGGAAGGGCGATTCTTTCAACGCGACGAAGAGGAGCGCCATGCCCAGGTTTGCGTTCTTGGCGAAGCCGCTCGACGCGATCTTTTCGGCTTCGGCGAAGCTCTCGGCAAGTTCGTGAAAGTGAATGACGTCTGGCTGGAAGTGGTCGGGGTCATGGCTTCTCCCGCGGCACGCGGAGGGGCCATGGTCGCGAGTGTGCCGACCGCCTCCACAACGCATCAGATCCTCGTACCGTTCACCACGGCGGCGCGCAAGTTCGAGCGCGACCCTCTCGAGTCTCCACTCGACGAACTCACCATCCAGTTGAAAGAGAATGTGTCCTCCATCGACGCTGCGGGGATGGTCAGGCCTCTTCTGGACAGGCTGCATGGCGGGGCCGATGACTACGAGATCGTCGTACCGGAGGAGTTGCTCGACCAGAGTCAGAAAACGCAGAGGATCTTCAACATCGTGATGGGTTCGATCGCAGGGATTTCTCTACTTGTCGGCGGTATCGGGATCATGAATATCATGCTGGCCTCCGTGCTCGAGCGAACCCGCGAGATCGGCGTGCGTCGCGCAGTCGGGGCTCGTCCGGCAGACATTCGTACGCAGTTCATGATCGAGGCTTTCGCCATCAGCATTCTTGGCGGAAGCGCCGGGATTCTGATCGGCTTTGTTCTGGCCCAGTTCGTCGCGGCCTTCGCGGGATGGCCCACGGTGGTGAGTGTCTGGTCGATCGTACTTTCTACCGGTGTTTCTATGGCCGTGGGCTGGGGAGCCGGGATCTATCCCGCTACCCGTGCCGCCTCGCTCAACCCGATCGAGGCGTTGCGCTACGAGTAGGGCGAAGCTCGTTACAGCGACGGGACGCGGCTGTGTGGCACAGGCAATCCTGCCTGTGACGCGACGCACTGACTTCGAAGGACGATTTCGTTCCGCGTAACCGACATGTTCCACTTTAGCCCCTCTTACGATATGGGCGAGAATCAGGTCATGGGTCACGAACTCACTTCTCCGCGCCACAGGCAGGATTGCCTGTGCCACACAAGTCTCGGACATAAGTCCTTCTTAGTTGACCGTCCTGCGTTCTGAGTTCATCAGCACTCGGTTGTACCTGCGACCCGGCATCTACAGCATCTACCCCGGCCCCCGGCCCCCAGACCCCGGCTCCTACTCTTCCGGCGGTGGCTCGCCCAGCATCGACGCGTGCGCGTGACGGAACTTTCCGGTGGCCAGCAGTGCCGGCAGCAGCGTAATGGAGGCCAGGCAGCTCAGCGCGATTCCCACCACGGATGCGTAGCCAATCGAGCGGACACCCGGATAGTGCGAGATCGCGAACGAAGCAAAGCCCACTACTGACATGAGGGCGGCCAGCGTGACCGCACGGCCAGTCTCCAGCGCGTTCTCATTGAACTTGTGCGGTGCCTCGTCGTAGCGCTGCAGCATGTACACGGCGTAGTCCGTGGCTGTCCCGACCAGCATCAGACCGACGAACGCGTTCATGAAGTTGAAGCGAAGATCGAATATGGCCATGAAGCCGAGCATGCATGTGCATCCCGCGACAAAGGGAACGAAGACGAAGCATGCGCGGGAGAACGAACGGAAGCCGGCCCACACCAGCCCGAAGACCAACAGCAGTCCGAGCGTGCTGGCCCGGATGGCGTCATTGCGAGTGATGGTGCGCAGGGTCTCGGAAACAAGATTCACGCCCGTGAAAACACCTTCCGGATGACGTTTCCTGAAGTCCTGCAGATCAGCCGGAAGAAAGCGCGGCCATGTGCCAGTCTTCGGGTAAACGTAGACCACCGAGAGATACCCTTCCGGGATTTTCTTGAGGAACGGCTGGATCGCTTCGCCGAGTCCGATGCGCTGGATGGTATCGATGGTCAGCGGCGTTCGCTGGGCGAGGGCCTGCTCGAACAGCGGCAGATACGCATCGTATGCGTCCGTTCGGAAACCGTTCTCGGCAAGGGCGGCTCTCAGTGTGCGATCGATCCTCGGGAATGAGAATCTGCCCTCAGCTTCACGAGCGAGTGTATTGATTGTCAGCCGCTGCTGCGCTTCGCCAGGGACGAACGTGGAGATGGATTGATAGGAACCGATGTTCCCGCTGCGGGCAATGCGATCGAGATCCGGGAGCGCAGCTTCGCTTTTCGAGATCGCTTCGTCGGCAGTCCTGCCGCGGACTCCGTACATCATGGCGTCGAAGGACTGGCCAAAAATTTTCGTCACACGCTCCTGAAGACGCGTGGCTTCATTCCCTTCCGAACGCAGGGCGTCGAGACTGTCGCTGAAGCGAACACCTGTTGCTGCCAGCGCGGCCAGGGCGACGATGACGGCCCAGCCGATCAGGACCAGGCGCGGACGGGCCAGGCTGGCGCGGACGACACGACCTGACCCGAACGAGCGAACACGCAGCACGCGCTTCGAACCGCGACGCCGTTCCACGATCAGCAGTACGGAGGGGAAGACGAACATCACGCAAAGCAGAAAGACCATGATCCCACTGCCGGTGAGGAAACCGAGTTCGCTCATCCCGCGGAACTCGGTAACCAGAAACGCATAGAACGTCGCCGCAGTCGTGAGCGCTCCAATGATCACGCCGGGAAGTGCATGACGCATCAAGGTGCGAACGGCCTCATCGACCTCGGCGCCCCGACCGCGCTCATCGACATAACGCTCGTAGAGAAGCGTCAGAAAATCAACGCCCAGTCCGGCTACCAGCGCGGCGAAGCCGGTACTGGCTGCCGACAGTTTTCCGTAGGTCAGCGTACCTATGGCGAAGGTGACGATGATTGCGGCGGTCATTGGAATCGCGGCGTAAAGCAGTGCCGATGGCCGCCGGTATGCGTAGAAGTAGAGCAGCAGCACGCCGATGATGGAGGTGATGCTGTTGATGGTCATGTCACGACGAATGATCTTCTCGTCGCCAGCCGCGATGGCGTAGCCGCCGGTGTAGTCAATGGAGGCGGGAGCGAGCCCTCGATTCGAGTTTTGAAACGCACGCATGGCATCACCGGTGAGTGCGCGCGTCTCTTCCATCAGCGCACGACTGTAGGGAAGCTGCTGCGCCGGTTTCCTGGGACGGGCGATGACGATGATGGAACTGTGATCCGAGGAGAGGTAATAGCCGCTGGAGAAATCGACCTTCAGTCCTCCACCCGCACTCTTCATTCTTTCCATGTAAACCGGGAGGAGGTTGAAAGGATCGATCGTCACCAGTTGCTTGATCACGCTCGACTGCGGTGTCTGCAGCAGCGTCCTGTTCCTCTCGATCGCGAGGCGGATGTTCTGATCTGAGAGTTTTGTTGCGACTGCATCGAGTTGCGATGGTGTGAGCAGCAGCATCGAATAGGGAAGAACTTTTTCCACCAGCGAAAGCGGGTCGGGGATCTGCCAGGTGACCTGCTCGATTCTCGGAGACTTTCGAAGGCGCTCGCCGATCGAATCGATCAAAGGGTAGTAAGAGGACGGTTCTGCTCCCTTCGGCAGATCGACCACGATGATGTGAAAGTCGAGCGTTCCCGTGTCCTTGAGCAGCTCCCTGAACTCGTTCACCTCGCGGTTCTTCCGCGGAATCAGATTCAGCACGTCCGGGTCGAGCTCGACCTGTGTGGCCACGGCTCCTGATGCAGCGACGATGAGGAAAGCAATGATGAGAATTGTGCGCGGTCGCCGCAGGACGAGTTCGGTAATGCCTTCGAGAAAATTTCTGAACAAGGATATGCCTCGGGAAGCTGGAATCGGACGGCGCATGGATGACTGCGCTACGGTGGAACACCGCCCGCGGCGGCAGGATACGACGTGAGATCGTAACCTGTGATGCCCAATTCATGGTCACGCAGAAACTTGCCGGGAGTGCGCGCGGCATGAACGCCCCGATCCAGTCTTGCAGCTACGCGCCTTTCTGCCGCGCAGACTCCTGGCCGCGAGTTCAGCAGCACCGCGGCCGGGAACGGCGCTCGAGATGCGTCCCGGCGGCCGACACAATGCGGGCGCTGGTGACGAAGATCACATCGGACGCGTTCTGCAGGCATATACTTCGGGCTTCCTCCCCTAAAAAACGACAGCAGCAGAAGGAAAAACCATGCGCATTCAAAATGGAGTTCTCGCTTTTCTACTCCTCGTTCCTACCATCGCCTCCGCGGATGCACTCCGCGTCAGCGGATGCGGTGCGAGCGTTCCGGCACGGATTGCCGAGTTCCGGGCCCTGCTGGGCGGACCGGTCAACGGAGCAACACCAGGACAGGCTCCTTCCGGTCGTCGCGAAATCAATTGGGATGGCGTACCGGCCGGCGTGACCAACAACGATAGCTTCCCGGGCGGCTTTTTCAGCACCACCTCCACGCGCGGACTGGTGATGACTTCTCTCGGGTCCGGGTTGAGAGTGAGCGACAACAACTTCGTCGACGTGAATCCCTCCTACGCTGCGCAGTTCGCCACGTTCAGCCCGGTAAAATCATTCGCGGTGATCGGCGGTAATGCAGTCGATGTGACCTTTCAGGTGCCAGGTTCGACGACAGCGGCCAGCGTCAAGGGCTTCGGAGTCGTGTTCTCGGATGTCGATGTGGAAGGTTCTTCGTCGATCGAACTCTTCTCCGGCGCCGACGGCTACGGTCGGTACTCCGCCCCGGCACGATGCGACGGGACAGGACTCTCGTTCATCGGTGTGATCTACGACGGAAATGAGCGAATTACGAGAGTGAGGGTGGTTTCAGGAGCAGCTGCCATCGGAGGCTCAGTCAGTGACGTGACCAGCGGCGGCGCGAACGACCTGGTGGTCATGGATGATTTCGTCTACAGCGAACCTTCTCCGCTCGGCCAGATCCTGACCGCTGCATTGAGCGGCACTGAGGAAGTGCCGAATCCGGGCGATCCGGACGGTACCGGCTTCGCCTCGGTAACCTTCGACATGGTAAACAACATCGTTCGTTACACGATCTCGGTGCAGAACATCGATGCCCCGACGGCGGGCCACATTCACACCGGTGGAGCTGGTGTCGCCGGACCGGTCCTGGTCAGTTTCTCTCCGACCTTCGTCAACGGCGCGGCCTCCGGCTCGGTGAATGTGAGTGCCAGCACCATGCAGAACATTCTGAACAACGCCGGCGGCTTCTACGTGAATATTCACAATCCGGCGTTTCCGGGTGGAGCCGTTCGTGGCCAGCTCAGCTATCGGCAGATCAACCCCACTCGTCTGGTCTTCCCGGTAGTCGGTCGCGTTGCAGGCGCAGGCGGTACTGAGTACAGAGCCGACATTCGCCTTGTGAATCTGTCAGGTCTGCAGAACGACGTTCTGCTCGAATATTACGCTGCAGGTACTGCGGCGAATGCAGCTCCGACCGCTACGGTCAGCGTCTCGATCGCGCCAGGTGAGCAGAAGGTTCTGGATAACGTCGCCAAGACCCTCTTCAACGTTGACGCGGGCACTGGCGCCCTGAGGGTGATCTCGTCGAGACCGCTCTATGGAACAGGTCGTATCTACAACGACCAGAGAGCCTCAGGCGCGGGAACGTTCGGGCAGTTCATTCTTGCAGCGGACGATAACCAGGCCTTCAACCGCGGGATCCTGCCGCAGCTTTCGAATCAGCCTGCCGGTTCGAGAATTGGTTCACGAACCAACATCGGCTGGTTCAATCCCCGAACTACTCTGGCGAATGTGACCTTCCGGGCCTATGACAACAACGGCAAGTTGCTCTCGACCTCGCAGGCGCAGGCTATTCAGCCTTCCACCCATCTTCAGGTTCCACTGGTTGCGCTTTTCCCGGGCCTCGAGGCGATGGATAACCTATACGTTACCTTCGACTCCGACAACGACTCGCTGTTCGTCTACGCCTCGGTGGCCGACAACGTGAACGGCGACGCCATCTACGTACCTGCCCAGCGGCGATAAGTTCCGAACAGGGGATGTGCGCGAGCCCGTCCCCTGTTCTCTATCGCTCTCTCAACGGTTCGCTTGTTGCAAAGGCTCTGTCCAGTGCCCGCGCGTCGAGGTCGAGCGTAAAGATGTCGCGTTTTACCTGCCTTACTCACGGGTCCTCGACGGTCCGCTATCTGCTCCCGCAGTGGAAAATTCTGTGAGAGGATGCGGGTTAATATGGTTCTGCAAGGCTGATGTGACGAATGACGTATGCGCTTTCGAAGTTTCGACTCAGCGATGTCCTCCGCTGCGGAGCCGCGCTTCGATCGCAGGCTGACGACGCGCAGTCGATGCAGCAGGTAGCTGACCGGATCGTGCGCCATTTGTATGAGCGCATCACCATCGACTCCGCCCCTCAGCGTGCATTCACCCTCGTTCGTCTCTTCAAGACTCACCCTGCCGGACTCCTGAGCTCTGATCTTCGGGCGTTCGTTGAAACGCGCACAGCGGAGCCGATCACGCCCTACACCCCTTGCCTTACTCTGCTGGCTACAGCGGGGGATGAGCCTGAATGGAATTCGCCGCAGTCTTCAAATGGGCATAGGGCAATTCCGCTCACCAGCGAGGCCATGATTGGCCGGGCTCCCATGATCGCGCGCCTCTTCCACGACTTCGGCGTTCCACTACAGGCGGTGATTGAACCTGGCTCCGATGTATTGATCGACGTGCAGCACACAGCCTTCAGCGTGTTTCACATCGAGCAGGCCAAAGGCAGTCCCTGGATACCCTCGCAGAAGGATTTCGTCGAGCCCTACGGCATCCGTTCAGTTCTCGGTTTCGGAGGAGTACTGGCGACCGGCGGTCTTTTCGCCGTACTTCTCTTTTCGCGTTTTCCGATTGCGGCTCCTGTTGCGCAGTTGTTCGGAAGCCTTGCACTGAACGTGAAAGTTGCCATTCAGCCTTTCGGCGACGATCAGGTGTTCGCGGGATGACGGACGACGGTGCGAAGTTTCCCGAACGTGACGTGGAGGAAATCCGCCGACTGCATTCGCAGATCGAATCTCTCGAGCAGCTTCTCGGCATTCAGGAATCGACGGCCATCGACCAGGCCCTGCAGCTGGAAGGTGCAGTTGACCAGCTGACCGCGTACTCGCAACAGCTCGAGAGCGTCGGGCGCATCAGCCGTGCCCTTTCCGGCGAGCTCGATCGTGACACTCTCTTGCAGACCATCACCGACGCTGCCACGGGAGTCGTCGCGGCAACATTCGGTGGGCTCTTCTACAAGGTCTCTGCGTCCGTCGGCCCGGACTATCTGCTGCACACACTGTCGGGCGTCACCAGGGATGATGCCGAAAGGCTCTCGGCGCTCGTTACCTTGATGCTTTTCGAATCGATTTTTCGAGGCGAGACCTCGATTCGTGTCGACGACATCGCACACGAATCGACTGATGGCAGAACGCAACTTTATTCTGGTCTGCAGAAAGCGGGGATCGGCGTTGTGAGTTTCATGGCTGTTCCGGTCATCTCCCGCTCCGGAGCTATCGCCGGAGGTCTCTTCTTCGGGCATCCGGAGAGAGCGCATTTCACGCCTCGTCATGAACAGGCCATCGTGGACATCGCCGCCCAGGCCGCGATCGCAGTCGACAACGCGCGGCTCTACGCGGAAGTCGCAGAGAAACGCGACGCGGCGGAACGAAACGAGAAACGTTACAAGTCGATCGTCTTCGCCAGTCCGACCGCACAAGCGGTTTTGCTGACCAATGCCGCCGGTGAGCTGGTCGATGAGTCCGCGTCCTGGGGCGCCATTACCGGTCAGCAGCAGGCGCAGATGCGGGGCCGCGGCTGGTTGGACGCCCTTCACCCGGATGATAGAAAACTCGTCTCAGAATCATGGGACCGCGCCCTGGCCACCGGAACGATGTTCGACCAGGAGTTTCGTGTTCGGGTCGTTGCTGGTTCGTTCCGCTGGTTCCGCGGAAAGGGCGTTCCGGTCTACGGACCCAACGCTCAGATCAGCGAATGGATCAGCACTCTGACCGATGTCGACGAAACGCGGCAGGCCGACGAGAGTCTCAAATTTCTCGAGCAGGCCAACCAGCTCTTCGCGGCCTCGCTGGAGTACGAGGCGACCCTGAACACTCTGGCGAAAATCGCGGTGCCTCGGGTCGCCGACTGGTGCCTCGTGGACATCGCCGAAGGCGACGGTTACGCGCGAATGGCCATCGCGCATAGCGATCCTGAGAAAGTCGACATCGCGCGAAAACATCGGGAGTGCTACCCGACCAAACCGGACAAAGACCCGGTGCTCGCAGTCATACGATCCGGCGTGCCAATGCAGGTAAAAAACCTTGGCGAACGGATGTTGCGGGAGCCAGGACAGAACGACGAGTGTGTAGAAATGATTCGCTCGCTCGGCTTCAGCGCCGCCATGATCGTGCCGCTCAGATCCCGCAACCGCAACGTCGGTGCGGTGTCTTTCATCTCCGAAGATCCAAAGCACGAATTCTCGCGGTTCGAGATGGCCCAGGCCGGCGAACTCGCGCGACGAGCCGAGCTGGCCATCGAGAATGCGTTGCTCTACGGATCCGCGCAGGACGCGAATCGCGCTAAAGATACTTTTCTGGCGACCCTCTCGCACGAACTCAGAACTCCCATGACCGCAATCCTCGGATGGTCGCAATTGCTCTCGGTCGGTCTGAGTGAGGACGAGATGCAGGAAGCCATCCTCGCAATTCAGCAGAGCGCAAAAGCGCAGGCCCACATCATCGACGACATTCTCGATGTCTCCCGCGTTGTCACCGGCAAGTTGCAGATCGCGTCGTTGCCGGTTCGCATGCGCGAGATCGTGAGCAAGGCCATGCTCGCTGCGCGTCCATCCGCACTTGCAAGAACAATCGCCCTGGTGGAAGAGTTCGAAGGTGAAGGTCTGGTGCTGGGGGATGCAGGACGATTGCAGCAGATCGTCTGGAATCTCCTTTCGAACGCGATCAAATTCACCAGAAAAGGCGGGACCGTCACCATCCGAGTCGAGCACGAAGGTTCTGTAGTCCGCGTAGCAGTTGCAGACACAGGCAAAGGGATCAACCGTGCTTTTTTATCGCACGTTTTCGAGCCGTTCCGACAGGAGGA
>JBKJUK010000082.1:0-12210 GCA_046590705.1 Thermoanaerobaculia bacterium
CGTTCGACGGAACAGAGATCTTTCACGCGGGACAGCACATCGCTCTGGTAGCAGCCACCTCATTCGAGAAAGCTACAGCCGCAGCGATGCTGGTGCGTGCGACCTACGAGACGCTCGAGCCGCGCGTCACGATGGACGCGCACCTTCAGGACGCAAAGCCGTTCGGTTCGGAAGTCAAACGCGGCGATGCCATGGCTGCCCTGGCTTCAGCCGAGGTGAAAGTCGACGAGATTTACCGTACGCCGGTCGAGCATCACAACATGCTGGAGCCGCACGCGCTCGTCGCGATCTGGGAAGGGGATCGCCTGACTGTCCATGACTCCTCACAGTACATCAGTCGTGTACAGACCGATCTGTCCGTGGCCTTCGCAATTCCTCCAGAGAATATACGCGTTCTGTCGCCTTACGTAGGTGGAGGCTTCGGGAGCAAAGGGAAAGCCTGGCCCCACATCTTCCTGGCAGTGGCTGCCGCAAGAAAGCTTCAGCGCCCTGTCAGGCTGTCACTGACCCGCAAACAGCTTTTCACCTCGAACGGCTATCGCCCGCAGACCGAGCAGCGCGTAGCACTCGGTGCGACCAAAGATGGAAAGCTGACTTCGGTCATCCACGAGTCCATCTCCAGCACCTCCATGCTGGACAACTACGTCGAGCGCTGCACCGTCGCCACCCCGAAAATGTACGCTACACCCAACCTCTACGCGGTCAATAAGATCGTCAGAGTGAATCAGAGTGCACCGACTTTCATGCGCGCGCCCGGCGAGACGCCGGGGATGTATGCGCTCGAATCGGCACTCGATGAACTCGCATACAAGTTGAACATTGATCCGGTCGAGCTTCGGATGATCAACCATGCCGACAGCGATCCGCAGAGCGGGAAGCCGTGGTCGAGTAAGTCACTAAGGGAGTGCTACGCGCAGGCTGGAGAGAAGTTCGGCTGGGCGCGCCGCAAGGCCGAGCCTCGCTCTATGAAAGAGGGTCCGCTACTGATCGGCTGGGGGATGGCCAGCGCCACCTATCCGACCTACCAGCAGCCAGCGAGTGCTTCTGTGAGGATTCTCGCGGATGGAAGGGCCGTGGTTCAATGCGGTGCGCAAGAAATGGGCATGGGCACGGCCACCGTGCAGGCGCAACTCGCTGCGGGAATTCTCGGGCTCCCGGAGTCCAGCGTTCGTTTCGAGTACGGAGATACGTTGCTCCCGAAGGCTCCGGTCGCGGGCGGCTCGATGCAGACCGCCAGCGTCGGATCCGCCGTGCAGGGCGCAGCGCTCTCACTCCTCAAAAAATTGACCGAACTCGCTGTGAGTGATGCGTCTTCACCACTTCACCGCGCTAGGGTGGAAGACGTCGTGGCTTCAGGCGGTCGACTTCATCTCAAGAGCGAGACTGGGCGAGGCGAATCCTTCTCCGAAATCCTGACCCGTCACTACCTCCCCTCCCTGGAGGCGAAGTTCGACGCGAAGCCAGAGAACGAAAAGTACTCAGCCCACGCCTTCGGCGCTCACTTCGTGGAAGTGGCGGTCGATCCCGATCTGGGTCGCACGGAGGTCCGTCGAGTAGTCAGCGCGTTCGCTTCAGGCCGCATCCTCAACGCCAAGACTGCTCGCAGCCAGTACCTCGGCGGCATCGTGCAGGGAATCGGCATGGCCCTGCTGGAGAAAACTCATGTCGACGCGAACCTCGGAAGAATTACCAACGCCAACTTTGCTGAATATCTCGTCCCCGTGAATGCCGACATCAGAATGATTGATCCGATCCTGGTCGAGGAAGTCGACAAGCACGCAAACCCGATCGGCGTGAAAGGAATCGGAGAGATCGGAATCGTCGGTGTTGCCGCTGCCGTCGCCAATGCCGTTTATCACGCTACCGGCAAGCGCGTACGCGACCTGCCCATCACGATCGAGAAATTGCTCTAATCGGCCGAGGGGAAACCCGATGCACGAGATATCGAAAATCATCGCGGCAGTGAAACGCATCATGTCGGAGGGCAGGCGTGGCGTTCTCGTGACGGCCATCGCCACGAAGGGTTCCACCTATCGCCGCGCTGGTGCAAGAGTGGTCATCGCGGAGCAGGGGACGGGCTTCGGCCTGATCAGCGGCGGCTGTGTGGAGCGCGATCTCGCGCTGCGCATCGAATCGTGGATCGACGCCGGCCGCCCGCAGCTGCTCACATACGATACGACCCAGACCTCGGACATTCTCTTCGGGATGGGACTTGGTTGTCGCGGTGTCATCGAGATGCTGATCGAACCCTTCGAAGCAGGAAATCCACCTCAGCTGCTGCAGCACTTCGAGTGGCGAGGGCGCGAGCAGGTCACTCTGGCGACACTGTTCGAGAACCGTGAACTCCTGGTCGAGATCATCCATCCCCCGCGTGCTCTGGCCATCTTCGGCAGTGGAGTCGATGTCCACCCTGTCGCAGCCGCCGCAGATGCGCTCGGATGGGAGGTCACCACGCATGACCCTCGCTTCCTGTCACCTTCTGAACTGCAGACCCAGGCGCAACAGAAGCAATTCGATGCCGCAGTCGTCATGACGCACAACTTCATGCATGACCTGATGCTACTGGAAATTCTGCTGCTATCCCCCGTTCCGTACGTGGGACTTCTCGGACCGAGACGCCGAGGCGAAGAGTTGATCAACGAGATGAGCGAGCCGGCGCGTGCATCCGCAGGTCGATTACGCAATCCGATCGGGCTCGACCTGGGTGGCGAGACGCCGGAGGAGATCGCGCTTTCGATCGTGGCCGAGGTGCAGGCTGTACTGAACGATCGGAGCGGCGGATCACTGCAGGGACGCGAGAGTTCGTTGCATACGCGGCACGAGCTCTCGTGGGTCTGACGGCGATTGTTCTTGGCGCGGGCGCATCCCGACGCTTCGGAAGTGCGAAGCAGCTTTTAGAGTTCGAGGGCGAAACGCTAATTCATCGTGCAGCGCGCACCGCGCTCTCGATTGCTCCGACAGTCGTCGTGATTCCCGATAGGAACAGCGGTCACGTTACTGCCGAGATCTCGGCCGCAATCCGTGAAGCGCTGTCCGATCTGAAAGTGCTGATCGTTGAGAATCCGGGTGCAGGCGAAGGCATGGCGTCTTCGATACGGGCCGGGGTGCGAGCATGTGACGGAGATCTGCTGATTACGCTTGGCGATCAGCCGCGCGTCACTGTGGCTCATTTCCTCGCGCTCGTGCAAGCTGGGGTGGCCATCGCCGCAACGTCGTATGACACGATTGCCGGAGTACCCGCTTTCTTTTCGGCTAGGTTCCGTCCGGAACTCCTCGAGCTTCGCGGCGATGGCGGCGCGAGGCCGCTCTTCACACGGCACGCCGACCTTCTTCGTACAGTCTCTTTTGCAGAAGCCGCGCTAGACATCGACGAGCCTTACGACGCGACTGATGAACGCAGAACTCAGAACGCAGAAAGATGAAGTAAGAAAGAAGAGACGGAGCTCGAACAAACAAACCCCGATGCCACGGCACACCTGCGCGCTCAACTCACCGTCGACACACGATGGAACTAGTCCTGCAGGCTCATGGTTCCAGGACTGACGGCTTTGAGTGCCCACCAGTTCTTACGGCATGGAACGCGCACCGGCTCGTCGATACGTGGCGTCGTCGGGAGGTCTCATGGCTTTTTCTCATCGAACTCAGGAAACTGGTGCAGGCCTGTCCGCATCGCGAAAAGGTCGCGGTTCTGTCGCAGATTTCAAAGCTGCCGCGAAGAAGGCGAAGCTCAAGCCGGCCCCACCGGAGCTGACGAATGCCGAGAACTTTTACTACTTGAAGCAGATGAACTCGAAGACGCCGATGGTCATCGTCATGAACGACGGCGAGGAAATTCATGGCTGGATCGAGTGGTACGACAAGAACAGCCTCAAGGTGAATCGTGAAGGCGCACCGAACCTGCTGATTCAGAAGCACTGGATCAAGTACCTGTTCAAAGCCGACGAGCTCGAGAACAGCCCTCGCTGAACTTCGCATACCTGGCTTCCCCTCTTTTGGGGCAGTTGTAGAATGCTCTCCTTCGATGACTCCCCTCGCGATCACTCTCGGCGACCCGGCCGGCATCGGAACCGAGACCACGCTCGAGGCCCTGCAGTCAATCGGCCACGAGTTTCCTGTGGTCCTTTTCGGGGACTGGAATCTCGCTCAGCAGACCGCTGCCGCGACCGATCGAAGCTTCGACTTCACGCGTATTTCAGAAAGTGAATTGCGAGGTTCCAGCGCTTCGCGCCTGTTCGTGGATGTAGCACTAGCCGGCGATCAGACACTGCGACACGGGGTGGTCGACGCTCTTTACGGGAAGATTGCACTCGACTCGATCACCGCAGCGGTCACGAGCATCGAGCAGGGACATTGCGCGGCGCTGGTGACTGCGCCCGTCCACAAGCAGGCCATCAGACTGGCCGGCGCGAGTTTCCCTGGCCACACCGAGCTCCTCGCGCAGCGGGCCGGACTCACGAAGTACGGGAAAGAGTTCGCCATGTACTTCGACTCGCCGAAGCTCAAGGTGGTGCTGCTCTCGGTGCATGTTTCACTCGTCGAAGCCATCGCACAAGTGAGCTCCGATTCGATCTGCGACATCACCCGATTAACCGCAATCGGATATCAGAAGCTCTACGGCAACGCACCGCGGATCGCCATCGCCGGCCTCAACCCTCATGCCGGTGAAGGTGGTGCGTTCGGATCAGAGGAGATTGAGATCGCCGATGCCGTGCGACGTTGCCGTGACGAGGGTCTCGAGGTCACAGGGCCACTGTCGCCCGACACAGTTTTTCTGGCCACAACGAAGGGGGCATTCGATCTGGTCGTGGCGATGTACCACGATCAGGGACTCATTCCGGTCAAGACCATGTATTTCAATGAGTCGGTGAATGTAACGATGGGACTTCCCTATCTTCGGTGCTCGGTCGATCATGGAACAGCATTCGACATTGCAGGACAAGGTGTGGCCGACTCTGCGCCTTCCGAATACGCAATTCGATGGGCCTGGAAACAGAGGGGGAAGTTCGCGTGAATCGAATCGTGTGGATCGCGAGAATCGTCGCGCTGCTCATGCTGCTTGCCTTTGCGATCACCATGATGAATCTTCATTCCAGACTCACGACCATCCAGGCAAAACAGCCGAAAGTCCCGGCTCCCCGTTGAGCCGTTTCACTCTTCCTGCCCTCGCGCTCTTCGCCATCGCTACGGTCTGGGGCGTTACATTCACCGTGACGAAAGAAACGCTCGCGCAGATCGAACCCGAGACGTTTCTCTTCTGGCGATTTCTTGCAGCAGGCTTTCTCCTTCTCATACCGGCGATGTGGCGCCGGGAACTGACCTCCCCCGTTCTCCGCGCCGGCTCCATTCTCGGGTTTCTGCTCTTCCTCGGTTACTGGAGCCAGACCCGCGGCCTGATCGATACGAGTCCCTCGCACTCGGCATTCCTCACCGGGCTGAGCGTGGTCATGGTCCCTTTTCTCGACCGGTTTCTCTTCAAAGAAAGATTGACGATTCGTGCCGCAGCTGGCGCAGGTCTGGCCATGGCTGGAATCACGGTTCTGTTTGGCGGCGTCGCCTCGTCAGCAGGGAGGGGCGAGGCGCTGACACTCTTCTGCGCACTCTCCTTTGCGCTGCACATGATCGCCGCAGCCCACATCTCGCGACTGCATCCCCCGCTCGGGCTCGCTGCAGTACAGGTCTCGCTCGTAGCACTCTGCACAGCGCCGATGCTGCTCGTGAACTCCGAACCACAGTGGAGCAGTCGGGTCGTGGCGGTAGTGCTCGGCGCAGCGGTGATCAATACTGCCGCGGCCTTCGGTATTCTGATGTGGGCACAGGCTCGGGTGAGTGCCACACAGACCGCAATCATCCTTGCATTCGAGCCGGTAGCGGCAGCGCTCAGTTCCACGTTCTATTACGGTGAGCAGGCCGGAATTCCGCTGGTCGCTGGTGGTGCGCTGATTGTCACGGCGATGATTGTGTCGCAACTACCGGTCTCGAAGATCAAAACAGAGAGGACAAGTGCATGAGTACAGAACGAAGACCAAGGATCCTGGTCACGAATGACGACGGGATCTACAGCGACGGGCTGAAGAAACTTGCAGACGCGCTGCGACCGCTCGCGGACATCACGATTGTGGCCCCTGACCGCGAGCAGAGTGCGGCCTCGCATGCCCTCACACTGAATCGCCCGCTTCGAGTGCTGGAGATCGAGAAGGACCAATACATCGTCGACGGCACTCCTACCGATTGTGTCAATCTGGCAGTTCTTTCGGTAATGAAAGATGCGCGGCCCGATCTCGTCGTTTCCGGGATCAATTTCGGATCGAACCTGGGCGATGACGTGACGTACTCAGGAACAATTTCGGCGGCCTTCGAAGGCGCCCTGCTCGATATACCCGCCATCGCCTTCTCTGCAGTTGTGGCCGAGGAGTTTTCCTTCGCACCGTGCGCGGCCTTCGCTGCCCACCTGACAGCGAGCGTGCTGGCTGGAGATCGGGACCCTTCCGTCGTTCTGAATGTGAACTTTCCTTCAAGTCCGTTTCGGGGAGTCGCGGTCACGCGGCTCGGTAAGCGAACCTACACGGAAGGAATCATCGAGCGGCTCGACCCCCGCGGGAAGAAGTATTACTGGATCGGGGGAGCACCACCGGTGTGGCACCCTGACGAGGGTACCGACTTCGCTGCCATTGAGGCAGGAAACATCTCCATCACACCACTCCATCTCGATTTGACGCATCATGCTTCGATACCAAAGTTAAGATCGCTCGAGGACACACTTGCAGAGGCCGCATCCAGATCCAACCAGCATTCCTGAAGATACCCGAGAGTTCGCGCACCTGCGTGAGCTGATGGTCGAGCGTCACGTGGCCGCGCGCGGAGTTACGGACGCACGTGTGCTGCAGGCCATGCGCGAGATTCCGCGACACCTGTTTCTTCCAGCATCGATGTCGGCGAAAGCGTATGGATCGGGGGCGCTACCCATCGGCAGCAAACAGACCATCTCGCAGCCCTACATCGTGGCCCGAATGATTGAACTGCTGGAGCTGAGAGGAACCGAAAAACTGCTGGAAATCGGCACAGGGACTGGCTATCAGACCGCGGTGCTTTCACGCGTTGCCGCCAGGGTGTACTCGATTGAGCGGATCAACGAGCTGGCCATGAAAGCAGTGGCGTTGATCAAACGCCTCCGCATTCAGAATGTCAGCGTGAAGGTGTTCGACGGAACATACGGCTGGTCTGATCAGGCGCCGTTCGACAGCATCATCGTCGCCGCTGCCGCGCCGGAAGTTCCGGAGCCACTGGTCCAGCAGCTCGCGCGCGGAGGGCGGCTGATTCTCCCGATCGGTCCTGCAGGGAAACAGAGACTGGCTCGCGTAACCAGAGTGGCTACAAGGTTGCAGATCGAGGACTGTGGACCGGCTGAATTCGTACCGCTCATCGGACGATTCGGCTGGAAAGAATGAATGCCGCGGAAAGGAATTCTGCTCCTGCTTTCTCTGCTCGCCATCTCCTGTCTTCTGGCTGGTGCAGTAGGAACATATTTTTATTACTCGATTCCGAATGATGTAAAGGCCGAGAAACTACTTCGGCAGGCGAGATCGGAAATGCGTGAGGGGAACAAGGGTCAGGCGCAAGCGTCACTCCGCAGCATCGTTCGACAGTATCCGCGAACCGACGCTGCAGCGTTCGCATCCTTCGGTCTGTTCGAGATGCTCGCCGAAGAGAACGGACGACTGAGCAGAGAGCTGACAGCACTGAAGTCACAGCAACAACGGCAGCTCAGGGATCTCGAAGCCCGACTCAAGTCACGACCCGCACCGACCCCAGTTCCTCCGGTCTTCAAGGCTCCTGAGGCAGTGAAGAAGGCCCCAGCAGCCCGCGCTCGCCGGGTCCGTCCGGCCCCTCGGCGAAGAACTACTCCCAGGAAGAAAGCGCCTGTGCAGCGGCGCAGAGCGGAAAACGACATTCCGCTGCAGTTCAGATTGACGAATTCGGTACACGGCTCGCTATCATGAGTCGCGGGTAACAGGAGATGGCCATGAAAGAAATGCGCATCCTTCACATCGAAGGAAAGGTGCAGGGTGTCGGCTTCCGCTTTTTCGCAACTCGTGTTGCGCGCAAGCTGGGCCTCAAGGGACATATTCAGAACCTGCGCGACGGTGCGGTCACTGCAACTGTTGAAGGTGAAGCAGAGAAGATCGACGAATGGCTCAACGAGATCCGCGAAGGTCCACGCTACGCAGAAGTCGTCGAGATCAAACAGGAAAAGAAAGAGTTCTCAGGAAAGCTGGGCGACTTCGACGTCAAGTTCTAGGGCATTCGACACATGGATATCCGCTCGCTCATCAGAGACATCCCTGATTTTCCCAAGCCCGGGATTCTCTTCAAGGACATCACGCCTCTGCTCGGCTCGTTCGCCGCGTTCGAATACACCTGCGATCAGCTGGCTGCTCCCTTCGTCGATCAGCGCATCACCAAAGTCGCGGCGATTGAATCACGAGGTTTCATTTTCGGCGCGGCAATGGCTCGTCTGCTTCGCTGCGGCTTCGTACCGATCCGCAAGCCGGGCAAGCTTCCCTGGAAAGCGCTCCGGCAGGAGTATGAACTCGAGTACGGAACAGACGCGCTGGAGATCCATCAGGACGCCTTAGGCCCCGCAGACCGTGTACTGATCGTCGATGACGTTCTGGCCACCGGTGGTACCGCTGCCGCTGCCGATGCGCTCGTCAGACAATTCGAATGTGAAGTGGTCGGTTGCGCAGTTGTAGTCGAATTGCTGTTTCTCGACGGCCGGCGCAAGCTGATCAACACACCTGTGCACAGTCTACTTACGTACGAGTAGGTGTTTCGGGCCGGGGGCCGGGGTTTGGGGGCCGGGGCAAGCGGAGGATGCGATTGCATACTCCGAAGAATTTCGCCCGCGCGGCATTCCGATGAGGTGCATGGACCCGTCATACCCGGCGGTAACCGTGATCTCAGTTACTGCATCTTTCCAAGCCCCGGCCCCCGGCCCCCAGACTCCGGCCCAATTCTAAGATCGCACCAGGCGCACAGGGAAGCTACCCTCGCGCAAGTGCAGATTGCTCTGCAGAACGATCTCTTCACCTTCCGGCGTGTCATCTCCCCCTAACAGTAGGCAGAGTCTGGCCAGTTCGCGAAGCGCCGGGCCGCTCCCACGAACCACCACCATGTCTCCGGCCTTGGACCGGGTGACCTCGAGTGGGGCTCGCGTGAGACCTTCCAGCGCCATGAGGGCCAGGTCAAAGTTCATCCGTCTCACCTCGGTAGACCACTGCATTGCGCTCAGTCTCGTGCAGAACAATCTGATACAGACGGCCCTGGTCGATCGCCGGTGCGAGCTCATTCCAGAAGCTGCGAGCCAGGTTCTCAGCGGTGGGAATGACGCCACTGAGAAAGTCGACATCAACGTTCAGATTTTTGTGATCGACCCGATCGATGATGTGCTTCCTCATTAGATCCTTGAGCCGCTTCAAATCGATCACCATGCCCGTTTCCGGATCGACCGGTCCGGCAACACTCACCTCGATGATGTAGTTGTGACCATGCCCTGAAGGGTTGTCACACTTATCGAAAATACGCTGATTCCACTCCGGATCACGCGCCGGGTTATTCAATCTGTGCGCGGCAGAAAAGTCGAGCTTCGCTGTAACGATCATTCACGCCCCTTCCGGCAATGTTCCTTCACTACTCATACAGTGAGGTACGGCCTTCCCGCGGATACCCCGCTGACGACTCTGGCACGTAGATTCCAAGCAACCTGAATCATAGCCATGTTTGAGCCAATCTTCGTTCCCTGCGCACGAGGGATCTTTGCGATCCCGGAACAATTCGTTGCAGCCCTCCGGGAAGCTTCGGCGAAAGGGGTCATGTACGTTCGCGAAGACGAGGACGCGCTGGTGATCTCTTCGACCCCGCTGACGGGAGGGCGCAGAAGGACCATTCGTGACCAGATGAAGATCACGAACTTTTTCGAGGCCACACGCCTGGCCATCGTCGATCTGGGGGAACAACTCCGCATCACACCGATCGCGTGGCGTGAAAAGTATGTACGGCCGGTCAGGCCGCCCACGACTTCGTTCCGATGAGCAGGGGATGCTTCGGCTAGCGCGCCGGAGGCGCGAACAGAGGGTAGCCGGTGGTAAGCGCAAAGCGCGCAGCCACCGGATCGGCCGCAGCGCAATCGCGTACGCGCCCCGGCAGGGGCGCCAGAGGAAATCGGAATGCCCTCTGACACATGAGTCTTCGCAGGAAGAGCACCCCGCCGACGTACCTTCCAGGAGGCGTATCTCGAGTTCCTTCAAAAGCAGTCATCGAATTCGACGAACGATATGTGTAGATCCCTCTGGCGCCCCTGCCGGGGCGCATGTCGGTGTTGCGTCCCAGCCCGGTGGCTGCGCGCTACGCGCTTACCACCGGCTACCCTCGACGCGCACCTCCGGCGCGTGAGGAGATCGCGCAAAAAACGTCAGGCGATCACCGCTTCGACGAGCGCGAGATCGGCGCCGTTTTCAACGGTCTGACCATCGCTGACGAAGAGCGACACCAGCACCCCGCTGATCGGAGCAGTGATTTCATTCTCCATTTTCATGGCTTCGAGAATGAGTAGTCCCTCACCCTTGCGTACTTCGTCACCAGCTTTCTTCATCACGCGGACAACCCGTCCCGGCATGCGGGCCTTGATGCTGCCTCCACCATCCTCAGACTCGCCATCTCTCCGGCGACGCTTGAGGGAGAGCGGATCATGCAGCTTCACATGGACGGTGCGATCGCCGAAGGAAATCTCGTGTGAGGCGCCATCCGTGTGATGTCCGAAGAGGTACTGCCTTCCGTCGGCGAGTCGCAGGCTTCGGAGTGAGGAGTTTGCTGAAACCAGATCGACCTCGATCCACGCATCCTTCACCTTCACGCGATAACGACTTCCATGCCGCTCGACCTCGACCGGAAACTGCTCATCTTCATGCGTAGCGATGAATTTCATGTGCGATCCCGTCCAACACCTTCGGATCTGCCGGCCAGACGCCAGCTCGAGCCGGCGTCGATCGGGAGCCTGACCTTCTCGGCTTCTTCAAAGGCCAGCACGGCCGCAGCAACGATCGCCGCTTCGATGTGGACGTCGCCGGCAGTCGCCTCGAGTGTCACCCGCGCAAGAAATGCGTCGATGAAACCGGTATCGAACTTACCAGCACGAAAATCGTCATCCGCGAAAATCGCCGAATAGAAAGGAATCGACGTCTCGATTCCTTCCACGTGATATTCGGAGAGAGCGCGCTGCATGCGGATGATCGCTTCTTCGCGCGTAGCTCCGCTGGCAATCAGCTTGGAAAGCATCGGGTCGTAGTGAATCGGTACGGTGTAGCCGGCGTAAACACCGTTGTCATTTCGAACGCCAGGTCCTTCCGGAAGAATCAAATTCCGTATCGTTCCCGGTGACGGCGCGAATCCGCGAAAAGGCGATTCCGCATAGACCCGACACTCAATTGCGTGTCCCACCTGTCTTACCTGGTCCTGAGTGATGGAGAGCTTCTCTCCTGCAGCGACACGCAGCTGTTCCTTCACCAGATCGATTCCCGTGACCAACTCCGTCACCGGGTGTTCCACCTGCAGCCGAGTGTTCATCTCCAGAAAGTAAAACTCGCGATCCTGCCCCATGAGGAACTCGATCGTTCCTGCTGAGTAATAGTTGACCGCAGCAGCCGCTTTCACGGCGGCAGCGCCGAGACGTTCTCTGAGTTCGGGGTCCACGACCGGAGAAGGGCACTCTTCAATTACCTTCTGATTGCGCCGCTGGAGCGTGCATTCGCGCTCGCCAAGGTGGATTAGATTTCCGTGCTGATCGCCCAGGACCTGCACTTCGATGTGACGGGGGGCGATGATGAGCTTCTCCGCGTACACCGCGTCATCGCCGAAGAATGACAGCGCTTCACTCTGCACCCGTTCGAACGAAGACTGCAGATCCTCGATCCGATCGACGCGCCGCATTCCTTTTCCACCACCACCGGCGCTGGCCTTCACCATCAACGGAAAACCGGTCTCCTCGGCGAACTGCCGCATCTCCTCAAATGATGCGACGGCGTCTTCGAGGCCTGGAACAATCGGCACGCCCGCCTTCCGCATTCGCTGCCGGCTCTCTGTCTTGGAACCCATGGCCCGAATTGCTGCCGGCGAGGGCCCGATGAAGATCAGACCAGCATCCACGCAGGCCTGTGC
>JBKJUK010000218.1:0-4090 GCA_046590705.1 Thermoanaerobaculia bacterium
ATCGAAGTAGAGCGTGTTGTTCAGTGAAGACTGGAGGGCTTCGAGGGAGCCACCGAGGATTCCCGAAGTGCCGTAGACGGGACTGCCGCTCGCGGAGATTTCAGTTTTCCAGTCCGCGGCGCTGACAAGCAGGTAATCGCTGCCGCGCGCAATGATCATATGTCCGGCCGTGTAGTGCTGGTGATCGTCCCACCACTGTGATCCCATCACCACAGAGGCCCACGTAGCTATGCCCGAAAAGTCGCTGCGCATGATGAAGTAAGGAATAGCCCCATTGGTTCCGAGTGGGCTATGCGCGCCTCGGGGATAGGCTGGCGCGAATGCAGTGTAATGCGGTGGGATCGTGAGTTCTGCGGATGGTCTGGTGGGAGCGTTAAAAAAGAACTCTACCCACTCAGGGGCAGCGTAGACCTCGACATCGCGGATGGTCGATTCGGCGATCTCCGAGTATGCGAAATGTTGCGCGCCTGGTCCGTCAGGCGTTCCCGCGAGGACGAAGGCAAGCCGTATGGGCAGGATTCTCAGGATCACGGCGCCCTGATTTCCGCCCCAGTCTCCGGTGGGGTCAATCATGAAACGATTCGGAAAGAGAGCGTGCTTTTCCGCACGCAGAATCTGCGAGAACCAATCAATGTGCGGCGCGAAGAGATCCTCTCCCGTCGCACTCTTGACGATCAACATGTAGTCGATCATCCGGCTGAATTCTTCCGAGCCGTACGACCATGCCTGAAAGTCGAAGCCGCCCCTGAATGGATTCCCGGTGATGTCGGGTCCATTGAAGTCGAGTGCTACTGCGGGACGGAGGCCGCCGTCGAAACATTGCGTACGCCAGGCCAACGGCATCTTCGCCGGGGTGAGCGTCGATCCCCGCGTGCCGTCGAAGCGTACACGGGCCCACTCGATCATTTCCTGCGCGCGGGGATTGTCGCCGGCCGAGGCATAGCCCATCAGGGCTACTCCGAACAAATGCCCCCCGAAGTAATTTCCGCCCGCCGCGTTACTGTAGTCCTGAGCCTGATAACCGTTGACGCTCACGTCGTCGTAGTAGTCGTTCATGAGCGCGACCATCTGCGCCTTGAGCGGCGCGCTCAGCTGGTCGTAACAGGCGTCGTAGATGAAAGCGAGCACGGCTGCGACACTTCGCGAGGGGTAGTAGCTGTCCACACGGAGGGGTGGCAGCCCGGCTGGCGCATTGTTCTCTGGATCACTCTGGGCGCGGATCATCTCCTGCGCGAGCTGCACGAGTTTGTTTGCATAGCGGGTCTCGCCGGTGAGCTGAAATGCGAATACCAGCGGCATGGTGGCCTCGTACCACCCTTCGCCCTGGTAGCTGTAGTAGATCGTGCCGTCAGGCGCGTCTGCTCTCCGCGCAAATTTGTACGGATGAATCGTGTAGCCGGCCAGTGTGTCCGCGCGTGCCTTCAGCATTTGCCATGAGGCATCGTTCGCATTCTTTTTCGCAAGAAGACGTGGCTTCTCGGCGGCGCTCAACAGAAGTCGAGGGCGGGTTGCGATCACAGGCGAAGGAGCTGCGCTCACGAGGCCTGCAGCAGCCGTGACAAGACATAGCGAGAACGCCGCGGTGGCGACCGAACGCAAAGTAATCATTGACATGAACGCCGAGTCTACCAGAGGTCGTTGAGGGCCATCGCCCGTGGGAAAGTGCCTGCTCGTTCGCTCGTGTGTAGATGTTTCAATCATCCGCGCGTTTACTCACCTTCATCAGGTTGAACAGCAGACTTCCACCTCCGAGATGCCGAACATGCCCGGCGCACGAAGCCGGTGATAAACGCGCAGCGCGCAGCCACCGTTCGGAAAGCACGAATCAAGGATCGGGTCGCGGCAGTGTCGCAGAGATGTTGTGCATCCACGTCTGCGTCTCCACCACCCTCGTCTTCAACACAATAGAGCGCGTCCCCTGACACTCCGGCGCAGGGAAACTCGCCATCAAAACGCGGTTTCGTTATCATCTCTCTCCAGACGCATTCTCCAACCAGTGCGTGAGTGAGTTGTGAAGGAGCCCACATGAGAAGGTTCGCCGCGTTTGCTGTTGTCACGCTCCTCGCTTCTCCTGTGATGGCGCAGGTTGAAGAGCATCACCACAAGGCCGTTGGAACCGAGCAACTCGGTACGGTGTCATTTCCGATCTCCTGCCGGCCGCAGGTACAACGGGTCTTCAATCGCGCCGTCGCGCTGTTGCACTCTTTCTGGTACGAGGAAGCCGAGAAAGCGTTCCGACAGGTGGCCGAGATGGACCCGCAGTGCGGTATGGCCTGGTGGGGCGTGGCCATGAGCAACTACCACCCGGTCTGGCCGAGTCCTTACTCACCACCGGAGCTGGCTCGAGGAAAAGAGGCGTCTGAGAAGGCGGTGTCGGTCGGAGCAAAAACCGCGCGGGAGAAGGCTTACATCCAGGCCATAGCCACGTTCTATCGCGGGCCGGACGCGCGGGCCTATGAAGCAGAGATGGAACAGCTCCACTCAAAATTCGCGGATGATGACGAAGGAGCCATCTTCTACGGTCTGATCCTGATCAATCACGGCATGTCCCTGCCGAGAGACAAGACCTACGCCTGGCAGAAAAAGGCCGCCGACATCTTCAACGGGCTGCTGAAAAAATATCCGCAGCATCCGGGTGTGGCGCATTACCTCATTCACAGCTTCGATTACCCAGCGCTCGCGCCATTGGCTCTCGATGCGGCGAAGCATTACGCGAAGATCGCTCCGTCGGCACCTCACGCGCTTCATATGCCGTCGCACATCTTCGTGAGGCTTGGTATGTGGGAGGACGTGATCAGCAGCAATCTCGCGTCTGAACGCGCGGCGACTGAACACGCCTCGACTCTTCATCCGGGCGCGATCTCTTTTGATGCTCTGCATGCCGACGACTACCTTGCCTATGCGTGGTTGCAGCGCGGTGAGGATGACAAAGTGCAAAAGCTCGTGCGCCAACTGGCCGGTGTGAAGTCGATCACCGCGGAGAATTTCGCCGCCTATTATGCGTTGGCAGCAATCCCCGCCCGCTACGCTCTGGAGCGACGCAACTGGGAAGAAGCGGCGGCGCTGACAGTGACGCCTGGACTGGCCTGGGAGCGCTACGGCTACGCTGAATCGCTCACCTTTTTCGCTCGTGGAATCGGATCGGCACGAACAGGTGACGCGGCGAGCGCGCGTAAAGCCGTCTCGCGGCTTCAGCAGATTCGAGCGCAACTGCTCGAAGACAAGAACGCCTACTGGGCCGATCAGATCGATGTGCAGATCCGCGCAACGGAAGGATGGATCGCGCGCGCAGAACGGCGGGATGATGAAGCGTCGAGGCTGTTACAGTCGGCCGCTGAACTGGAAGAGGCCATGGACAAGAGTCCGGTCACACCCGGCTCGATTCTTCCAGCACGCGAGATGTATGGCGACTTGCTGCTGGATCTGAACCAGCCGGCAAAGGCGCTGGAAGCGTACGAGCGCTCCCTGCAGGATTCGCCCAATCGCCTGAACAGCCTGGCCGGCGCCACCCGTGCAGCCCATCTGATCGGCGACCGCGCTAAAGAGCGCTTCTATTACGTCAAATTAGCGAATCTGTAGTTCGTGCTGGAGGGACGCGAGCTTCTGACCGGTGCTCTTGGCCCCGCTCATTGGCGGCGCTGAAAATCACGTTGCGGCCGGGTACATCCGCTCGAACTCCGGGTCATCGTGAAGGAGATCCAGATCCGCGTCGCGGCGGGCCCATTCCGAGTCCCGGAAACCGGCGGTCCAGGCCTTGCGGATCGCTCCGATCGCTTCGTCCTTCTTTCCAAGCGCGCAAAAGGTGCAGGCAACGTTATACATAACGATTGCGTCGTTCGGTCGCAATGCCATGGCCATGTTTGCCTCCCGGGTGGCGTCTTCGACCCGATTCAATGCGGCGTAATCGCCCGCCAGAATAATTCGGGCACGTGCATCTTCGGGCACTTTCGTGAGCTGCGCCTCCAGCACCTGAATTCTTTGAAGGCGCGCATTACGCAGTGCTTCGGTTTTTCCGAGAGCACCGAGAGCGTTCAGCAGCGGAACGTATACGTTGTAGTTCTCTCCTGAGTGAGCCAGAGCGTCGTCAGCG
>JBKJUK010000334.1:0-5621 GCA_046590705.1 Thermoanaerobaculia bacterium
TGCTTCCTGGACCAGCGCCGATCTGCAGATCGGTTTCATCGATGTACCGGGCCATGAGAAGTTTGTCAAAAACATGCTGGCCGGAGTCGGCGGAATCGACACGGCGCTGCTGGTAATCGCTGCCGACGAGTCGATCAAGCCGCAGACGCGGGAGCATTTCCAGATCTGTAAGCTCCTCCACATTCCCAGCGGCGTGATCGCCATCACCAAGCGCGATGCAGTGGAGAGCGACATACTCGAACTCGTTCGTCTGGAGATCGATGATTTCGTTCGCGGCAGTTTCCTCGAAGCGGCTCCGGTCGTTGCGGTAAGTAGCGTCACTGGTGAAGGAATCGAAGCGTTGCGGGCGGCACTCGTGGCCACGGCGCTGAACGTTCCCGAACGTGACACGGAACAGAAGGTCTTCCGGCTCCCCATCGACCGGGTTTTTACGCTGCCGGGCTTCGGAACAGTCGTGACCGGAACAACCGTCAGTGGCAGGATTCGCTCTGACGATCCACTGCAGGTTCTACCCACGATTCTTTCAACGCGTGCGCGGTCGCTGCAGGTTCACGGAGAGAGTCGGCAGCAGGCCATCGCCGGAGAGCGTACCTCGGTGAACGTGGCCGACCTCACCGTCGAGCAGATGAACCGCGGTCAGCAGTTGGTCCGGCCCGATACTCTGGCGCCGTCCCAGATCCTGACCGTGCGACTCGAACTCCTGCAGGACAGCAAACCACTCAAGGATCAGACACGAATTCGGTTTCACCTCTACTCAGCCGAGCTGCTCGGCTCAGTCCGGCTGCTCGGGCAGTCGGCTGAACTGCTGCGCGGCGAATCAGAATTCGCGCAGATCAGACTCGAGTCTCCCGTGACTGCCATCGCTGGTGATCGCTTCGTGATCCGCCGTTACTCGCCGCCGCTGACCATCGGCGGCGGTGTGGTGATCGACCCCCACCTGCAGAAGCTTCGTCGCCGTACCCGGCCGGAGTTTCTCGAAGGCCTGGCTACAGAATCGCTCGCAGAAAGGTTGCCGCTGCTTGCGCGGAATGAAGGACTCGCCGGAATCACAGCGGGCGAACTGCAGAAGCGCACCGGTTTCACCGTCGCGCATCTCTTGCAGGAACTGAAGCCGGCCTTCGCCGAACTGGTTCGCTTCGGTGAGAAAAGGCTCACGCGCTGGATCCACCGCGACCACATCAAAGAATTCCGCAGAGAGTCGATGGAGTTTCTGCAAAGTTACTTCCGCCAGAACACCATGACCACCGGCATGCCGAAAAGCGAGTTCCGTCAGAAGGTCATGCCCGGAATGCTCGACCCCATGACTGCGGAGTTTCTCCTGCAGGATCTGGCTAGAGAGAAGATCGCCCTCATTACCAGCGACACACTCGATATCCCAGGTCGCTCGCGCGATCTGTCCGGCGCAGACGGTGAGCTGGCCAGACTGATCGAGAAGCGTTTCCGTGAGGCTGAGCTGAAACCGCCGCCGGTCTCGGAACTCATCAACACGATTCCGCAGCGTGCGAGAACCATCGAGGGAGTAGTCACCTTTCTGGTGAAATCTTCAGTGCTGGTCAGGCTTGCCGAGGGAATCTACCTTCATCGCGATGCCGTGGCTGCGGCCTCGGAACGAATACGCACGCGATCCGGCGATACCCTCGACGTTGCCGAGTTCAAGGAGTTTTTCGGCTTGTCGAGGAAGATTGCGATCCCGCTGCTCGAGTATTTCGACCGTTCCGGCCTGACGAAACGGATCGGCGACCAGCGGCAGGTGCTTTGACCGGCGAGGCATCCCGGTAGGAGGCGGGGACTTCAAAAAGCGAAGCAGGGAGCTGCAGCTTCTCTACCTTCTCGAGTTTCCGTTGAATGAAGTAACGAGTTTTGCCGGCTTTCATCTCGGCCTCGTCATGAATTGGAAATCCCTCCAGCTCGAGCAACGCTGGAGTTGCTTCCCGCATCACGCCGCCGAAGGTCTCGCTCATCGGTTCGCTTGCCGTCTGTAATGCAAAGAAGGAGGGGTCGACCGGGAGTTCTCTGGAAAGCCAGATCTCGCGCTTCCAGGTTCCCATGGCGAGACGAACTCCGCTGGCTGAACGTTCGCCGAATTTTCGGTTGCCGAGTTTCGTGAGTGTGGCCGGCTCGATACCCGGGGGAATCGGCCCCTTGCTCAGTCGTAACTTCGCAGCGCGAATCTCGGCGAAGGGTTCAGTCGAGAAAATCCTGGCTACACCGTCGACGACGGTGACAGACTTCTTTTCGAGGTCGAGAAGTCGATAGCGATCCTGCTCGTCGCCGAAGCGAACCTTGCCGCCGCTAATCAGCACGGACTGCATGAAGCTCTTCTTCTGGGGGAGCGCAGTCGTGCGGATCAGTAAGCGCGTGGCCTCCACCTTCCGTACCGGGGCACCGCTGGCTTTCGCGCTCGTCTTCGCAACAGGCTCCGAACAGCGGACCAGATTCAACAGAAGAAAAGCTGTAACCAGAACCGATCCAGCGCGAAGCATCATTCTTTGGCGTCGTACCAACTCTTTCCCCAGTGCGTCTCGACCGCGAGCGGGACGGCGAGCGGAAAGATGTTCTCCATCGTCGTCTTGACCAGCAGTTCAACCGCACTCACCTGATCCTCAGGCGTTTCGAGCACGATTTCATCGTGCACCGTCAGCAGCATCCTCGTCTCGGGCGTTTCGGCGTCGAGTCGCTTCCCGAGAGCGAGCATGGCCATCTTGAGCAAGTCTGCTGCCGCCCCCTGAATCGGCGCGTTGGTAGCCATGCGTTCAGCATTGCCTCGGACCGTGAAGGACTTGTTCTGAATTTCAGGAATGTGACGAACCCGCCCGAACATGGTGGTGACCTTGCCCGTCACTCGCGCTCCTTCCAGCGTCTCGTCGAGGTACCGACGGATGGTGGGATAGCGCGCAAAGTACGAGTCGATGAACTCCTTGGCCTCTCCTGTGGAAATGGCCAGTTCGCTGCTGAGCCGGAAAGCCGACATGCCGTACAACACGCCGAAGTTGATGGTCTTGGCCGCGCGCCTCTGATCGGGCGCGACCAGCAGTTCGTTCACATTGAACATTTTCGCTGCGGTAGCCCGGTGAATGTCGACACCACGCCGAAAGGCATCAATCAGGTCGGCATCGTTGGTTACGTGGGCCAGAATGCGCAGCTCGATCTGCGAGTAGTCAGCCGCCAGAAGAACATTTCCGGGATCGGCGATAAAGGCCTTGCGGATGGCACGTCCCTGCGCGGTACGAATCGGAATGTTCTGGAGGTTCGGATCCGAGGAAGAGAGCCTTCCAGTGGATGCCACTGCCTGATTGAAACGGGTGTGAACCCTTCCGTCGTCGCCGACGATCTGCGGCAGCGCATCGACGTAGGTCGACTTCAGTTTGTGCAGTTCGCGATGGTCGATGATCAGCTTCGGCACGGCGTAACCGTAACTCGCCAGTTCGAGCAGCACGTCTGCACCGGTCGAGGAACTTTTAGTGGTCTTGGTCTTCTTGAGCACGGGGTACTGCAGCTTCTCGAAAAGGATCACCGAAAGCTGGGTCGGCGAGTTGATATTGAACATCTCGCCCGCTTCTGCGTAGATCTTCGTTTCAATCGTCGCGAGAGTCTCGCCGAGTTCGGCAGACATCTGCGCGAGCAACTCCAGATCAATCCGAATCCCGGACTCCTCCATCTTCAGAAGTAGCGGAATGAGTGGAAGTTCGATCTCGTCGTAAATGCGAAGCAGCGTTTCTTCTGCCCTGAGCAGAGGTTCGAGCAAGGCGTGAAAAGCCAGCGTGAGTTCCGCTTTCTCGGCAAAGTAGTCGACCGCTGTCCCGTCTCCGATGGTGAGCTGCCCGCTGGCCTTCAGCAGTTCTTTCCTCGACAGGACGTCGCGCGTGAGGCGCTCGCGGGCGATGTGCTCGTAGGTGTGTCCGAACGCGCCTGGATTCAGCACGTAGGACATGATCATCACGTCGTCGTAGTGCACGGGGAATGGCAGAGACTGGTGAAGCAGATACCTCAGGAAATTTTTGGCGTCGTGGACGACGAAATGTCGCGAGGTACCCAGCAGACTTCGCAGCACCGCGGGCATCTCATCCTTCAACTCGAACACGACCGCCGCGCTCTCTGTCGTCGATAGAGACACCTGTAGCGTCTCACCCGCCGCACTCTCTTCGAGATGGATCGCCAGGATGCCCTGGTCTTCGGCAAGCCAGGACTCGAGTTCACCTGCTGTTTCGATCCGTCGGTAGTCGCGCGGAACTGGCGGCTGTTCCGGCAGAAACTCCTGCATCAGCGAATGAAACTCGAGCCGCGAGAAGAGATCGTGGAGCCTGACGCGATCGGGCGGCTTCACAAGTAGCGCTTCGAGTTCGATTCCGACATCGATATCGCACATGATCTTTGCGAGGTCGCGGGAAAGATACGCTTTCTCCCGATGCTCCTCGAGCGCCTTGCGGTGCGAGGCTTTCTGCACTTTGTCGAGGTTGTCGTAAAGCCCGTCCAGTGAGCCGAATTCAGTGATCAGCGACTTGGCTCCCTTCTCTCCAATCCCGGGAACACCTGGAATGCCGTCGATGGCATCACCCCAGATTGCCATGACGTCGACGACCTGGGAGGGGGCCAGCCCAAAGACTTCCTTCACTTTCTCGTCGTCGTAGAGCGCCTCGCGAGTGGTGTGATAAAACGAGACGCCCGGCTCCACCAGCTGAAAAAAGTCCTTGTCGGAAGTGGCGATGACGACTTCGTACCCTGCGTCCCGGCCCTTACAGGCCAAGGCTCCGATGACGTCGTCGGCCTCGTACTCCTGCATGCCGATGACGGGGATGCCGAAGGCCTCACAGAACTCGTAGACGAAAGGAATCTGGACCCGAAGATCGTCGGGCATCGGCTTGCGATCCTTCTTGTAGTCATCGAAGAGCTTGTTGCGAAAGGTCGAGGATCCGACGTCGAAGGCTACACCGATCGCGTCCGGGGTCTGCTCTTTGATCAGTTTGCGCAGCATCTGGATGAAACCGTACACAGCGTTGGTCGAAAGACCGGACGAGTTCGACAGGCCGCGAATCGCGTAGTAACAGCGATAGAGGTTGTTCGAACCGTCAACCAGGAAGAGTCGTTGCCGGCGCTCGGTCATCGTAGAGCGTTCACCGAACGGCGTTGCGGAGGGTTCGAACTGAGGAGGCGAAAGTACATCCGACATTCATAGCGCAACAGGGATCAATCCAAAAAACAAAAGATGCCCTCTCGGGCATCCTTGTTTCGTTATCTCTTGGACCGCTGCGGCTGTTTTAGGTGGGGTTTTCAGGAGGTTTCAGAAGAATTTCGTCCAAATCGGTCCAATTCAGGAAGGACCGCAGCAGTCTCTTTACGCGAACAATCAGGTTGGATTCGCGTGGTTAACGGATTCGAGTTCATCGAATGCCATTGCATGTCATTCAGCACTGCAACGCGCTTGCCATTTTCATGGCGGGCCGGAGTGTGGGGGCCGGGGGCTGATGAACGCAGAACTCAGAACTCAGAACGAAGAAGTAAGAAAAAAGGCCGGGGTGGAGCCGGTGAATTGACCCATTGCCCACCCGCTGGTGCGCCTCTGATTCTGCCTTTCTTCTTACTTCATCGTTCTGCGTTCTGCGTTCTGCGTTCATCAGTTCCTC
>JBKJUK010000356.1:0-5883 GCA_046590705.1 Thermoanaerobaculia bacterium
TCACAGGCAGGATTGCCTGTGCTCCATAATCTCGAAATAACTACAAACGGTCGCCCGTTTGAATCGGGCGATGCGTGCTCTGCCTTTCCTTGCTCTCTCTCTGCTCGCCCTGACGGCTGATGCAGCAATTCAATTTCTCGCTCCCTTGCCCGGTTCGCAACTGATCGGTCCCCGGGTGATCGAAATCTCCAGCGAACGCTCTGACATCAATCGCGTCGACTTCAAGGTCGACGACGTGCTGGTAGGCGTGGCCCGCAAAGCACCCTGGCGGATCATGTACGACTTCGGCACGACAGGAGAAGTTCGCAGAGTCTCGGCCGAACTGCATGCTGCCGGCTTCAGAATCCGTGAATCGGCCACCGTCTCCAGCAGCGCACTGAGTACATCGGCCACCGCCAACGTCGATCTCGTAGAGGTTCCACTGGAAGTGAGTGGCAGCTCTCGCGGAATCCGAATCAGCGAACTACAGATTTTCGAAAATGATCGCCTGCAGAAGATTCTGGATCTGACCGCGACCCGTCCCCCTGCAGACTTTTACTTCATCGTCGACCGCTCGCTCAGCATGTCCGGAGGACGACTCGAGAAGGTCATCGCAGCAGTGAAAAACGCGCAGACCTCTCTACGCAAAGGCGACACAGCGAAGATCGTCTTCTTCAACCATCAGGTGGCCCAGGCCAGAGACCTGCGGGATCTCGAAGAGACGCTTCCTGTTCCCTCGGGAGGAACTTCCCTGCGCGACGCACTCACGTCTGTGCAGCCGCAACGACGCAGCTACCTGATCGCGATTACAGACGGTGTCGATCGCACCAGCCTGATTTCAGAATCTGCGGCACTTTCCCGACTGAATCGAAAAAACATCACGCTGAACGCACTCGTCTTCTCGCGAGATTCGGAGACCCGGTTTCTGAGTGACGCGGCCTCACGCACCGGCGGACGAACGGTCCATACAAATTCCGAGGAGTTGCCGCGTGCACTGCAGGAAGTTCTGGCGGGTATTAACAGCCGATGGACGGCCACTTACCAAAGCACCGGCAACGCCCGTGGATGGAGATCTATCCGCGTAATCGCAAAGGCACGCGGGCTCAAAGTTACCTCTGCAAGAAAAGGCTATCAGGCCGAATGAGAAGCATTGCAGCCGTGCTCGCGCTTCTCCTTCTCGCGATTCCCTCCAGCGCGCAGGAATCTCCTTCCGATCGCATCTCCAGCGACTTCGAACTCGCCACGATCGAGAAGCAGATTGCCACGACCCGAGACGCCGCGTCGCTATCCGCTGCGTGGCTGAACATGGGTGACGTACGTTCGACTCGTAGAGAAAGCACCCGCGCAACCGCCGCCTACCAAACTTCACTCGAAGTCGCACAGAAAGAACGGCGCGAAGCGAGACTCGCGTCCCAGCTCACACGTTACGCTCAAGCAACAGCTCGCGCTGGCCTGGCCGCGTCCAGACTTTCCGATCACGCAGCAGCGTTCGATCTTTTCGAAGAGTCGCTGCGCTACCTGTCCGACGCGCCATCCACCTGGAATCTTCTCGCATCGGCGATGCTCAGTTCAGGACATCCGCCGAGAGCAGTCGCGGCGGCGAAAAACGCCGTGAGCATTGCCTCTGCGGCATCCGACGAATCAGCTGCGGGACGACTCGATCTCAATGTCTACAGGTACACACTGGCATCATCTCTGGCCGCAGATCAGAAGCAGCAGGAGGCAGTTCCGCTCCTGGAGAAAATCGTAGACGACCTGCAATCGACGAGATTCGATGATCTCCGCGAAGAAATCTCGAGAAATGAAGTCTTCGAGGTCAAATCCTCGGTGCGATCCGACGCCGAGGCGTTCGTCTCCCTATCAAATCGCAGCAGCCTCCGTCTGGCCAGACTGTACGAAGACTCTGGACAACTCGATCGCGCAAGGAGTCAGTACGAAAAGGTCATTGCGAGACGAACCGATGACGCGATTGCACTTACCGCGCTGGCCCGACTTTCGGGAACCCTCCAGGCGCGGCGGGCGAGATTCCTGGAAAGCTTCGAGGCCAATCCATTCGCCCTCCCATTGATGATCGACTACGAGAACTTCGCGAAGTCGAACCAGCCACTCGCGGCTGCAGGGGATACGACCGCTTCACAAGTCATCGCTGTGATCAACGCACTCGTCGCACAGAATCCTCCGGCGGCCGCATCGGCGATGCAGCAACTCGAGCGAAGGCACGCATCGAATGATTCGGTCACTTATCTTTCCGCCCGACTGGCCGAAGCGCGAGGTGACTCCGCGAAAGCAGACGAGATTTCGTCCAGACTACCTTCGTCGTCAGATCACCGTGCCGACCTCAGGCTCAGATTCAACTCGCGCAGCGACGCGACCGTACCACCTGTTTTTCTGCGGCAGGGCGCGACTACAACGACCGCTTCATCGATCGAGCTCGCAGCGCTGGTCAAGTCGTTGCGGAGTGGCAAGCTTGACCCCGAGGCGAGGCAGGGCATCGATACACTGATTGTGAAAGCCGACGTCGAAATCGAAGAAACCGTCCGTGCGGATGCAGAGACCACGGACATAGAAATGGTGAAGAGCGGTGCGACAGTATTGAAATTTCCGCAGGCCACCAGGTTCACTGGCGACTTCAGCGGACGCAGGCGGGCCATTCTCAGTTTTAGAATTCTCGGACTGACGACGGTTCCGTCAGGTGAGGCGCTGCTCGTTGAGCCAGTGCTCCTGGAGAAACGTTGAAGCTCAACTCCAGATCTGCGGCCATCTTTCTGGTCATGACAGCGTTATGCGCACTCCCACTTCGGGCCGGTACAGTCGTGGAATCGAGCGGAGAGATGATCGCGGTGGCGCAGGGCGATCGGTCCAGACTCACTTTCTACGACGAGCGAGGCGCGGAAGTATGGTCAACCACGACCTCTCCCACTCCGAAAGTCATACGGTTCTCGAATGACGGTAAAGAAGTGGTCGTCCTCGATTCTGTTCAGAGCGAGGTCACGCAGGTCGACCTGACCCGTCGCACATCGAATGTAATCAAGGTACCCGCCACTCCCATCGAAGCTGTCTGGCTCGACGACACCGCATACATTCTCTGTCGCGACGCGGAGAAACTCGTCGCCCTGAGAAAAGGTCGTGTAACCGCTGAAATCGACGTGCCTGCGGATCCCCTGTCAGTTCGCACGCACGCCGCACGGCTGTACGTCTATTCACGACTGCAGGGCGAGATCACGGTCTTATCCCGCAGGCTCGAGCTACAGAACCGTTTCCGGGTGGCACCGTTCGCGTCAGACTTCGAGCTCGATCAGACCTATGGATATCTGGTGATCCCGAGACGTGGTGCACTGGTTTCGTTCAGGCTGGAAGGAAAGCCAGCAATACAAACCTTTGCAGTCGGCGCGGTACCCGTGGATCTGAGCATCGACAGGGGGAAGAGCGCTCTCAAGGGCACTACCCTGCTCATCGCAGACCCTGCCTCGAAACGAATCTGGCGGGAAGAAGGGACGCAGTCGATGAGCGAGGCCGTGGGTCGCGGTTTCGTTCGCGGCCTGCTCGGATTAGGCCTCTACAGGCCTGCATCGCTCGAGTATCCAACGGGCGTCGACCGCATCGCGAGATCCGGCAACGTCGAACTTGCGTACGACAGCAGCAGTCGAACGGTGTACCTCGCAGCAAAGAACGGCGCAATCGTGCTGGCGAGAAATGTAGCAGCCCAGGGATACGCAGCGGCGGGCGAGCGTTTGTGGTACTGGGACGAGTCCGATCGAAAGCTGCGATCCACTCCACTTCGGATTGTACGAAAACAGCGCCCAGCTGCCCGCTGACCGCTCCCCTGACCGGCAGGTACGCCCGTTGCAGTTTGGGTCCCGATGGCTGAAAAACTCCAATGCGTCCGCTGCGGGCGCATGATCGATGCGATCGCGCGGGTCTGCCCGTACTGCAACATTGATCGGACCGGGAACGTATCCGTCGCTCCTCCTCCTGTACTGCACGACTTCGGAACGGGTCAAGCGGATCCGACCACAGAGACTCCCACCATGAAGCAGATTTCCCGCGAGGCGAGAACGCTTCTGATGGTGGTGGGCGCGATCGCATTGATGGTTGCAACGTTCGCGATCGGCGGACTTTACTATCGGATCGGAAATCGCCCGTCGAAGTCGGCGCAAGACGGAAGGGACGCTCCCGTCGCCGAAATCGCCCAGGTCAATTCAGACACTCCCGATCTGATGCTCACGTCTGAGCCTGGAACCGGACCGAGTGCAGGCCGCATCGTCACGACTGCGCCGTCAACCACGACCGCTGAGCAGATCCCCGGTGACATCCAGAGACGGGACGCTACAGCAATGCCTTCGACACAATATTCGACGATCCTCGAGCAGGCACGATCCGAAGAACGCTCACGAGCCGCCACTGTCGCCAGCGTCGATCCTCGCTCCATCAGCACTTCTCCTTTCCCTGTGACAGTGCCTCCGCGACCGAGACGCCAGACTGCCCCGCCCGTTGCTGCGACTGAAAACTCGGAGACTCGACGTGACTCGCAATCGACTCCGACTGGCACTTCGAGTACATCGGAAGATCGACCGGTCGAGACCCGCCGTACGAGTCCTGTTCCGTCCTATCAACCTCTGCCGAAGATGAGTCGACGAGAAATCGTGAAAAGCGGTTCGGTGCGTTTGAATCTTACGATTGGCGCAGACGGTACCGTGAAAGAAGTAGACATCCTCGAGACCATTCCGAACGTGACGCCGAAAATGATCGCTGCCGTACAGAGATGGCGCTTCAAACCGGCCACCGAGAATGGCCGGCCTGTCGAGGGAACTTACCTGGCTGATATATTCTTTAAAGCGAATGAAGACGACTAGCCCGCCCAGCAGAAGAAGGAGTGTGAGATATGCGGGCTAACGGAGTCTGCTCCGCCTGCAGCAGAACCATCGATGGTGAGGCCCGGATCTGTCCGTACTGCGGAGCGAACCCCACCACCGGTGAGCGCTTCGACGCGACCGAAATCCTACAGGCTCATTTCACCAGGAAGCAGGATCTGCCTGTACATGAGACTGTCCTGGAATTCTTCAGGAAGCGACAGAGCCTCGTGGTGGGCCTGGGGAGCGCCGTCTTACTTGCGCTGGCCTTCTTCGTGCTGCAGTTTCTTTCAGCGCGAAACGCAGCCACTGCCGCCGAAGCTCCTGCCATTCCGCTCACCGAAGTTGCAGACCTGAGTAACAGGCCCAGTGAGACAGAGAAGATTCCAATTCCGAACCTGGAGTTCCAGCATGACGGGAACGCGCGGAGCGTAAGAACGCTGCTGATGGAACCAGGAGCGGTGGCACCACCTCCGCCAGTGACTCCGCCGTCTGCGCTTCCCGCCCAGGGAAGCGCACAGACGCAGACAGCCTCACCATCCGTTGCATTCGGAGTGAACCCGGGTCGCCCGGCAGCCACCACAGGGACACCGCCACGAGCATTGCCAGCGGCACCGGCCTCGCGGCCAGTCGCTCCAATACCGTCACCTCGACCGCGACAGCAGTAGCAGCGCATTCGCAAATCTCCGCTTCAACACAAGACGATCCGCGACGTCATTCCGAAAGAGCACGCCGTGCTCAATGGCGAGCGCGGATAGGACTTCGACTGAGGAATCTACGGGCAAGGTTCGCGCTGAACATTTACAGCGCGGGCCCTGTGCGTAGATTCCTCGCACCCACCCATCCCGCCGCTTCTAATGAACGGTTTCTGAATATCGGTGTGAAGGCTGCCTTTGAGGGCCGGAGGCCCGGCATCGAAATAGCCCAGGCCGTAAGGCCTTGGGGTCTCGAATCGCAACGACGATGATTCCGAGCCCCGGAAGGGCGGCATCGCGACTTCCGTGTAAGCTCGTCTGTGCTGTGATGTTCAGCAGATCATTGCGCAGAGAATCTT
>JBKJUK010000016.1:0-20332 GCA_046590705.1 Thermoanaerobaculia bacterium
GATGCATCACGGATCGCCGTTCATCGATGATCGCATTCTTCGGGAGGAGGGGGTGGTCCGGATCTACGACATCCTCTTCGACTATCACGTGCTTCTCGACACCGATCGATATTTCCGGACTGTCCTCTCGCAGCCTGAATTCCAGGGTCTGATGTCGACCGCCGAATTTCACAACCGGATCGGAAAGTACGTACACGAGACCGAAAAAAAGCTCGGTCTCGGAACGGTTTCACTTCTTTCCGCGGCGTACCAGTACGACGTGCCGATTTACACATCCTCGCCAGGAGACTCGTCGATCGGAATGAACGTCGCAGGCCTTCAACTGGCCGGATCGACGCTGGTCATCGATGTTTCGCGTGACGTAAACGAAACCGCCTCGATCGTACTCGACGCCAAACTCGGGGGAGGGAAGTCGGGCGTGATGATTCTCGGCGGAGGCAGTCCGAAGAACTTCATTCTGCAGACCGAGCCGCAGATTCAGGAAGTGCTGATGATCGATGAAGAAGGACACGATTTCTTCCTGCAGATCACCGATGCCCGGCCTGACACCGGTGGACTGTCAGGTGCAACTCCCGGAGAAGCAGTGTCCTGGGGCAAAGTGCGCCCTGACGCCCTACCCGATGCCGTGGTCTGTTACACCGATACCACCATTGCCCTGCCCATCATTGCGTCCTACGCCATCACCCGCCACAAGAAGCGAAAACCAAAGCGCCTCTACAAACGTCGCGCGCAGATGCTTGACGCACTGAAGGCGGCCTTCGAGAAAGCACGCCACAAGCCGAATCAGCGCCACTGGACCGAAGAAGCAGGAGGAGAGATGCGCGGCGGAAAGATGAATCGCTGAGTGTGTGACAGCTACAACCACCGGAGAACGGTGTTCAAAATGCAACGGAGATTTGCATTCGCAACACGCTTCAGCCCCAGCGGGGCGGCATCGATGTAGCCCAGGCCGTCAGGCCTGGGACCGAGCGAGTCCCAACGTGTTCCTTAGCCCCACTGGGGCGGCAACCCGACGTTGAACCGGGCCAGATACAACGTGCTGATTGCTGCCGACGCGCGCCCCCCTTTGAAATACCCGCTCTCGCCGAGATCAGAGAAACCTCGATGCCGCCCCGCTGGGGCTCAGAGACGAGTTGAGGTGTCATTCGACCACAGGCCTCACGGCCTGGGCTGGAGCGATGCCGGGCCTCCGGCCCTGAAGCGCGGTTGGGATTGCTCGCTCCCGAGCGAAGAGCGAAGATGTGACCCCACGACCAACACACCAAAGGCTGTGTCCAATAAACAGGCGACTCGTATCCGCTACATGCATCAGCCCCAGCGGGGCGGCATCGATGTAGCCCAGGCCGTCAGGCCTGGGACCGACGATTCCCGGTGTGTTCCAAGAGCCCCAGCGGGGCGGCATCGCGACGTTGCCCGGTGCCAGTGACAACGCGTTGATCGTTTCTGACGCGCGCACGCTCTCGACGGAGCGCATCCAGCCTGGAGAAGGGAAACCTCGATGCCGCCCCGCTGGGGCTCAAAAGGCGGTGGAGGTGTCATCGTCACCGGCCGGCCTGGGCTGGAGCGATGCCGGGCCTCCGGCCCTGTAAGGCGGCCGGGATTAGGGTCACCCCTGAAGAATGGACGGTTGGAATTGGTGATCACCTCGAAAACATACCTGCGCCGCTTTTTCGCGCTTTGCCTTCGAGTTGACTGTGACACCTCGGTCGGCTACTCTTCCCTCGAAATGACGAACGCTCTCGCTTCGCGACATCATCATGGCTGGTGGCATCACCTGTCGTAGGGGCTCGTCTATTTGCGCCCCGCGGACATCGAAGGGGCGCGAGTAAGTCAATCAACTCGTAACAATCTCAAACCTCTTCTCGTTACCGCGGGAAGGGGTTTTTTCTTTGGTACGAATGATCACAGAAATCGAACGATCCAGACCTTCGCTGGTCCTGACTGTCTTCGAGAAGACAGCCGCGGCCGCGCTGCAGGTCGTGAGCGACTGCGCCGCAGGCCCGGCCCTGATCGAGCTTCGCGTCGACGGGTTCGAGGACAGCAGCGTGCCCCTGAGCGACTTCGTCGCGGCCTCGAGAGTGCCTCTGATTTTCACACGGCGACACGATCGCGCGGCCATCGATGCAACTGAACTGAACCTCGCAGTCGACGCTGGTTTCGCATTCGTCGATTGCGAGTATTCCCCTGACTTTGATTACTCCGCGCTTGCACCGCTCCGCGACCACCTGCTTCTTTCGCATCACGACTTCGAAAAGACTCCCGACGCTGCAGCGCTGGAAGAACTGATCGCCGGCATGAAGGCCGTTCCCGCTGCGCACTACAAGATCGCCCTCACCGCGAACACCTTCGCCGACAATCAGATGATCCTGGACGCGGCCTCGCGGTACTCCGCCGAGGGATTCACCATCTTCGGGATGGGACCGCGGGGGATGTACAGCAGGATTCTGGCGCCTTTCGTCGGACCAGGACTCGTCTTCGTGGCCTCTTCAGACGAGACAGTGGCCGCTCCCGGTCAACTGACTCTGCAGCGCTCCCTGGCGATTTTCGGAGATCTCTCAGTGCCGCTTCCATCGCCCCTATCGGTATTCGCCATCGCCGGGAATCCTGCAGCACACAGTCTTTCACCCTCAATCCACAATGCGATCTTTCGCGAGCGAGGAGTCGATGCTGCGTACACAATTCTCGAGTGCGAGTCCTTCGAGGAGGCGGCAGCTGCACTCGCTTCGGAAGCGCCACTGACTCCGCTCGGCCTGAGCGTCACCGCGCCGTACAAACAGGACGCGCTCACTTTCGCGCGCGCGCATTCCGCTGAGATAAGTTTCTCGGCCTACCGAGCGGGGGCGGTGAACACCCTGGTCTGGATCGGTGAAACGCTGATCGCGGATAACACCGACGTGCTTGGTCTGCGCGAGTTGCTGCGTGCGGTGGATGCGAAAAAGATCGCCATCGTCGGCGCAGGTGGCACGGCGCGGGCCGCCCTGGTTGCGCTGGAGAAACGTGGTGCCGACGTCACTCTCTACAACCGTGATCTGGAACGCGCCAGCCTGCTGGCGAAAAGTTTTCAGTGTCGTGCACGACCGCTCGAGGCCTTGAAACGTTTCGAAGGAGATCTGTTGATCAGCACTCTTCCTGCAGACGCAGAGGTTCCATTCCCTCGCGTAGTTCGTCTAGTTCTCGATGCAAATTACAGCGGAGCGAACTCGATCGCACGAGATGCTGCTGCGGCCTCAATCCAGCGAATCGATGGAAAGGTGCTCCTTCAGGCACAGGCTTCGGCGCAATCCGAACTCTTCCTGCGAGCAGTAGAGAGAAGGCAACGATGAATTCAGAGGGATTGTCATGACAACCATATCCACCGGGATCTCCTACCCGGTCGGCGTTCGCGCGCTGCTTCCGGGCGATGCAGCGCGCCGAAGAAATCTCGAGAAGAAGATCGTCGAGACGCTCGAGAGTTCGGGCTACGAAGAGATCATTCTCCCCATCGTCGACTTCGTCGATCCGTACATCGGAGTCGTCAGCGATCGGATGCTCAAGCAGTCCTACCGCTTCACCGACAGGGAAGGGGAGCTGATCGCCGTCCGGTCCGATTTCACTCCCATGGTTGCGCGGGTCCTCGCGCCACTGCTCAAGGCCGATTCAACACCTCTGGACATCTTCTATCGGGGCGACGTCATCCGTTACGAGCAGACCCGGCTTGGCCAGAACCGTGAGTTCTTCCAGATCGGGGCAGAAAGCATCGGCGGAGACCTTCTCGAACGGGACATCGCATCACTCCTGCTGATCTCGATGATCGTGACCGACTGCGGTATCCGTCCGACCATCACGCTCACCGACTCATCGCTGGTAAAGGCCTTGATGACGGACGTTCCCGACTCCCAGCGCGCGGAACTGTTGCGCACGCTCTCGGACAAACGCGTGTCGGATCTGATCAGGTTCGAGAAAGAGATCGAACCAGCAGTCTTTTCGCTTCTACGAAAGTTGATTGCGGGCGAACTCACGCTCGAAGATCTCTCGACCATCGAGAGCACGAGAGATACCGCGAAGAGACTCGAAACGATTCTCGGCAGACTGCGTGGTTTCGACGGTGCAACGTTCGATCTGCGACTCGATGACGTCGAGAGCGAAGCGAGTTACTACAGCGGTATCCGCTTCCGTGTCTTCTCGGACCTGCGCAAGACTCCCATCGGCGGCGGTGGGCGATATGACTCGCTTTACCGTCATTTCGGTGCCGATGCCTCAGCGGTCGGTTTCACACTCAGTCTTGATTATCTCGAGGAGAACCGCTGATGAAACTCATGCGCGTAGCCGTGCCCAAAGGGCGCCTGCAGCGGAAAGTGCTCGCGAAGTTTGCCGCGGCAGGTTTCGAAATCCCTTCGGAAGACGACCAGCAGAGCCGGCGTCTGGTCTTCAAGAAGAAAGAGATTGAATGGATCTTCGTAAAAGATGGCGACGTGCCGGTGTACGTCGAGTTCGGCGCGGCTGACGCCGGGGTTGCCGGATTCGACCAGTTGCTCGAGCAGAACTCTGATGTGTACCAGCCGGTTGAATTCGAGTTCGGCGCCTGCAGCATGATGCTGATCGGCCGGGCCGGGGCCGAGCCGCTGCGGCCGGGAGTCACCGGAAAGATCGCTACGAAATACCCGGCCATTGCCCGCGAATTTCTGAAGCAGCGTGGACTTCATCTCGACATCATTCCTCTGCAGGGATCGGTCGAACTGGCAGCCGTGCTCGGCCTGGCGACCTACATCGTCGACCTGGTCGAGACCGGCGAAACCATCCGAGTGCATCACCTTCTTCCGATGGAGACCATTGTCGAGATTACTCCCCGGCTCATCGTGAACAAAAGTGTCTATCGAATGGAACCGACGCAGATCCGGGACATGATTCAACGGCTACAGATGACTGCGGTGGAAAAGGTGGCGTCATGAGGTTGATCACTGGAGAGAACGCCCGCAGGGAATGGATGCAGTCCGTCGAGTCGCGTCGGGTGACGGAAGGCGATCACGCCAGGCGAGTTGCCGCGGCCATCATCGAGGAAGTACGCAATGACGGAGACGCCGCAGTGGCCCGTCATCTTCAACGCTTCGACGGGGTCGAGATCGAACCTTCGCAGATTCTGATGCAGCCCGCCGAGGGTGAGGTTCCTGAGGCGTCTCTAGCAGCTGCGATCCGGGTTGCCATCGAGCGAGTTGAGCGTTTCCACGCAGGGCAGGTCGTGAGCGGCTACGCCTACGAGGAAGACGGTTCGCGGTTTACTCATCACGTGCGACCGCTTCGTCGTGTCGGGATCTACGTTCCAGGGGGAGGTGCGGTCTACCTTTCCACGCTGATCATGTGTGCTGTCCCTGCTCGACTGGCAGGAGTGAAGGAACTGATCGTAGCGACCACACCGCGTGCAGCAGCGAGAGGCGAACTTCAGTACGCATGTAAACTGTTAGGGATCAAGGAAATTTACCAGGCCGGCGGGGCATCGGGTGTGGCCGCTCTGGCACTGGGAACGCAATCGGTCCGGCGGGTCGACAAGATCGTAGGACCGGGGAACGGTTACGTGACTGCGGCCAAGCAGCTGCTGGTGGGAACGGTGGGCATCGACATGACTGCCGGTCCGACCGAAGTCGTGATTCTGGCGGATGAGAATGCGTCGGCGAGAGAAGTGGCTGCTGATCTACTCGCGCAGGCCGAGCATGGAAGTGACTCGACACCGATCTGCATCACCACCTCAGCGGAGATCGCGGCTTCCGTGATGGAAGAGATTGAGCGCCGCAGCGGTGAACTAGGTGATGCTGCTCCTGTCTCGCTGAGTAACGGTGCGGTGATCGTGGTCGGATCCGTCGAGGAAGCGATCGACCTGACCAATGAGATCGGACCGGAGCATGTTGAATTGCACCTGTCCGATGCGGATGCAATCGCGCCACGCATCGAGAACTGCGGCGCTGTGTTCATCGGCAGGCTTTCTCCAGTGGCGATCGGTGACTACGTGGCCGGACCGAACCACGTGCTTCCCACCGCAGGTGCGGCAAGATTTTTCTCGCCGCTGGGCGTGTACGACTTTTACAAGCGCAGCAACTTTGCGCGCGTCTCGGAAACGACCTTCGCCAAGATCGCCGACGCGGGTCGAACTCTGGCTTCCTTCGAAGGTCTCCCGCTGCACGCTGAGTCGATCCGCATTCGTCAGGATGGTGAAGTCTGATGTCGGGAGCCGAGTTCGTAAGAGAGTCTATCCGTGACATGTCCGCGTACACGCTGGAGAAGCGGAGCGCAGAGATCAAGCTGGATCAGAACGAGAGTCCGTATGATCTGCCGCTCGAACTAAAGCAGATCGTCTTTGACCGGCTGGCGAAGCGTGACTGGAACCGCTACCCGGACTTCGAGCTGGTGAGGCTCCGCAATGCCATCGCTGAGAGTCATGGATTGGCGCTCGAGAACGTACTCGTCGGAAATGGATCGAACGAACTGATTCTGGCTTCACTCACGACGTTTGTGGCGCCCGGGCAGCGCGTGATCTTCCCGGTACCGACCTTCGCGCTGTACGAAAAGATCGTGACCATCATGGGTGGCATACCTGTACCCGTCCGATTCGATCCGGCCACCGGATGCTTACCAGTGACGGAGATGCTTGCGGCCGCTGCCTCCACCGACGAGCCGTGCGTGCTGGTGGTCTGCTCGCCGAACAATCCGACCGGTGGTTCGCTGCGTGAAGGAGAACTGGAGCTGCTTCTGGCCAGTGGTCACCTCGTGCTCTTCGATCGAGCCTACGGTGATTTCACGAGTGAGGCGTTCCCTGCACTGCGCGAGAATCTGATCACCTTCTCCACCTTCTCGAAAGCGTGGGGTCTGGCAGGGCTGCGGATCGGCTGGCTGGCGGCCACTGAAGCGAATTGCCGCGAGGTTCGAAAGGTCAAGCTTCCTTACAACCTCAACTCCTTCAGCGAGGAAGTTGCAGTCGTCGCACTCGAGCACATCGCTCTGAAACAGCAGCGCGTCGCGGAAGCCGTGAGCGAGAGGAAACGTATGCTGGCCGCGATGCGTTCGATACCGGGCGTTAAGCCGTACCCGAGCGAGTCGAATTTCATTTCCTTTGAGACCGCACTCACTCCGAAAGAAGTTTTCTCGAGTCTCTACGCCCGCGGTCTGTTGATCCGCGACATTTCTTCATACGTCGGTATGCAGTCTTCGTTGCGGGTATCAGTTGGAAAGCCGGAGGAGAACGATCGATTTCTGATCGAACTCCAGAATGTGCACGCGCAATCAGCCAGCGAGGCTCAGGGTGTACGCACGAAGATAACACCAGGGAGTCAGGTGTAGGGGCGCGTTGCGCGCGCCCGCTCTCCGGTCTGTATTTTGAGTGCACCAGAGAGCGGGCGAGCGCAGCTCGCCCCTACGCAAATCCTTGTTAAATTACTTTACGACCTTAGATCAGGGAGTCGAACGATGAGTCAGAACCGCACTGCCACCACTTCGCGCACCACGAAAGAAACGAACATCTCCATCACTCTCGATCTCGACGGAACGGGCGCGGGAGATATTCAGACACCCGTAGGTTTCCTCTCGCACATGCTCGAGGTGATCGCCAAACATGGGAAAGTCGATCTTCAGGTGCGCGCCACCGGCGACGTCGAAATCGACTATCACCATACCGTCGAGGACGTGGCCCTGGTGCTGGGGGAAAGCGTCGAGAAAGCGCTCGGCGACAAGAAAGGCATCCGCCGGTTCGGCCATGCCTACTGCCCACTCGACGAATCGCTGGCGCGTGTGGTCATCGATTTCTCAGGGCGCCCGTTCTTCGTCTTCGATGTTCCGCTCGATCGGGACATGCTTCTGATTCACAAGGATTTCCCCTTCGCGCTCATTGAGGAATTCTTCAAGTCGTTCGCCAACAAGTGTCAGTGCAACATTCACATCGATCTCATTCGCGGACGCAATGGTCACCATGCAGCCGAGGCCATTTTCAAGGCTTTCTCGATCGCCTTGCGACAGGCCAAGGAAGTGATCGGTGTTGACATCCCGAGTACCAAGGGTTCGATCTGAAGTCGTAGAAACTCGCTGAGGAAAAGATGCTGATGGCGCGCAATGAGGGTTGGAGAGGGATGTCGCAGGACGTATCAGGTGCGTCCTGCGCCGAGATTCTGTCGACCTCGGACAATTCCTTCGGCGCGTTCGTTCGGACGGGGGAGCGGGCGCGTGCAACGCGCCCCTACGCCGGGATCATCAGGAGTCACAGTTGAATCGCGTTGTGCTTGTCGACTCGCCGGTGGCGAATGTTGCCAACATCGCCCGTGCACTGCGTGCGGTTGGTGCCGAAGTTGTTTTGTCGGCCGATCCGGATCAGATCGCGGAGGCAGAGCGAGTCGTGCTGCCTGGCGTTGGTAGTTTCGTTGCGGCCATGAAGTGGCTGCGTGAGAGTGGCGTAGCTCCCGCGCTTTCGCGTGTCGTGGAGCGTGGTGTTCCTCTGCTCGGAATCTGCGTTGGTCATCAGGCGCTCTTCGAGAGTTCAGAGGAGATGGGAAGCACCCCTGGACTCGGCTTGTTGAAAGGCACGATCAACCGGTTCGCCACGAAACTGCCGGTCCCGCAGATTGGGTGGAATCGGGTCGTGTTCGGTTCGCCGCGACTCTTCGAAGGCGTCCCTTCCGGTACACCGTTTTACTTCGTGAACTCGTACCGGGCCAGCGGTGTGACGTCCGAGGCTGCGCGATCTGAGTACGGCGGCAGCTTTACGGCAGCCGCGGAACAGGGAAGCGTCTTCGGCCTGCAGTTTCATCCCGAGAAATCGTCCTTGGCCGGACTCAGGGTGCTTCGCAATTTCGTGGAGCTTCGAGCATGAACACGAAGTTCCGCGTGATCCCATCCATCGATCTGTTGCGAGGACAGGTAGTCCGTTTGACTCACGGCGCCTTCGATTCCGCAATACAGTACGGCGATCCAATTTCAATCGCCAGTGCATGGAAGGCGCAGCCTGACACTCCACTGCATGTGGTGGATTTGGAGGGATCGCGCACGGGTAAACCGATCGAACTGGCTAATGTTCGGAGACTCGTGGAACTCGGATTTGATGTGCAGGTCGGTGGCGGTATCCGTAGCGTGAGCGACGCCAGCCTCTGGTTCGAGGCCGGTGCTTCGAAGATCGTGGTCGGTACCGTCGCGGCCGATTCACCTGAACTGTTCGGGGAACTCGTACACTCGTTCGGCGCGGAGCGCATCATTGGCGCGATCGATCTGCGTGACGGCGTAGTCAGAGTGAAGGGATGGGAGAGCGCTTCATCGAGCTCTCTCGAAGCAATACTCGCGCGAATGGAGAGCCTCGGCGTCGGCGAACTGCTGGTCACCGATATCTCGACCGACGGAACGATGCAGGGTCCATCTTTTGATCTCTACCGGAGACTTGCGAATCTCACCTCCGCGAAAATCATCGCCTCCGGTGGAGTGGGCAGCATCACTGATCTCACATCGCTCGCCCGAATCGGCAATCTCAGTGGAGCCGTAATCGGCAAAGCGCTTCACGAGGGCCGCATCAACTACCAGGAAGCGCAGGAGTTCGTAGACACGGCGTCAACCATTCCGGAGCGCGTTATTCCCTGTCTCGACGTGCGCAACGGTCGAGTCGTGAAGGGCGTCCGTTTCGAATCGATCCGCGACGCAGGAGATCCTGTTGAATGCGCGATTCGCTACGAACTCGAAGGCGCGGATGAACTGATCGTCCTCGATATCTCGGCCACGCAGGAGGAGCGGGCCACCTCGCTGGAGATCATTCACAGGATCTCGGAATCATTATTCATTCCGCTGACGGTCGGCGGCGGAGTTCGCTCCGTGGAAGATTTTCGCCAACTCCTTCGCGCCGGCGCAGACCGCGTGGCCATCAACACCGCCGCGATCGTCGATCCCTCTCTGCTGAGCGCCGTGGCCAACGAGTTCGGCGTGCAGGCAGTGGTGCTGGCCTGCGATGCGCGCATGGAAGATGGTGTCTTCCGTGTCGTGGCCCGCGCAGGATCTCAGTCCGTTCCACTGGAAGCAGGCGAGTGGTGCGCGCGTGCCGAGTCGCTCGGCGCTGGCGAGATTCTGCTCACCTCCATCGATCGCGACGGAACCGGTGAGGGCTTCGATATCCCCATGCTCCGGGAAGTGACTCGTCGTCTGAAGATCGGCGTAATTGCATCGGGTGGTGCAGGTAAACTCGAACACTTCACCGAAGCCATTGAACGAGGTGGTGCGCGAGCCGTACTTGCAGCCTCGCTGTTTCACGATCGAAAACTTTCCATCGGCGAGGTCAAGGCGTCGCTGGCGGAGAAAGGAATTCCGGTGCGAGCATGAAGGGAGAAGCGGGCCGGGGGCCGGGGTCAGGGGGCCGGAGTAGTAGCGCGACGGGTTGCCGCTGGACCTGTGTAGGGGCGCGTTGCGCGCGCCCGCTCTCCGGTGCATCTCGCGAACACCGACGGGGGAGCGGGCGAACGCAGTTCGCCCCTACGACCGAGCGCTCGCTGACACAGACGGACAACGACAAAATGCAACCAGGATCACGCCAGAAGGCAGAACAGAAATGACCAGACATGCTGCACTACCAGGCTTCCGCGATTTCTTTCCGGAAGATCTGGCCAGAAAGAAGCAGATTTTCGCGGCATGGAAAGATGTCGCTCGCCGCTATGGCTTCGAAGAATATGACGGGCCACCACTCGAGAGTCTCGAACTCTACATAGAAAAGTCCGGCCCCGAGATCGTCGGGCAGCTGTTCAACTTCACCGACAAAGGTGGTCGCGAAGTCGCCCTGCGTCCCGAGATGACCCCGACACTGGTGCGCATGCTTGGCACGAAGATCAAAGGTCTGCCTCGCCCGGTCCGATGGTTCTCGACGCCGCAGCTGTTCCGCTATGAGAAGCAGCAGCGTGGTCGCCTCCGCGAACACTTTCAGCTGAACATGGACATCATCGGCGACGACTCCATCCTCGCCGACGCAGATCTTCTCGCTGCCGCACTCGACGTACAGAAGTCGCTCGGTCTCACCTCCCGTGACGTTGTGGCAAGAGTCTCTGATCGTCGGCTCCTCCAGGAAACCTTGCTGTCGTTTGGTCTCGACGAAGAGAAACTTCCGATCGCCTACAACGTGATCGACAAGGTTGAACGCGACCCGCGGGAGTTGTGTGTGAAGCGTCTGATGGAGATCGGCCTCGACGAGAAGCGATCCGCAGCCGCTCTCGACATGACCACACTGTCCATTAACGAATTCGCGGCCCTGTACGGATCGAACGAGCGCATCGGCGTAGCCCTCAATCGCTTGACCACCTATCTGAAAGCTGTCGAGAATCTGGGCTTCGGTGAATGGGTGCAGTTCGATCTGCGGATCGTTCGCGGACTGGCCTACTACACCGGCATCGTCTTCGAACTATTCGATCGGCGGGGTGAGTTGCGCGCCATTTGCGGTGGAGGACGGTACGACAAACTCTTTGCCAGTCTCACCGGAATCGACATTCCCGCACTCGGATTCGGCATGGGTGACGTCGTCCTCGGAGAGTTACTCAAGGATCGGAATCTCGTGAAGGTCAGGCCTCGGACGGTAGACGTCTACGTCGTGGCGGCGGAGGAATCGACTGTCGAACTCGCCATGCGAATCGCCGGTTCCCTCAGGCATGCTGGCAAATCGGTAATCTTTCCGTATAAACAGACCGGGGTCGGAAAGGGGCTGAAGGCTGCCGTTGCGGCCGGCGCTCTCGAGGCCATCATCGTCGGAAGCGCTGAAGTGAAGAGCGGCAAGGTGGTCGTGAAAGATCTCTACGCATCCACCGAGGGTCTGGTGCCGATCGCCGATCTGCTGCTCGAGGGAGATGACGTTGCCCGCTGAGGCTGATTTCAGAGTCACTGCTCCTGCGCTCGAGACGCTCACCTTCGATGCTGCGGGACTCATTCCTGCTGTGATCACCAGTGCTTCGTCAGGCAGAGTCCTGATGGTCGCGTGGATGAATGAAGCCTCTTACCTGAAAACTCTGGAGACAGCCGAGACCTGGTTCTGGAGCAGGAGCCGCAGTGAACTCTGGAACAAAGGCGCGACCTCCGGGAACCGGCAGCAGGTGAAAGCCATCAGCGTCGATTGCGACCGGGACACCCTTCTGATCGCCGTCGATCCAAGCGGACCGTCCTGTCATACAGGAGCCGAATCCTGCTTCGGCGAGACCACTCAATCTGTTGAGGGACTTCGCTCGCTGGAGACCTTGCATGCACTCCTGAAGGATCGGCGCGCTCAAATGCCGGAAGGAAGTTACTCCACTTATCTCTTCAATGCAGGCCGTGACAAGATTCTGAAGAAAGTCGGCGAAGAAGCGACTGAGGTGGTCATCGCTGCCAAAGGCACCGACCCTGAGCGGCTGGTCTCGGAAGTGGCGGACCTCCTGTATCACCTGTCCGTTCTGCTGGTGGACGCTGATATCTCGCTCGAGAGCGTGGACGAGGAACTCAGAAAACGAAGTTCCGGCAAGGGTGTCGAGGAGAAGCATTGAGCGGCAAAACCCTGACTATCGATGCAGCTACGCTCGGAAATCTTCGTTCGCAGTATGACGTGATTCCGATCGTGAGGGAGCTCAGCGCCGACACACTGACGCCGGTCGCTGCGTTCGCCGCTTTGTCATCCCTTTCGGAAGAAGCGTTTCTTTTCGAGAGCGTCGAGCAGGGAGTGAGCGTCGGCAGATATTCGTTTATCGGAATCGCACCGCGACGAACTCTGACCTTCGATTCGTCGACTACGAATCCAATCGAGGTCCTTCGATCGGAGTTGATCCCGCTGCGCGTTCATGACGAATCGTCCCTGCCACCATTTTTCGGCGGAGCGGTCGCCTATTTCACCTACGCCGTCGCCGGCTGGAGTGAACAGCTTCCCGATCGTCATCCCGATGACAACTCACCTGTGGCCAAACTGCTCTTCTTCGATCACGTCGTGGCCTTCGATCACGTGATGCAGCGACTGATGCTGGTGTCGAATATTTTTGCGAGCGACGCCCGCTCCGACGCAGACCTTCTCGCGGCCGCTCATGCCAGGCTCGATGAGATCACCGCTTCACTCCGAGGCGCGCAGATCGATCTGCTGCGCCTTGATGAAGAGGCAGACACGAACTTCGAGGCCAGCTGCAGCCGCGAAGAGTTCGTGTCCATCGTGGCTCGTGCGAAAGAAGAGATCGCTGCCGGTGAAGTCTTTCAGATCGTGCTCTCGCAGTCGTGGTCAACTCCCTATCCATCCGCGCAGGCACTGACTCTGTACCGCGCACTGCGAAGAGTGAACCCTTCCCCATATATGTTTCTGCTCCGCACCGCCGAGTGCACCCTGGTCGGGGCCAGCCCGGAGATGTTGGTCCGGGTGCAGGATCAGCGCGCGGAGACGAGACCGATCGCCGGCACACGACCCCGCGGAAAAACTGCCAGCGAAGACACTCGTCTCGCTGAGGAATTGCTTGCCGATCCTAAAGAGAACGCAGAGCACCTGATGCTGGTCGACCTCGGGAGAAACGATGTCGGCAGAGTGTGCCGCGCCGGTTCAGTCGAGGTGACCGAATTTCGGCAGGTCGAGCGCTACAGCCATGTCATGCATCTGGTCAGTCATGTCACGGGCGTGCTGCGTGGAGAGATGACCCCCGTCGATCTTTTCCTGAGTTGCTTCCCTGCCGGCACGGTGAGCGGCGCGCCGAAAATCCGAGCCATGGAGCTGATTGACGAACTGGAGTTTTCTCGTCGAGGTGCGTATGCGGGCGCGGTCGCCTACATCGGCTTCTCCGGGAATCTCGATTCCTGCATCTCGATTCGTACGATCGTGCTCAAGGATGGGAAAGCCATCGTGCAGGCCGGTGCGGGGATCGTTCATGACTCGAATCCTGAGACGGAATTCGAAGAGACCCTCAGCAAATCTGCAGCACTGAAGAAAGCCATCAGAATTGCACGCGGCGCGACGGCGCGTGATGACCATCCCGGCTCCAATGGCGCACTCGGCTCCAGCGATGCTGTTCTGGCGGCCCGATGATTGTCGTGATCGATAACTACGATTCATTCACCTTCAACCTCGTGCAGCTTGTTGAAAAGATCACCGGCCAGGTCGTGACAACACTCCGCAATGATCAGTTTGACGTTGCAGAATTGTTGTCCAGGAAACCTGATGCGATCGTGATCTCACCCGGACCGGGGACTCCCGATTCTGCAGGAAACGTTCTTGACCTGATCAGTGCGAACCGCCATGTTCCACTCCTTGGCGTCTGTCTCGGACATCAGGCTCTCGGGCAGGCCCACGGAGCACGTGTGATTCGAGGGAAAGAGCCGGTGCATGGAAAAGTGCACGCCATCGAACATGAGCACAGAGGATTGTTCAGAGGAGCGCCACAGCCGATGCAGGCTGCACGCTATCACTCGCTCATTCTCGAAGAGGAGAGCCTGCCGTCGAAGTTCCGCGTCGACGCACGCACTGCAGACGGAACCATCATGGCCATCAGCCACGTCCACTTGCCGCTCTTCGGGATCCAGTTTCACCCCGAATCGTATGGAACGGTCGGCGGAGAGATTCTGCTGCGCAATTTCTTCGAGGAGGCGCACATTGATTGCTGAAGGATTGAAGGCTCTGGTCGAGCAGCGCGATCTCGATCGCGACACCATGCACGAGATATTCGGCGAGATCATGGACGGCAAAGCCTCAGACGTGCAGAAAAGCGCCTTCCTTGTGGCGCTTCGTATGAAGGGCGAAACCGTCGAAGAGATTGCAGGTGCGGTGCTGGCCATGCGCGAACGCGTGATTCCACTCGAAGTGTCGAACGACTCTCTCATCGACACATGCGGAACAGGCGGTGACGGTCACGGCACGTTCAACATCTCGACGATTTCGGCCATCGTCGCTGCCGGTGCGGGAGCGGTAGTTGCCAAGCACGGCAATCGAGCGGTCTCGTCACTCTGCGGCAGCGCCGATGTGCTCTCGGCCATGGGTGTGAACATCGAACTCGACGCTGCGGCAATGACGGATGTTCTGCAGCGCGTCGGCATCGCTTTTCTGTTCGCGCCCAGACTTCACCCGGCCATGGCCGCAGTAGCGTCGGTTCGTCGTGAACTCGGACTGCGTACGATTTTCAATCTGGCCGGACCGCTGACGAATCCCGCATTTGCCAGACGCCAGGTGTTGGGGGTCTACAGCGCCACGCTGGTTCTCAAGGTCGCCAAGGTGCTGCAGATGCTTGGAGCCGTTCATGCGCTGGTGGTGCACAGCGAGGACGGGATGGATGAAATTTCGATTTCGGCGCCGACATCAGTCGTTGAACTTCGGAATGGAGAACTGACGCAATTCGTGATTTCACCCGAGGATCTTGGACTCTCGTTACATCCGATCGCGGCTCTCCAGGGTGGCGATGCGGTCCTGAATGCCGCAATCGGGAGGGCCGTTCTCGACGGTGAAGCCGGCGCCCGGCGCGATGTTGTTCTGGCCAACGCCGGAGCCGCCATCTACGTGAGTGGCATCGCAGCGACACTCCGGGCCGGGGTAGACGTTGCACGCGCCTCGATCGACTCAGGAGCGGCCATGCGGAAGCTGGATGAACTCGTGGCGGTTACCAACTCTCGAGGTGCAGCTTGAACGACGTACTTCTGCGCATCGTGGATTCGACTCGTCGGGCAATGGCTGCTGATCCGATTGACGTGGCGCACGAGAGAAGAAGCGCTGAAGCTCTCGTTGCAGGCAGCGAGAAATTTCTGTTCTCGAAAGCCATCGCTGATCGGCAGAAGGGGATTCGCGTGATTGCGGAGATCAAGTCTGCGTCTCCTTCCGCGGGAAGCATCGTCGACAATCCCGACGTGGAGGCCATTGCTTCGGCCTATCGCGAGGGAGGTGCGGCTGCCGTTTCCGTCGTCACTGAAAGTGAGTTTTTCCGCGGTGACAGGGCCTGGCTCAAACGCGCGAGCGCGGCGGCAGGACTTCCGGTGATCATGAAAGATTTCATCGTCGATGAAGCTCAGCTGCATCGCGGCGTTGCCTCCGGCGCCAGTGCCATCCTCCTGCTGGCTTCACTGCTCGACGGAGAAGAAATTGCACGCTACATCGCCCTGCTGGATTCATACAATCGCGACGCGCTCGTGGAGGTGCATGACGAGGCTGAACTCGAGCGTGCAGTGGAAGGCGGCGCGCGCCTGATCGGGGTCAACAATCGCGACCTGCGAAACTTCAACGTCGATCTGGCCACATCGGAGAGACTCGGGGCACTGATTCCCGCAGGAGTCATCAAGGTATCCGAGAGCGGGATCAGGACTCATGCAGACGTTCAGCGTCTGGAAGAAGCGGGCTTCGATGCCTTCCTGGTCGGTGAATCGCTGCTCCGACAGGAAGACCGCAGCGCTGCAGTTCGTTTGCTCACGGGAGTACCGCGTTGATCAGCATCCTGCATTTGACGCGGTTTCTTGAATGTCACCACAAGAGTGAACGCCCGCGTGCGGCGGCAGTTTGCTCCGGCCGCCGGCCGCCGGCCCCCGGCCGCCTTATCGATTTCAAGGGAAAAACATGCGACCAAAAGTGAAGATCTGCGGCATCACCAGACTCGAAGACGCCATCGACGCCGCTCGTGAAGGCGCTGACTTTCTGGGATTCATTTTCGTCCGCTCGTCGCCGAGGTACATCGCTCCTCCCGCTGCACGCGAGATCGTCGAGGGAGTTCGGGCACTCGACATTCCACATCCTCGCTTCGTCGGCGTATTCGTCGACGCGCCTTCCGTGGAGATGGCCTCGGTCGTGGCCGAAACCGGCATCGATCTCGTGCAGCTTCATGGGGACGAGTCAGTCGAGAATTGCATTCGTGTTCCGCTGCCTGCCATCAAGGCCTTCAGAGTGAAAGAGATGTTGCCCGCCACAGACGACTACGCTGCGACTGAATGGATCATGTTCGACGCACATGCCGACCACGCGCATGGTGGAACGGGAAAACGTTTCGACTGGTCACTCCTGCGCGACCGGCCCAAGCGGAAGTTCTTCCTGGCCGGTGGTCTCGATCCGGACAACGTCGGGGAAGCGATCCGGGACGTGAATCCTGACGGGATCGACGTGTCCAGCGGAATCGAGGACAGTCCCGGAGTAAAAAACAAAAGCAAACTCAAACTACTGTTCGAACGGATCAACCAACAATGAATGAATCAAAGAGTCTTCCCGACAAGCGCGGTTACTTCGGAGAGTTCGGCGGGAAGTTTGTCCCCGAAACACTCATGGCCCCGCTCGACGAATTCGAGCGTGCCTACAAGAAAGCGCGGCGCGACAAGAGCTTCAAGCTCGAACTGGACGATATCCTTCGCGACTTCGTCGGACGTCCTTCACCGATTACAGAGGCTCGGAAGTTCGCCGAATTGTGTGGCAGTTTTCGACTTTTTCTCAAGCGCGAAGATCTGAATCATACCGGCGCGCACAAGATCAACAACGCCCTCGGACAGGCGCTGCTTGCGAAGCGGATGGGGAAGGAACGCATCATCGCCGAGACCGGTGCCGGACAGCACGGCGTTGCTACCGCCACCGCCTGCGCTCTCCTCGGATTGAAGTGCGTCATCTACATGGGTGAGGTCGACATGGCCCGGCAGGAACCGAACGTCTTCCGTATGCGGCTGCTCGGCGCGGAAGTTGTTCCGGTATCCAGCGGCAGCCGCACACTGAAGGACGCCATCAACGAAGCGATTCGCGACTGGGTTACGAACGTTTCCAACACGCACTACATCATCGGCTCCGTTCTTGGACCCCATCCATATCCGATGGTCGTTCGCGATTTTCAGTCGGTGATCGGCCGCGAGGCGTTGCTGCAGATGAGAAGGCGCACCGGCCGGGATCCTGATCTGGCCGTGGCCTGCGTTGGCGGCGGCTCCAACGCCATCGGTCTTTTTTACGAAATGCTGAAACTGGAGAGCATCCGTCTCATCGGAGTGGAAGCGGGTGGGAAGGGAAGTGCACTCGGTCAGCACGCTGCGCGCTTCCTGGTCGGTTCGCAGGGCGTTCTGCACGGCACCCGTTCCTACGTGCTGCAGGATCAGTGGGGACAGATCGGTGAGACTCATTCGATCTCTGCTGGACTCGACTATCCCTCGGTGGGTCCCGAGCATGCTTACTACGCCGGACAGAAGCGCATCGAATTTTCCGCATGCAGCGACGCGGAAGCGCTGGATGCATTTCACAAGCTCTGTGAGAGTGAGGGAATCATTCCGGCGCTCGAGTCTTCGCACGCACTGGGCTATCTTCTGCGGGAGGGGAAAGCGATTCCTTCCGGCTCCAACGTGATCGTGAATCTGTCGGGTCGAGGCGACAAGGACATTCCGCAGATCTCGGCGATGGAGAGCGATCACCAGTGAACAGAATCAGTGAACGCTTCAAGCTGATGAAGAAGCAGAAACGCTGTGGAGTCATCGCCTATGTGACCTGTGGCGACCCCGACCTCCAGACTACGATTGATGTAGTGCTCGAACTCGAGAGGAATGGCGCCGACGTGATCGAGCTCGGCCTGCCGTTCTCCGATCCGATTGCGGATGGACCTGTGATTCAGGCCGCGTCATCCAGGGCGCTACTGGGAGGAACGACGACCGACGATGTCTTCAAAGTCGCCAGTGCCATCCGCGCAAAGAGCGAGATTCCTCTCATCGCTTTCTCTTACTACAATCCGCTGCTGGCCTATGGAGCGAAGCGCTTCGTGGATGCAGCCGCAGCGGCAGGAATCGACGGCGTTCTGCCGACCGATCTTCCGCCGGAAGACGCCGTCGAATTTCGAGAGCATTGTCGCGCCAGTGGTTTGAGCGTTGTCTTTCTACTGTCGCCCACATCCTCGGATACGAGGCTCAAGCTCATCGATCGCTGTAGCGACAGCTTCGTGTACTACGTGTCGACCACAGGAGTGACGGGAACACGCAGAGACCTCGATCCCTCACTGATCGAGCGACTCGAGATCATTGGCCGACGACTTCGAAAGCCGCTGGCGGTGGGATTCGGCATTTCAGAAAATGCACACTATGTAGCGCTTGCGCCACACTGTGACGCGATCGTGATCGGCAGCGCCATTGTGCAAGCAGTAGCCGATGGCGACTCACACGGAGCGCCAAAGAGGGCCGGTGAGGTATTGCGAGGGATCCTGACTTCTCCTGTAAAGGAGTCGTTAGCTCGCGAACTTCATGCGGATCCAGGTGATAGCGTTCCACGGAGCGTGAGATCGGGAGATACTGAGTAGTTATGGTTATCGTGATGGAGCGGGACGTCTCCGCCGGTCGGATCGCTGAAGTCATTGCGAACGTGCAGAATCGCGGGCTTCGCGTGCACGAGAACAGAGAGGCGCAGCAGGTGCTGCTGGCAGTGGTCGGAGCGACGGAACATCTCGATGTCCGCGAATTCGAGTTGCTCGACGGCGTTCAGGAAGTCTTCCGGATCACCGAGCCGTACAAACTTTCCAGTCGCACCTTCAAACGTGAGAACACCGTCGTGCAAGTACGCGACGTACACATCGGCGGCGACGAAGTCGTGATCATGGCCGGGCCCTGCACGATCGAGAGCGAGACCCAGCTTCGCGAGACAGCGCGACGCGTTGCGGCCTCCGGAGCGAAGATACTTCGAGGGGGAGCGTTCAAGCCGCGGACCTCGCCGTACGCCTACCAGGGGATGGGTCTGGAAGGCGTGAAGCTGCTGAGGAAAGTCGCCGACGAATTCGGTCTCGCCACGGTATCGGAAGTGATGGAGCTGGGACAGATCGAGGCCATGCTTCCGTATGTGGACCTCCTGCAGGTCGGATCGCGCAACATGCAGAATTTCAATCTACTGCACGCACTCGGGCAGACCCGGAAGCCTGTACTGCTCAAGCGTGGAATGAGCGCGACCATTCAGGAGTGGCTTCTGGCCAGCGAGTACATTCTGGCGGGTGGAAATTACGATGTGATTCTATGCGAGCGGGGAATCAGGACGTTCGAGACGAACACGCGGAACACGCTCGATATCTCTGCCATCCCCATCATCAGGAAGCTGTCCCACCTTCCCATCATCGGCGATCCGTCGCATGCCTCGGGCAGGCGCGACAACGTGATGCCGCTGGCCCGCGCGCTGGTGGCCTGTGGCGCTGATGGTCTGCTGATCGAGGTGCATCACGACCCGGATCACGCGCTCTGCGACGGACCGCAGTCGCTCTTTCCGGAGCAGTTCGAACAGCTGGTCGGCCAGCTCCGCATCATCGCGCCGGCCATCGAACGCACCATCGCCTAGGCACACAGTGTGGAGCACAGGCAATCCTGCCTGTGACGCGCTGAGCTGCACTTGTGACCATCGGTGTGATGAGCGGACCAGGTATCGGACGCGCTGCTGCGGATCCCTGCACCGGCTCATATGTGGCGAACC
>JBKJUK010000108.1:0-2584 GCA_046590705.1 Thermoanaerobaculia bacterium
GCAGTCTGGGCTCCTCTGGCTCCTGCCTCACGCGCGGCCGATCATCGCCATCTGAGCATCCGTTGCTCCCTGGTCGACCATTTTTACCAGGTCCTCCGGGTCGAAAAGATCGCCAAAGGGAGGAGTGAGAATCGGCGTGAGTTCCTCACCCCGGACGAAAGCGACACCCTCTTTCTTTGTCGCGAAATTGTCGACACTGAGCTCGACTTCGTTTCCGTCGGGATCCTTGTAATAGAGCGAAGTCGTGAAGCGATGATTCACTGGGAGCACAGGCATGAGGCCCGACGCTTTGAGGCGCTGGTAGGCCTTTGCAAGATCTGCGAAATGCGCAAGCCCGATGCAGATGTGGTCGAAGCCTGCTGCATCGGGAGAACGCTCCGTCGTGGTTTCATCGGTCCAGATTACGAGACGGTGGTGTTCCTCGTCGAAGGTCATGAATGCCAGAGCGTCAGTGCGATGCAGCACCTCAGCCTCGAGCACCGTCCCGTACCAGTGAATCATTTCCTCCAGCCTCCGCGTGCGGATTCCGAAATGCGCGAGTGTAGTCGGCCCTCTCATCGGTCGGTCACCTTCTGAGCGACGTTCTTCAGCGGGACGTAGCGAACCTTCGTGGTCACTTCCCATGCGCCGCCGTTTTTCGACGTCTCTTCACGAAAGTCGAACAGTCCATTTTCCCGTGGCGTCATCCAGCACTGCTCGCGGATGAGGTCCGATCCCACTCTCGATTCTGAAGTGGTCATGAGACCTCCGCCGATGACGAAGGCGTTTTGCGCTACGATCACTCCGGCATTGTTGTAGTGGTAGTACTTGAAGCCGGCGTCGTTCTCGGAGTAGCTGAAGACACTGACTCCTCGGCGGACGGTGCCCTTCTTTGTCCGCGACTCCGAATTACAGACTACGTGTGAGCGCCCATCGAACCATGCGCAGACTTCACGGAACGAATCTTCGCGGCCTTCAATGGTCCACTCGCCAACCAGGAAGGAGAGGCGTTCCCGGGGACTCTCCGCGCCCTGGGCGTAAAGCGGTGGTGACAGTAGAACGGCGACGACGAACGTGAGATAACGAAGCATGATGATCCCCCTTGTCTTCGTGCAGGATGGCCGCACGCGGCGCGGCTGTCTTCAATCGTCACTCATCAATTTCTCAGCAGAATCTCAGCGATGACAAACAGGCGGAATGAATCGACGTATGACTTCGGACCCTTCCGCCTCGATCCTGCGAGCCATCAACTGCTGCGTGGCGTAAAGCCGATTGCGTTGAAGCCAAAGGCTTTCGCACTGCTGCTCATGCTGGTGAGAAACCGCGGGCTCCTCGTGACGAAAGAAGAACTGCTGGAAGGAGTCTGGGCGGACACGATCGTCGAGGAAGGAAGCCTCACCCAGAATATCTACGAGTTGCGACGAGCTCTCGGCGAACATGAGATTTTCATCGAGAATGTTGCCCGGCGCGGCTACCGCTTCCGGGCAGAGGTCGCGACGTCTGACAAAGTGTCGGATAAGAGAGTGGTTGCAGTGCTTCCATTTCGCCGGCTGAACGGATTCGATGAGGACGACCATTTGGAACTTGGGATCGCTGACGCGCTGATCACCACGCTGACGAGTTCGGGAAGCCTGACCGTGCGATCGTTCTCTTCAGTGAGCCGCTTCAGTACCGGATCTGTGGATCCGATCTCCGCAGGACGCGACCTTGGTGCAGAGATTGTGGTGGAGGGAACGATACAGGTGGCCGTCGGACGAATGCGTGTCTCGATTCGGATCTTCGAGGTCGCTTCTGGCGAAGCGAGGTGGGCCGGTAAGTTCGAAGAGGATACTTCCTCTATCTTTGCGCTGCAGGATGCCATAGGGGAGAGGGTCGCAGGCGAGATCGAACCCGAAGCGAACGTTGAACGGAAGACTCTCCGACCTCGTCGAGAAACCGAAAGCACTGAAGCATATGAGCTGTATCGCAAAGGTCGCTTTCACTTGAACAAGTCGACCGAAGCAGGTCTGAGGAAAGCGATCGATTGCTTCAGGGCGGCGATCGATCTCGATCCGCATTACGCCATGGCATGGGTAGGGATTGCCGATGCCTACACGTCGCTCGACTGGTATGGAGTGTTATCTACCCGTGAATCGAATCCGCAGGCCATGGCAGCCTCTGAAGCGGCGCTGCGGATCGACGACTCGCTAGCCGAAGCGCACGCATCCCTGGCCATGGCGCGGCAATACTCATGGGACTGGAGCGGTGCTGAGACCGAGTACGAAAGAGCACTCGCCCTGAATTCTGATTCCGCTCAGTCGAGGCAGTGGTACGGGATCTTTCTCGCGTTCATGGGCCGATTTGACGAGGCACTGGTGCAGATCGAAAATGCGAGGCGTCTCGATCCTCTGTCTCTACAAATCTCCTCCCAGGTCGCACTGGTTCTCGTCTGCGCGAGGCGATTTGATGAGGCCGAGGTTGCCGTTACGCAGGCCCTCGATCTCGATGCGGCGAACGTCGAGGCGAATATGTATCTGGCCATGATCAGGCTCGGACAGGGTCGCTTCACCGAGGCGTTGAACATCTGTGAGCAGCTTCCGCCGGAGAACCCGGACTTCCAGGCCAT
>JBKJUK010000119.1:0-4802 GCA_046590705.1 Thermoanaerobaculia bacterium
CAACACCGCAGCGAAGAGAAGTTTTGCTTTTTCCGTTTCTCCTGTTCGCAGAAAGTGCATGGCTCGGTAGTGCTGGACATCCATGGAATCGGGCGCCAGCGCGCCGGCCTTCTCGAAGGCCGCCAGCGCGCCAGCGTTATCGCCAAGTGCAGAGTGCGCGGCTGCCAGTCGTAGCGCCGCATTGATGTTGAATGCGTCAGCTTTGAGAATTCGCTCCAGCAGCGGTATCGCTTCTTTGTACTTCTCAGCGACGAACAGCCCCGAGGCCCGGTCGAGATCTTCGAACAGATGACTCATGTCACGCGGTCGAGGTGCGTCTTTCCGGACGATGGGTCGCGACTCCGCCGCCACGTATCCCAGACTGGCCAGACGCTTCCGCTCCTCGGGCGTCATCGCTGCGGTCTCGGCTTGCACGCCATCGAGAGATGGGACGGGATAATCGATGAGGGTCTGCCTGACGGTCCGTGGCAGGGTTGCTTTTGCTCCGAGATCGATTTTCTCAGCAGGATCGGTTGCCAGATGAAAGACTTCGATGCCGGCCGACCGGATGGCCTTGGTCCCGGCCTCCGCGGCCATCACCTGCGGTTGCCAGCCGTAGTGAAGATAAGGTTTCATCGCTTCGGCCACCACCACCTCTCTCAGTTCCTGTCGCAGACTGCTGGCCGTTGTCAGGCCTGCCAGATCGAGCAGCGTATGAAAGATTCTGCGATTGCTCACGGGAGCATCGAAGCGCCCCGCTTTGAATCCTGCAGCTTCGATCACCAAGGGCACTTTGATGGCGCCCTGATAAAGGAGGTTTCCATGTTGCGCTTCACCATGTTCGCCGAGACTCTCTCCGTGATCACCAGTGATCAGGATGGCGCCGTTGCCCGCGGTCTTCTCCCGAAATGCTTCGAGCAGTCGCCCAAGCTCGTGATCCATCGCGGCGATTTCGCCAAGGTAAGGCCTTGCTGCGTAACGCGAGCGGAAGGGTTCCGGCGGATCGTAGGGGTGATGCGCGTCGAAGTAGTGAACCCAGATGAAGAGAGGCTTGTCCGCTGCAGTTTTCTCCAGCCATGCCAGTGCCCGCGTAGTCGTGTCTGCCGCACTTCGTTCCGAACGCTGCTTGTCCAGTTCATCGTCATAGTGAACGAAGCCGCGCGCAAGCCCGAATCGTCGATCCAGTGGGTATCCGGAGACGAACGCGGCCGTGGAGTAGCCGGCGGCCAGGAGCCGTTCGGCTGCGAGTTCGGTCGATTCGGCGACGCGTCTTCCGTTCTCGTGAATCGAATGCGCCGCTGGATACAGGCCGCTCATGATCGAGGTGTGCGATGGCAGCGTCTCCGGCACGGTGGCGTACGCGCTGGTGAAGAGCAATCCACGACTGGCGACGCTGTTGAAGGATGGAGTGGAAACTCCGCGCGCGTCCGGTCCGATCGAGTCAGCGCGTGTGGTGTCGAGTGTTACCAGCAGAATTGAGGAGCGCCGTTGTGTGGTGCCGTAACTGGCCTCTTCGCTCGAGCGTTCGCGAGAGCAGGCCAGGAGTGCCGGCAGGATGAAGAGCAGGGCCAGCGTGACTCTGTTCAAAGTTCTGGGTGAATTCAAATCGTTTGCGTCCTGTGTGGGTACTGCGCCGCGCGTCCGCGTTCTCCCGGAGAGTCATCAACATCACGTCCCCGACGTATGACCCGAAGTTTTCAACTTCGGGTCGTGCGACGGGACCGTGATGAGGTTTGTTGTTTGTACAGCTAATTCACAGCGCTGACTGAGTCAGGATTCTGCGCGCCAAACACGTGTTGGTCAACAAAAAGCCCGGCGTTTCCGCCGGGCTTTTGAGATGCTTCATTCGGTAATCTTAGAATTCCAATTTGAGACCCACCTGAAAACGACGTGGGGCGAACAGTGACTGCGGCTGCCCGTACCCCGCTGAGCTCAGGTTCGGATTGATATTGAATCCGGTTTGATTATCGGTGACATTGAATGCGTCGATGGCCAGCTGAAGATTGAGTCCGGCGATCGGCAGGTTCTGAATGTAGTTCATGTCGAGCTGGTAATGATCGTCAGCGCGGCGTGAACCGGCTGGCTCTGCGTATCGATTGACGTCGCTGGTGTTCTGATTTCCACCAACGCCGATGTAGGGAACGAAGCTGTGTGTTTCCCACGGCTCGCCCGACTGATAGAGGCCGAAAGCGCCGATGGTGGCGCTCCAGGGCAGTGCTTGATACCCGTACAGCTTCAGGAGATGACGGCGATCGCCATTGAGTTCACCGTACTTGTTGTCCCATATCTGGCGTCCCGCACCGTCGGCGAGATTCGAGGAGCCGATGAAGATGTTCTGGTCGTTGAAGGTGGTGGTGTTGTCCTGGTCGAAGTTACCGTAGTAATGGCTCCAGGTGTACGAGCCGCGCACGAACGAACCGCGATTGCGCCACTCGGTCTCGACCGTCGCATCGATGTACTTGGTGAACGCTCCGTCGAGTTCCGCAATGACGTAGGACGAGCCACTGCCGATCTGGGAGGTCCGGGCCGCAAGATCTGGAATATAGAGCTCTCGCGGAACGCCAGCCGGTGGGTTGAACCGGATGCGGGCGTCGTTGTTCGTGTCTTCCCAGAAATTCGTCGAGTAGCGATAACGGCTGTACAGGCGGCCGGTAAGGCCACTCGTAATCTGCTGCGAGGTACCGATGAGATATTCATCGGTGTAGCGGGGATCGAGGTTCTCGACGAACAGCTTTCCCGACGAGGAGGCGACCGGCTGAACGCCGATCTGTCTGCCATTCTGGTCGAAGAAGGCGCGGTAAATCAGGTTCAGGTTGTTCCTGTCCCATGACGCTGCGCGCGGGAGTGAGCTGCCTGCCGGGTTGTAGCGGGCGTAGTTGACGTAGACATTGTCTGAACCGTTGTAGGCCCAGGTTGCGCCGACGCGCGGCTGAATCATCTTGTCCCATGGAATCTCATACATCTCGTAGCGATTGCCTGGAGCTGCTTCGTATCCGGAAATCGTGGTCCGGTTCTCGCGAAGTCCCTGCCCGAAAAGTGTGTCCTCGCTGACCAGTACGCCGAGGTTGAACGTCCAGTTGTTCAGCGTGATCGAGTCGTTGAGTTCCACATTCTGCGACTGGTATTCAGAAACGATGCGCGGATCGGCGCCTGCCACGAGCGGGCGGACGAACTCAGCCTGGAAGAACACCGGCTGCCCGTTGAAGACTGGTCGACCACCACCGGTCACCGGACCTGGAACCGTGATCGCTCCGAAGCCGTTGGATGAGCGGGTCAGATCTTCCTGATCGGTGTACCACTGGTACCCGAAATGGATGTCGTGACGGAGATTCGTTCCGAGAGTGAAGTTGTAGCCGACCTGGAAGTTCTGGCGGAAAAAATCCTGATCGTTGATCTGCGAGGCCGCTCCGATGCGACCACCGCCGGTGCGGACGCCATTCTCGAGAAAGCCGTACCGTTCAATCAGCGGCGCGATGAAGCTGTTGAACGCCGCGTTTCCTGTGACCGGTCGCGGAACGAAGAACAGACCCTGAGTCTCGAGTGCGGCAATATTCAGAGGTACGCTTCCGTCCAGCGAGGGATTTGCCGAAAGAATCACGTTCGGCCGTCCAACCGTTTCGTTCGCGAAATCGGTGAACTTGAAGGTTGCGAAACTGCGGGGCGTTACGATCAGCGAGCCTTCGAGAATGCCGATTTTGAGGCTGCTGGCAGAACTTCCAGCGGTCGACGGTGCCGAGAAGAGGTCGGCGATGCTCTCAGCGATGTTTTCGCGATCGGAGTTGCGGTAGCTGCCATGAAGCAGGATCGATTGCGTTGGCGTGAAGGTGAGCTTGCCGAACACCTCATCGCGCCGGCTCGTGAAGTCTGGAAGCGCGCCGTAGCGGTTCGAGCGATCCTCGAGATCGACTGTCGGCCGGTAGTACGACCCGAAAAAGAAAAGGCGCTCCTGCACCAGCGGTCCACCGAGGTTGACGTTGCCCCAGGTACGTTCGGTCTCGTTTTTCGCGACCGCGTTATCCTGCTTGCCTCGCATTGCGGCAGTCATGACCTGATATCCGAGAGCTCCTTTCCACTGGTTCGTTCCGGACTTGCTGACCGAGTCGATGGTGAAACCCGCCGCACGGTTGAAGTCGATGGCGCGCGCGCCACCTCTGATCACCGACAGCTGCTGAATGTCGAGCGAGGAAGGTTCCGCCGAGAGTGTCCCAAAGAGCGGAAGCGTCACGGCCACGCCGTCGAAAAGATAGACGTTGTCCTGACCACTGCCTCCGCCGCTCGGTCCGCGCACCGCATTTTCGGTGTGCTGAACGCCAGGCGTGAGCTTCACCAGATCTCGATACTCCTGCCCGACTGGCAGCTGTTCGAGCGCTTCACTGGAGAGAGCACTTTTGATTTCAGTTGAAGTCGTATCAATGAGCGAGCTGTCGGCGACCACGGTGATGCTTTCGCTGACGCTGTCCATGCCCATGGTTGCGTTGAGAGTGCTTTCCTGTCCGAGGTTGACACGTATTGTGCGTGTCTGGGTGGCCATGCCCGAAAGATCGAAGCGCACGGTGTACTCACCCGGCGGAAGCGCAGGCAGGCGGTAGTCGCCAGCTCCGGAAGTGACTGTGACGCGGGGCTGCGGAAGTAGGTTCGACGATGCTTCTACGGTGACGCCCGGGAGCCCGGAACCGCCGGTGCTGACGATGCCGCTGATTGATCCTGTCTGCTGCGCGAACGCCAGTGGCGTGACGAGCGTGACCAGGCAAAGCAGGGCGGCGGCGCGTAGTGCGCGTTTGTAAGCCATGAATGCTTCCTCTGATTGGTATCGCTGATGATTG
>JBKJUK010000151.1:0-6878 GCA_046590705.1 Thermoanaerobaculia bacterium
ATGTTGATGTTCGGCATCGTGATCGGCATGTAAAGCAGCGAACCTTCGTCGAGAGGAGGCATGAACTCTTTACCGAGGCTCATCATCATCGGGATCGCGATGATCAACGCGGCGACGTTCAGACCGAGCATCAGCTTTCGATTGTGAAGCGACCATTCGAGAAACGGTTTGTAGATGCGGGTGAAGAAGCGATTCACAGGATTCTGCGATTCGCTGCGCAGTTTTCCGCGCAGCAGGAACGTCATCAACACAGGAACGAGCGTGATCGCCAGAATCGAAGCTCCGAGCATTGCGAACGTCTTGGTGTAGGCGAGAGGCCGAAAAAGCTTTCCCTCCTGGCCTGTGAGCATGAAGACAGGAAGAAAAGACACGATCATCACGAGAAGTGATCCGAAAATCGCCGGACCGATCTGCTTCGAAGCGCGGATGATCGTCTCCACGCGATCCTTCCGCATCTTCTCCGTTCCCTCGGCGAGATGCCGGTGCGCGTTCTCGACCATCACGATCGAAGCGTCGACGATCTCGCCGATTGCCAGTGCGACTCCGCCGAGTGACATGATGTTCGAGGTGATTCCGAAGGCGTACATCAGAACGAAACTGAAAAGAACGGAGAGTGGAAGTCCCACCAGCACGGTGAGAGCCGAACCGAAATGCAGAAGGAAGACAATGGCTACGAGCGAGACGATGACGCCTTCTTCTGTGAGGGCCTTCTTCAGCGTATCCACTGCGCGTTCGATCAGTTCGGAGCGGTCGTAGGCGGTGTGAATGGTGACCCCGGGAGGCAATCCTTTTTCCAACACGGCCAGCTGTGACTTCACCCTGTCGATGACTTCCTTGGCGTTCTCGCCGTAGCGCGCGACGATGATGCCGCCGACGACTTCTCCGGTTCCGTTTTCATCTAGCAGTCCGCGTCTGAGTTCAGCACCCGTACTCACCGTACCGATCGAGGAGATGGGTATGGTTGTTCCTCCTGGCGCACCGAGGGAGATGCTGGCCAGGTCTTCGACGGAGCGCAGATATCCGATCCCCCGAACGATGTATTCAGTCTGGCCGACTTCGAGGAGGCGTCCGCCGACGTCGCTGTTCGAGCGCCGCACTGCACTGATGACGGTATCGAGCGTGATTCCGCGCGCGGCCATCTTCAGCGGGTCGAGATTGATCTGATACTGCTTGACGAATCCTCCTATCGAGGCGACCTCGGCGACTCCGGGAGTCGACTGCAGTCCGAGTTTCAGATACCAGTCCTGAATCGCGCGGAGTTGTCCCAGATCGTGCTGCTTCGAGCGAAGCGTGTACCAGAAGACGTGACCGACGCCTGTGCCTTCCGGACCGAGCCGTGGAGTGGCGCCGGCAGGGAGCAGACCAGCGATGTAGTTCAGACGCTCGAGCACGCGCGTGCGAGCCCAGTAGATGTCGACGTCATCGTCGAAGATCACGTAGACCAGCGAGAAGCCGAACATCGATTGTGCGCGTACCGATTTCAGATTTGGAAGGCCCTGCAGATTCGACGCAAGCGGGTAGGTGACCTGATCCTCGACGAGTTGAGGCGAACGACCTGGCCAGTCGACGAAGACGATGACCTGATTGTCGGAGACATCAGGAATTGCATCGAGCGGCGTGTTGAGCGTGGCCCACGTCCCGACGGCGATCAGCAGCGCATACAGTGACAGCACGATCAGGCGATTTCGAGCGGAGAGTTCGATGATGCGGCGTACGAGTGATTGCATCACGCGGCCTCGCCATGGTGTACGCGTGTCAAACGGAGGCGCGATGTTGGATCGCAGAAGTCGCGATGCCGCCCCTCCGGGGCTCTTGAATGTGCGCGGTGTGCGTGGTCCACGGCCTCACGGCCGTGGCTAAAGCGATGCCGCCCCTCTGGGGCTTTGAAATGGGCGTGGTGCGTGGGGTCCATGGCCTTGCGGGCGTGGCTGGAGCGGTGCCGACCCTCCGGAGCTCTTGAACGTGCGTATTGCGTGCGGTTCACGGCCATGGGGCCGTCGGCAACGATAAAGGTTGTAGATTCCGCGGCAGCTGCTCGCCTTTGAGGGCCGGAGGCCCGGCATCGCATTAGCCCAGGCCGTGAGGCCTGGGGCATGGGCGGGGCCGCAATTCTTTGAGCCCCAGCGGGGCGGCATCGCGACTCTCGCGTACCGCACGGGATCTGGTTTTCACCGAAATCGCGACACTGCCACACTCCCCGAGGTACGCTTTTCATGTGGGACATACATACACATCGTTGTTGGTTCACATCGTGTTCAGCACCAAGGACCGGACTCCAATGTTGGTCCGAGAGATCGGCCCCGAGGTCGAAAAATATCTCTGTGGCGTCGCGCGTAATCTCCACGGCGACGTACTCGCGATCAACTCCGTCGCCGATCACATTCATCTGTTGGTTGGCGTGCCGGCGAACGTCTCGGTCTCGGAACTGGTTGGGAAGTTGAAGGCAAACTCCTCGCGATTCATTCATCAAGGTTGGAGTCAGCATTCGAAGTTCTCGTGGCAGCAGGGTTTCGGCGCGTTCAGTGTGGGTCGTTCGGCCGTTCCTGAAGTCATTCGATACATCGCGGACCAGCAGGAACATCATCGAGTGCGAACGTTTCAGGAGGAGTATCGGGATTTTTTGAAACGATACGAAATCGATTTCGATGAGACGTATTTGTGGACGTAGATGGCGATAGTCAGCACGATGTGTCGTTGAAAAGAAGTCGCGATGCCGCCCCTCTGGGGCTCTTGAATGTGCGCTGAGCGTGCGGTCCACGGCCTTACGGCCATGGCTAATGCGATGCCGCCCCTCCGGGGCTCGGAGGTCGCGTGGTCCGACCAAGCCGATCCAGAATTTGAGTCGGGTCAGAAGAGGGCCGGAGGCCCGGCATCGGATTAGCCCTGGCCGTGAGGCCTGGGACGTGGCCGGCGCTGACAGTTTCTGAGCCCCGGCGGGGCGGCATCGCGACTCTCGCGGAACGACGCCCTGAATGTGCAACGCGCTCCCACAACGCTTCGCGACCGCGCAACGACCGACACAAACTCCGCCACCACACCCCATCCCCACGTGCGGAACGCTCACTGCGGCACCTCGGTCGAGGCATTCCGCAGCTGCGCTTCCGAGTCGAGTAGAAATCCCCCCTCAACGACCACGACCTCACCCGGCCGAATCCCCGACATCACCCTCACACTACCCGCACTCCGACTCCCGACTACCACCTGTCGCGGTGCGTAGCTGCCATCTGCCACCTGCACCCAGACGAATTGCCGGAGTCCGCGATCGACGACGGCGCTGGCGGGGAGATTGATGGAGGGGATTCCGGCCGAACCGAACAGTTTCACTGCGACGAACATGTCCGGCTTCAACCGCATCCCTTTGTTAGGGAGTTCGATCCGAACTCTCGTCGCTCGGCTCGCACCGTCGACGTTTGGCTGAATGAAGGCCACTGTGCCATTCAGTTCCACACCAGGCAGCGCCGCCGAAGTGACCGACACCCGCTGCCCTGTTGTCACCCGCGAGAGGTCGGCCTCGTAAACATCGGCTTCGACCCAGACCGCGGATAGATCTGCGATCTGAAAGAGCGGCTGTCCAGCCGTTACATATTGCTGCGGCACCACCAGCTTCTGCGTAACGATTCCAGATACTGGCGAGACGATATCCGTGGTGTACTTTCCGCCTCGGCCGCTGGCGATCGCCGCGATCTGACGTTCGGTCATGCCGAGGAGTTGCAGCCGTCGTTTGCTCGCGCCTACGAGATCGCTGGCCGCGCTGCGAGCCTGCGGAAAGCTGGAGGTCTGCATTCGCTTCCGGCCTGCCAGCGCCAGGCGATACTCCTGCTGCGTCGCGTAGAGTTCGGGTGAGTACATCGTGGCAACTACGCGACCCCGTTCCACTCGATCGCCGGTGAAGTTCACCGACAGCTGTTCGATACGACCGCCTGTGTACGCGCTGACCTGCGCAATTCGTCGTTCATCGAGCGTGACGCGACCGCTGGTCACCAGCTGCGATGGCTCGTCAGTCAGAATGACGCGGACCGTCCGTACATTGGCCATCACTCGCTGCGCTGGTGAGAGTGAGATGCCTCCTGGCATCGGTCCGGGTGTCCCGCTGCTGCCTGGGCTCAGTTTCCCTGCAGTGGCCAGCTGGGAGGCGACGTCGTTCTGCTGCGATCCGCTCCGTTTGACGAGTCGCATGCCGCAGATCGGGCAGTTGCCATGTTTGTGTGAGGTGACCGATGGATGCATCGGGCAGTAGTAGGTCGCCTCGGCGACGTCACTGGTCTGCTCGCTCTTACCGACGGACGGTGATCGTTTGTCGTTCTGGCGCTGCTTCCAGAGAAAAAATCCGCCCGAAAACAGAACGAGCAGAAGAAGCGTGAATACAATCGTGATGATCGTACGGTTGCGGTTCATCAGTTCATCCCCATGGCGGCGGTTGGTTTCGCGCCTGTACCGGACAAGTTCATGGCCGTGCTCTCGTCCCCACTCGAGGCGCCGCTTCGTGCGCCATCTTGAATCGCTTTGAAATCAGTGATCGACTTGATGTGAAGCGCGAGGAGATCGAGCTCGTCGATCTTCAGCTTCAACCACGACGTTTCTGCGGCGATCACCGCCTCGAAATTGTCTCTTCCGGCCTGATAGGCGACGAGCGAAGAGTCGAAGGCCAGCTTCGTCTGCGGCACCAGCACCTCCTCGTAGAACTTTAATTGTTCTGTCGCCTCCAGATGTCGGGACCAGGCGTTGGCGAGATCCTGTTGCAGACGGCGCCTCACGACCTCAACCTGTTGTGCTGTGGCGTCGCGTTCAGCGACGGCGGCCCGAATCTGCGGGGCAATCAGTGAGTTCCTGCGGATTGGCAACTCGATCCGCGCTACCAGACTGAACATGTCCTTGTCTTCCGGTCGCATTCCGTACGAGGCTTCGATGTTCCAGTCGGGAGTGGCGAGCAGTTTGGCGAGGTTGACCTCCTGCTCTCTCTGCGCGATCAAATTCGAGAGCTCGGCGAGAGATGGATGATTGTCTGCAAGCACTGGAGCACTCGAAATCTTTTCCTGTCCTGATCCGTGAGAGAGTTCCAGAGGCGGGATCGTCTCGGAGAGAGGAAGCCCGCATTGAATCAGCAATCGGAATGCAGCAACCCGGCGTCGTCCCTGAAGCGTGAGCAGCTGGTAATCGACCTGGCTGCGTTGAAGTTGCGCGCGGATCACGTCGGCCTGATTGGTCGTCCCGGACTCGTAGCGAATGCGTGAGGCGCTGACGAGATTCTCGAGAACCGGCAGCAGTTCTTTCGTTGCCCTGATCTGGCTGTCTGCCGCTGCCAGGTCGTACCAGGCAAACAGAACGTCGCGACGGATCTCAGCCCGGAGGCTTGCTCGTTCGTACTCGAAGCGGCCAGCCTCGAGCGTCGCTGATCGTTTCAGCGCGTCGCGTCGCTCACGGCGTGGAAGAGACTGTGATGCTCCCACCATGTTCATGGTCATGATCGGATCGTTTGTCAGATCGATATGCTTATTGACCACACCCGTCATGAGCATGGGATTCGGTCGCGATCCGGCTACGCGCGCCCGCTCCGCCGCCGCATCTGCGGCAGAGGCGAGGCTGATCAGTTCAGTGTTTTTACCCAAAGCGGCAGTGACCACGGCTTTACGGTCGCGCCAGTCCAGCGACTGAGCGTGGATGGGCAGGGCAAATAGCAGGATGAAGAAAGCGGGCAGCGGCCCGTTCGACCTGAGTGAGAACAAAGAAGACCTCCAGCGAGAGAACAGCGTGTGTCCGAAGGGACACGTGTGGACGCGGTTGTTCCGAAGATCAGATCAGGAAGATCGAGAGCAACGCCAGACGCCGGGCGGAGTGCCCGGCTGGCCATACTGCGCGCACCTCTGCAGGTGAATGCAGGGGAGCGTCAGGGCCGTACGTTGCAGCGAAGAGTTGGCTCGCTTCGAGTGCCTCAGTGCTGAGTTGCAACGGCTGCGGGCGTAGTTCAGGTTGCTCGACCGTGCATTGCGAAGGCGTGCAGCAGTCAGGCCGACTGAGGCTCGAGCTCTGCTCGCCCTGATCGGCGCAGCAGGGGAGTTGCGCGCAGATTCCAGCAACGGCCAGACCCGGAAAGAAAGAGGCCAGCAAGAGGCTGATTGCGAAAGCAGAGAGGAAGCGCATGCGTCAGTTCACAAGCGTAGAGGTACACAAATCATTCCAACCATGCTTCATCTGCATTGCTGCAGCGGATTGCGAGAGCAACTTCAGGGCTTTATCGGCTCGGCTTTCGGAGGGAACTTTCGATGGGTCTCGTCGCAATCTGCGCATTTCATTTTCACCTCGCCGGTCTGCGAGCCAACGGCCACCCGAAAACCAGAGTTTCCGCAGGAGGGGCAGGAAGGGGAGCCGACATTGGCACTGCGGTTTCTCTGGCCGGTACCGTCGGGATGCGCCAGTCGCTTATTCAGGGCTCTCACCTTTTCGGCTAAGTCTTCGGTAGTTCGCATTGACTCGGTGCGTTCGTCCCTCAGGCGGTCGATGAGTTCACGCCGTCGTTTGAGATCCTGCTCGATGCGATCGAGAAAGTCGTCAGCCACGTCAGCCGGAATTGCGAGAATCCTGCCGAAGATGCCCCTTCCGAAAACCAAATGTAGGGAGACCAGGTCCGAATGGGACTAAATACGGAAACTTTGAGCAGCCTGACCCGCGGAGAAGTGCACAGGGAAGCGTAATCTTGAGAAGCAGACCACCCCAGCGTGGCGACTACGGAAAGAGACAGGATTGCCTGTGCTCCACAGCAGAGCCGTCATCCCGAGCCTCGGACCGCGCTGCGCGGCGACTGAGAGAAAGAAACGAGATCGCCGAGGAGTCGTCATCCTATCGGTGGGATGGGTGGGTGCGAGGGATGTACCGCGCTAATC
>JBKJUK010000163.1:0-7867 GCA_046590705.1 Thermoanaerobaculia bacterium
CGTGAGTATCGCTCCTGCAACCAACACACACGGAGCCCCGGAGGGGCGGCATCTCTTTAGCCACGGCCGTGAGGCCGTGGACCGCGCATCGCGACGAACTTAAGAGCCCCGAAGGGGCGGCATCGCGACTTCCGTTCAACTGCCCCGTCGCTGTTATCCGACCACTCAGGTTGCCGAATCGTTCTCGACGAATTCGCATCCGCTGTTTTCGAGAACAGCGACTCACTTACTTGAAGATTCTCTGCGCGTGATCTGCTGAACATCACAGCACAGACGAGCTTGAACGGAAGTCGCGATGCCGCCCCTCCGGGGCTCGGAATCATCGTCGTTTACGATTCGAGACCCCAGGGCCTCACGGCCTGGGCTATTTCGATGCCGGGCCTCCGGCCCTCAAAGGCAGCGCCCTCGCAACGATCATCAGAAACCCATTCATTAGAAGCGGCGGATGGGTGGGTACAAGGGATCTACGCACAGGGACCGCGCTGTAAATGTTGAGCGCGAACCTTGTACGTAGATTCCTCAGTCGCAGTACCTCTGCGCTCGCCATTGAGCACGGCGTGCTCCATCGGAATGACGTTCCTGATCCGTATCGGCGGTATTGTTCAACTCGGAAGCGCAGAACCTTCGCGTAGATTCCTCAGTCGCGGAGAATCTTCGTTGCAACCCGATTAGAAAATCTGTAGCGAAACAGATCAGGTCAGCGGCGATCGAGCAGCTCTAACAGTTCGCGCAGTTCATTCCTGGCCTTCCGCACGACATTGGAACGCTGAAGATCTCCGCGGGAGACAACGGCGGCCGACGCCTTCTCCGTAGCGAGTGGTACCGCCTCCGGTCTTACGATCTCCAGATTCTCGTTCAGCTCCAGATCGAGCCTCTTCTTTGCTCCGACGATGGTGAAACCTTCCGAATAAAGTAGCTGCTTGATCCGAAGAATGACGTCGATTTCACGCTGGGAGTAGAGCCGCTGACCGCCTCCGCTCTTGCTCGGGGCCAGTGCAGCAAACTCAGTCTCCCAGTAGCGGAGAACGTACGGCTGCACGTCGGCGATCCGGCAGACTTCGCCGATTTTGTACATGCGCTTGCCAGTAGCGTCGTCAGACATCGACCTGATTATAACGGTGCTGGGAGCTTACTGCCCGTCGATGGGAAGGACGAAAGGACGACCTCTGCGGGCGCACCCGGCCGCCTTCGTGAACTTCCCCTGAGCCCTCACCACATCATGCCGAGCTGCAGGCGCGCCGCTTCGGTCATCATGCTGCGGTCCCAGACCGGGTCGAAGACGATGTCGACGTTGGTATTTTTCACGCGCGGTAGAGCCATCACTTTACTCTCCACATCCTGAGCCAGGACCGGACCCATTCCACAGCCAGGTGCGGTGAGTGTCATCTTCAAGGCCACACTGAAACCATCCTCAGATGGTTCGAGTTCACACATATAGACCAGCCCGAGGTCGACGATGTTGACTGGAATCTCAGGGTCGTAGCAAGTCTTGAGCTGATCCCAGACCATCTTCTCGAGATCTTCTTTCGAAACCTCACCTTCGGCTTTGATTGCCGCTACAGGTTCCTTGCCGATCGCTTCGACTTCCTGACCGGAGACCCGCACCATGATGCCGCGCTCGGTGATCATTGTGTACGTGCCGCCAAGGGATTGCGTGATGGTGGCGTGCGTCCCTTTCGGAACCATGACTTTGTCGCCGCTCGGGATCATGACGGCTTCGCATAAACGACTGACTGTGACTTCTTCGCGCATCGGAAAGCTCCTGAATACTTACGACTCACTGCACCGGATTACTCAGTGGAAATGACGTCCTGATCACCGCGCACGGCGCTAACCATGGTGTGCCAGGGAAGGATGGCGCACTTCACGCGTGCCGGGAACTCACGCACGCCGGAGAAGGCGGCCATCTTGTCCATCTCATCGACTTCCGACACATCTTCCCCTGTGACCATTCCCCGAAAGCGCGCGAAGAGCATTTCCGCTTCCTCGCGCGATTTACCTTTGATGGAGGTACTCATGACCGACGCCGACGCTTTGGAAATCGCGCAGCCTGAGCCTTGAAATCCGATCTCGCGAATCTGCTCTCCGTCCATGTTCACGTAAAAAGTGTAGTGATCCCCGCACAGCGGGTTATAACCCTCGGCGGTGCGATCGGCGGGGTCGAGTTTCTTGAAATTCCGAGGACTCTTGTTGTGATCGAGGATGATTTCCTGATACAGCTCACGAAGGTCGGACATCAGGCGAATACCGCCAGCGCACGACGGATGGCCGCAGTCAGCGCATGCACGTCCTCTTTCGTGTTGTAGAACGCGAATGATGCGCGCGCCGTGGCGGGAACTCCGAAGAAATTCATGACCGGCTGCGTGCAGTGATGGCCAGTACGGATCGCCACGCCTTGCTGGTCGACGATGGTGCCGATGTCATGCGGGTGCACGCCTTCGAGAACGAACGAGATCACACTAGCTTTCTCTCGGGCCGTGCCGATGAAGCGAAGTTCTGGAATGGCCGAGAGTTGTTCGGTTGCGTACGACAGAAGTTCAGCCTCCCACGCGGCGATCTTCTCCAGACCGATGTCGTTCACGTAGCGGATCGCTTCGCCGAGCGCGATAAAGTCGGCAATGTTCGGCGTCCCCGCTTCGAATTTATGAGGAAGCGTGTTCCAGGTGGTCTTCTCGAAAGTGACCGAGCGGATCATGTCACCACCACCCTGCCAGGGAGGCATTGATTCCAGCAGCGCTTCTTTTCCGTACAGAACTCCCACTCCGGTGGGGCCGAACATCTTGTGCCCTGAGAACGTGTAGAAGTCGCAGTCGATGGCCTGCACGTCGACCGGCATGTGCGGCATGGCCTGCGCGCCGTCGATGAGCACTCTGCTGCCGCGCGCGTGAGCGAGGCGTGTAATTTCACGAACGGGATTCACAGTGCCGAGGGCATTTGAGACGTGGACGACAGCCACCAGTCTGGTCCGGTCGCTCAGCAGCGCCTCGTAAGCATCCATGTCGAGTTCGCCGCGCTGGTTGATCGGAATGACCCGAAGAACGGCGCCGGTTTCTTCGCACAGCATCTGCCAGGGAACGATGTTGGAGTGATGCTCCATCGCCGAGATCACGATCTCGTCGCCGGTCCGGATGTTTTTCCGCCCGAAGGTTTGAGCTACGAGATTGATGGCCTCGGTGCATCCACGAAGAAAAATCACTTCTTTCTCGCTGCCCGCGTTGATGTGCCGGCGAATGATTTCACGCGAGCCTTCGTAGGCGTCGGTGGCCTTCTGACTCAGTAGATGGACACCACGATGCACATTGGCGTTCTCGGTGCTGTAGTACTGCACGAGTCGATCGATGACCACCTGCGGCTTCTGTGTGGTTGCGGCGTTATCGAGATAGATCAACGGCTTGCCATGCACCGTGGTCTGCAGGATCGGAAAATCGCGGCGATAGCGTTCAGCGTCAAACGACAACGATGTCTCCGAGTGGGCCAGAGTTGCAGAGTTGCTGCTCATGAAATCTCCTGCTTCCGCTGTTCAGGAAGTCTCTGCAGAAGAACCTGCGTGATCTGCTCGCGCACTTTTGTCGAGTCAATTCGTTCGATCAACTCGCTGGCGAAGGCGTAAGTCAGCATATTCACCGCTTCGTCGTACGCGATCCCACGCGAGCGCAGATAAAAGATCGACTCTTCGCTGAGCTGACCAATGGTGGATCCGTGCGCGCACTTGACGTCATCGGCGTGAATCTCGAGTTGTGGCTTGCTGTCGGCGGTGGCGTCATTCGACAGGAGCAGGTTCTTGTTGGTCTGACGCGAGCTGGTCTGCTGACCTTCTTTGCGGACGATGATCTTCCCGTCGAAGATTCCGTTGGAGTGACCACCCAGAACACCTTTGTAGAGTTCTTCGCTGGTCGTGTGCGGCGCAGCGTGATCGATGACGGTGTGATTGTCGACGCGTTGCGTTCCTTCGAGGATGTACAACCCGTCGAGAGTGACATGTGAGCCTTCACCGGCCAGCCGTGCGTAAATCTCACTGCGTACGATGGCGCCGCCAAGGGATACGGCCATGGAGCGTACCTCGCTGCCACGAGCGGCTTCAACTGAGAGATTCGAGATGTGAAAGGACTGCTCACTCTCACGCTCGAGTTTGCAGTAGGAGACGCGCGCGTTCTCACCAGCACGAAGACGCGTGACTGAGTTCGAAAAGTAAACTCCCGGCGCTACGCCGAATGATGTCTCGATGATCCTGATGCTGCTATTGCTTCCTACGGTGAGTTCAACGCGCGGAGAAATGACGAATGCTGTGCTTTCCGCCACGTTGATGAACAGCAGATGGATGGGCTTCTCGAGCGAAACGCCATCTTCGACGGTAATGACTGCACCATCGGTGATGAGCGCCTGGTTGAGAATCATCAGTGGCTGATCGTCGCGCACAGGATCCGAGAGGTGCGCGGAATTGGAGAAAGCGGGATCAGAGAACACCTGCACGACCACGCCATGCGGCAGAGACGCGGTCGAGAGCTCTGAATCGTAGTATCCATTGATGAAGACCAGCTGCGCTGCACACTCCCCAGCAAGATCAACCTCGGCAAACCGTTCGGCCGGAACAGAGATACGTCTGGCAATGGTGAATTGCGCACGCAGAATGGGGTTCAGATTCGTGTAGCGCCATTCCTCGTGGTCGCGTGTGGGCAGGCCTGTCCGCTCGAGCTGCCTGAGCGCCGCAGCTCGCATGGCATCGAAGCCAGGCAGCGCTGCCGCCGCAGCAGGAAGCAGGTCGACAAATGGGCTGTGTGATTTAACTTCGGGGACCAGTACGGGAGTCATCTGCTTCAGCGCGCTCCCGCCGCCGCGAACTCTTCTTCGATCCAACTGTAGCCGCGTTTCTCGAGGTCGAGAGCCAGTTCCTTACCACCTGATTTGACGATGCGACCATCGTGCAGAACATGAACGAAATCGGGAACGAGATGGTCCAGCAGACGCTGATAGTGCGTGATTACGAGCACGGCATGACGCTCCGAGCGAAGGCGGTTCACACCTTCGGCGACGATTCGCAGCGCATCGATATCGAGACCAGAGTCAGTCTCATCGAGAATGGCCAGCTTCGGATCGAGTACAGCCATCTGCAGGATCTCGTTGCGCTTCTTCTCACCGCCGGAAAAGCCTTCATTCACGGCGCGGTTGATGAGCGACTCGGGAAGCTCCACCAGCTGCATCTTCTCGCGCAGCAGCTTGAGGAAGTCCATGGCGTCGAGTTCTTCCTCGCCGCGATGTTTCTTCATGGCATTCAGTGAGGCCCGGAGAAAGTAAGTGTTGTTCACTCCCGGAATTTCTACCGGATACTGGAAGGCCAGGAACACACCTTCACGAGCGCGCTCCTCCGGTGCCATTTCCAGCAGGTTGCGTCCCTCGAAGAGAACCTCTCCTGACGTCACTTCATAGTTCGGACGTCCAGCCAGTACATTGGCCAGCGTGCTCTTCCCCGAGCCGTTCGGCCCCATGATCGCATGTACTTCACCGGCCTTGATCGAGAGGTCCAGCCCCTTGAGAATTTCCTTCTCGTCGACCCGCGCGCGGAGATTCCTGATTTCCAGCATTACGTTGTTCTTCCTTTATTTCGGTACTGCGCTTGGTAGGGGCGAGCTGCGCTCGCCCGCTCTCTCGGCCGTTACCATGGATTGCACCGGGGAGCGGGCGCGCGCAACGCGCCCCTACCGATGACAAGCGAATAAACGAACATCAGCCCACACTGCCTTCCAGACTGACGCCGAGAAGTTTCTGCGCTTCCACTGCGAACTCCATCGGTAATTCCTTGAACACTTCACGGCAAAATCCGTTGACGATCATGGCCACCGCATCCTCGGTCGAGATACCACGCTGCTGCATGTAGAAGAGCTGGTCCTCGCCGATCTTGGAAGTGGTGGCTTCGTGTTCCATCTGCGCAGTCGAGTTCCGCACTTCGATGTACGGAAAGGTATGCGCGCCGCACTTGTCGCCGAGCAGCAGTGAGTCGCACTGCGAGTAGTTCCGCGCGCCTTCGGCGCTCTTCATGATCTTCACCAGACCGCGATAGGTATTCTGGCCGCGACCTGCCGAAATCCCCTTCGAAACGATGGTGCTGCTGGTGTTCTTACCGATGTGGATCATCTTCGTGCCGGTGTCGGCCTGCTGGTGGTTGGCGGTGAGGGCGACCGAGTAGAACTCGCCGACGGAGTTGTCACCCTGCAGGATGCAGCTCGGGTACTTCCAGGTGATGGCCGATCCGGTTTCTACCTGAGTCCAGGAGATGCGGGCGTTCTTCATGGCCTTGCCACGTTTGGTGACGAAGTTGTAGATGCCGCCTCGTCCTTCCTTGTCGCCGGGATACCAGTTCTGGACGGTCGAGTACTTGATGGTGGCGCCGTCGAGAGCGATCAGCTCTACAACTGCCGCGTGCAGCTGGTTCTCATCGCGCGAGGGCGCTGTGCAGCCTTCCAGATAACTGACGTAACTGCCCTCCTCGGCGATGATCAGAGTCCGTTCAAACTGACCCGTGCCAGCCGTATTGATTCGGAAGTAGGTCGAGAGTTCCATGGGGCAGCGCACACCTTTCGGTATGTAGCAGAAAGATCCGTCGCTGAAGACCGCTGCATTGAGAGTCGCGTAGTAGTTGTCGGTGTAAGGGACGACCGAACCGAGGTACTGCTGTATGAGGTCAGGGTGCTCGCGTACCGCTTCTGAGAACGAGCAGAAGATGATGCCGAGCTTGGCCAGCTCCGCGCGGAACGTCGTGGCCACCGAGACGCTGTCGAAAACTGCGTCGACGGCCACTCCGGTGAGGCGCTTCTGTTCGTCCAGGGAGATGCCCAGCTTATTGAACGTGTCGATCAGTTCGGCATCGACTTCGTCCAGGCTGTTCAATACCTTCTTCTGCTTTGGCGCCGAGTAGTAGCTGATGGCCTGGAAGTCGATTTTCGGGTAATGGACGTTGGCCCACTCAGGCTCGGACAGGGTCAGCCAGTGACGAAAGGCCTTTAAACGATACTGCAGCATGAAGTCAGGCTCGTTCTTCTTTCCGGAGATGAGTCGTACCACGTCTTCCGAGAGGCCGGGCGGTACGACGTCTGATTCGATGTTGGTGACGAAGCCGTATTTGTACTCCTGGCTCGCCATCTGTTCGAGTTCGTAGTTCTTACTCATTGCAACTCCCTGGACTGTGGGGCCACGTCGACCGTTTGCTGCAGACCGGCGTTCGTATCGACTCCCCGGGCGAGGTCCCCGAGGGTGACCTGCTGAAAGGCATTCTTGATGGTGCGGTTGATCCCGCCGATGAAGGTTCTCGAGGGACAGGCCGAGCGGATCCCGCACACTGCGGTGCCACTCTCGTCGTTCGTCTCGCAGTCGAGCAGACTCCAGGGACCTTCGAAAATTTCGAGGAGCTGCCCAAGGGTGACCGAATCAGGTTCGCCCTCAAAGGAGTAGCCGCCGCCCACCCCTCGTCTGGAAACCACGACTCCGCCTTCGTGCAGGGTCTTGAGGACCTTGGAAATGACGGGACCGGGAAGTGAGTAAAACTTCGAGATCTCCCGGGCAGAGATCGTCTCTCCGCGCCGGCGGGCGAGGTACACCGAGGCCAGGAGGCCATAGTCTGTCAGCTTTGAGATTTTGAGCATAGTGTAGGAAGAACAGACCGCGGAGAGCTGCGGCGCGAAACAGTACCAGACTGGTACGCTTTAGACAACCGGCTTACTGTTCAGATGATTCCGGATGACTCGGGTCGGAGCGTAGTAAGTAGTAAGGAGCCAGTAACCAGTAGGAGGCGCTTCGGCACCGCGCGGTCGAAAGACGCGCAGATCTCCTGTGTGGCACAGGCAATCCTGCCTGTGGCGGAGTGACAGGTGAACTC
>JBKJUK010000248.1:0-5433 GCA_046590705.1 Thermoanaerobaculia bacterium
TGCGAAGAGGAATCTCCGTTCCGCGCCGCGAGGATCGAAGTTGTTACACCGCGTCCGCGCGGACCGGAGATTCCTCTTCGCAGTAAGTGCTGCGGGACATCTGACGTTCGCGCGGCTCATCGGAATGACGTCGCGGCACGTTCGTGACGACGGGCAGTAACAGAGATTTCGTTGTCGATGACGAGCTCCCCCGAGCTAAGCGTTTAACGAATCACGTGCCACGCGGTCTGTCGGCCTGCGAGGTAGATGACTCTCTCTCCGTTGAATACGGCGGACTGCTCGAGTTTGATCTGCACGAGCTGGTTCTTCCACTCCGCGATCGGAACTTTTACGTTCCCTTCGATGGCGTAGGCCGTGTTCGGACGGAGCTTCCAATCCCCGAGAATGGCGGTCGGGCCCTGGTTGTCCCACATACCAATGGTCGGTCCTGCCGCATGTCCGAAGAAACCGAGAGGGTGGGTGTACGTGCTTGCCTCGATATTCTCCCTCGCCACCGAAGCGCGCGTCGCAGCGAGAATCTCGTTTCCCGTACGGCCGGTCCTGAACTCGCGGGTGAGCAGATCCTGCCACTGGTTCCCGACCGCCAGCGCGCGAACGAGACCTGCGGGAACTTCCGTTTCTCCGAGTCGCAGGACGTAACCCATCTCCTGAGTGTCCGTGTTCAGTCTAAGGTAGGTGATCCCTACATCGGTGTGCAGTACATCACCCCGTCGGATGATTCCGCCTGTTCCACAGAAGGGCGTCGACGACTCGCACTTCACGCCCGGCCGCTGGATGTTCACATAGGGCATGAACCATATCGGAAGGCCGAGCGCTGCGTAACGCTCTCGAATGTACCAGGAGACATCGTCGGTGGTCGTCACTCCCGGAGTAATCACCTTCTCGGAGAAAGCCTCGGTCACGACCGACCGGGCCAGTGACACGATCGAGGGATAAGACTCGAGTTCCGCGGCAGTACGCGTCTCCATCCAGCGCACGGTCAGCTGCTCGGCGCTGGTGAGGCGGAGACGCAACTCAGGCGTGAGCGAAGAGGCGAGTTGCTCGTAGAGTCCGTGCGTCAGACCATCAGCAAAGGGCCAGTCTCGGCTGACATTGATGCCGATCTTCTTAGGATTTCGCTCACGTATGACTTCGGCCAGTCGCTTCCACTGCGCGGAAAGGTCGCCCCCTTCCCAGGCCGCAGTGTAAAAATCTTCAATAGGGTAGCGGCTAACCGTGATCCGTTCCACGCCTTTCTCGAGGCCTCGGTCATGAAACACCAGCATCGTGGTCCGGCGCGCAGCGAACACCGGTTCCGGAACGAGCGTCAGATAGACAGGGTCCTCGGCGTATTCTCGATTGATCACTACCCAGAAATCGATCCCCGTCTCCCGCATGAGCCCAGGGAGGAGATTGTCCAGCCGGTCGCGCAGAACGCTGTTCACAGCTTCAACACGATCGCGTTCTCGCAACACCGATCCAGGCGACTGAATCACCCGGCCTTGTTGCGGACCTTGCGCGAGAGCAGGCCAGGAAAAAAGAGCAATGATCAGCGAGAGCAGGACTATCGATTTCATGCGGCCTCCAGAACTGGTCGGAATTCTGCACTTGTTTTCGACCATGCGCAAAACTCTCTTGTCCGCACTCTCTCTCCTCCTCCTGCTCCTGTTCCTTGGTGGCTGCAAAGGCGAGGACGATTCGCCAACGACGCCGGGCCGAGGCTCGATCAACGTCGCGGTCATTCCAAACCCGATCGAAGCCACGCGTGTCCAGGGGACGAGCGGTACCTACGACCTGCCCTTCGAAGTTGCCATCACCGAATTTGGCGGCACCCAGGTCACTCTCACCGGGATCCATGTTGAATTGAAGGCGCTTGGAATCCGTGTACTGACGAAATCGTACGACCGCAGCTATCTCGAGGGAAGAAGTTACTCTCCCGTGATTCCAGCGAACTCCACTGTTCGTTACGCGTTCAGCCTTCGCGAGGAAATCCCTGACGCCGCCTTCAGCTCGGCCGTGGAAGCGGACATCCGCGCAGAAGGAATCGACGCTAAGGGCAACGAGGTCAGGCAGACGAAGACCGTATCGCTGCGGAGAAAATAGAAGAGTTCAGAAGTCGCAGACTGTCGCCGTGGCGTCATGTCGAAGCGCCGCCGGAGCAGCGCACGCGATTCCAAATATCCGGGGGTCAGACGCACACTTGTCACGGTCTTATTTACAACGCCTGTCTCACAATAACGAACGTTGAAAATGGCGTGTGACCCCGTAAGCGTCGACCCCGTAAGCGTCCGTTCCTCCCGCTCGTCATTCCGACGAGCCGGCTGAACGGAGGCATCGAACGACTCCAACTGCGAGGAGGAATCTCCGATCCGTGCAGATGCGGTGTGAAGGTTCGACCCTTGCACCGCGGACCGGAGATTCCTCTTCGCACTCACACCTCGCAGTTCCGCTAGGTCATCTCGCGCTCATCGGAATGACGTGTCCGGTGACAGATCGTAATCTCGAACATGCCGCTTTCGCCAGTACGCCTCTTGCGCGACCGTTTATCCTCATCGGCGTGACTCCCCAGAATCCCGAATTCGTCGACGTAGCCGTTCCACTCGGAGTCTTCGGTACGTTCACCTACCGCGTACCTGCGAAATTTCGGGGAGAGGTGAGGCTCGGATCTCGAGTTGAAGTTCCCTGGGGCCCGAGGTCTGTCACCGGATTCGTGGTGAGTCTTTGCGCGACCAGCGAACTGCAGCCCGCGAAGATCAAAGACGTCCGAACTCTGCTGGATCAGGACGAACCGGCGCTGCTTCCGGAGATCATTCAGCTTTGCCAGTGGGCGGCCGATTACTACATCGCGCCACTGGGGGAGATGTTGCGGGTCGCGCTTCCACCGAATATGACTACGCGCTCGAGAAGAGTGCTCCAGATCGTGGAAGATCCTTCTGCAGTGGAAGCAGCACTCGCCGCCACCCGAATACTGGGCTCCGATATAGATCTGCTCACCAGCATTCGCGAGGGCGGCACATCTGCCTCAGACCTCGTGGCGAGGCATCGAGGCGGAAGCAAAGCGCTGGCGCGACTGCAGGACGCCGGTCTGATTCTGGTGAGGGACGAGCTGCGTGATTCCGCAGGCGTACGTTCTGATCGCTGGCTGGTGCTGCAGAGTGATGCGGCAGGCCTATCGGAAAAACAGCAGGCAGTCGTGCAGCAACTCACCCGATGGAGTGGCACGGCACGAATTTCGACTCTCACCTCAGCGGGAGTCAGCGAGTCCTCCATCGCTACGCTGGCAAAGAAGGGAATTGTCTCGATTGAACGTCGGATCCGACAACATACGCTCGATGAGTTCCTCGCGGAGGCTCCGGCGACTGTCGAAGAGTTCAACTATTCGTCCGAGCAGCAGAGTGCCATCGATGCAGTGCGCTCGACCTTCGGAACGTTCTCGCCGTTCCTCCTTCAGGGCATCACCGGAAGTGGCAAAACTGAGGTGTATATCGAGTTGATGCGCGACGTAGTGCGCCAGGGGAAGCAGGCCATCTTGCTGGTGCCCGAGATCTCACTCACGCCGGTTTTCGCAGCGCGGCTGAAACAGCGATTCGGTGAGCGGATCGCAATCCTTCACAGTAGCCTTTCGGCCGGTGAGAAATACGAACAGTGGTGGCGTGCGCGCCGTGGCCTGGTGGATGTAGCGATCGGGCCGCGATCAGCTCTCTTTACCCCGTTTCAGAACCTCGGATTGATCGTCGTCGATGAGGAAGGTGATGGCGCCTACAAACAGGACGAGACGCCTCGATACAACGCCCGCGATCTCGCCGTCGTGCGCGCCAGACTCTCGGACATTCCCGTCGTACTCGGATCCGCGACCCCTTCACTAGAATCGAGAGAGAACGCGGAAAAGGGTCGCTACACGCTCCTTCAACTCAGACAACGAGTTGAGGAGCGGAGTCTTCCGGTGGTCGAGATCATCGATCTTCGTACTGAGAAAGGTGAGAAAGAAGACCGGGGTCTTGTGATCTTCGGGGCTAAGCTGCGCGAGCGGCTCGAGGCCACCTTCGCGAGGGGCGAACAGGCCATCATCCTCATGAACCGGCGAGGGTATGCACCGTTTCTACTCTGCCGCCAGTGTGAGAACGATTTCCGGTGTCGCGACTGCAGCGTGACTCTGACTGTGCATCGACGGATCGGGCAGCTCATCTGTCACTACTGCGGACTTCGGAAACCGATTCCGGCGAAGTGTCCCGAGTGTCAGGGCGAGGTGCTTCAGCCAATCGGCTTCGGTACAGAAAAAGTTGAAGAGCGATTTCGCAAACATTTTCCAGGCATCACAGTCGACGTCGTGGATCGTGACTCGACACGGAAAAAAGGAGAGATGGTGCGGATCCTCGACCGATTCCGGCGCGGGGATTCTCAGGCTTTGATCGGAACTCAGATGATCAGCAAGGGACACCATTTCCCCAACGTGACCTTCACGGCTGTGATCAACGCGGACTCGATTCTCGGATATCCCGATTTCAGATCGGCGGAAAAAACGTTTTATCTGCTGACGCAGGTTGCGGGCCGATCGGGCCGGGGCGAACTTGCCGGGACGGTGGCCATTCAATCAGCGTTTCCTCAGCATTACGCGATCAGACATGCGGCCAATCACGACTTCGAATCATTCTTCCGTGAAGAGATTGACTTCCGCCGTAAGTTTCTCTATCCGCCTGCCAGTTCGATGATCGCCATCCTTCTGCGCGGAGAGGAACTTCCGAAGGTAGAGAAAGCTGCGATCGCAATCGGGAACGAACTGGAAAAGGCTTTGAAAGGGGTTTCCAACGTGAGAATTCAGGGACCGGCCCCAGCTCCTCTCTCGAGGATCAAAGGGGTGTTCCGCTATCAGATCCTGCTTCGAAGTTCCTCGAGGGCGCCCATGCACAAGGCTGTGACGGAGGTCATGCAGGGGATGACATCACCGACGGGTGTAACCGTGGTTGTCGACGTCGATCCGCTGAACATTCTGTAATATACACGCCACCTTGACGTGCTTCGCCTGAACATCGCTGCCACATCGGCCGAGCGTCCGGTCCTGGTGTAAGGTTTAGACGTCGATCACATTCGAGGTCGTCGGCCTTTCTTTGCGTTCCCCTTCGACGGGACTTACATTCTCGTCAAGGAGAATGTCTGATGCGCAGAATGATAGCTTTTGGGTTCGCCGTTTTTCTTTTCGCAGGTTCGGGTCCAGCGCAGGTACAGCCTTTGTGCGAGGATCCGCTGGCGACCCGATACCCTAACTCCATATGTCGGTCGTTAAGCGCCGGGGGTTACGAATGCCAGACTGACTCCTGGGGTGAGAGGTTTTGTGCCGCCAAAGCAGGAACGGATGGCCAGACGTTATGCGAAACATGCATTCTTTAGTACGCCTCCTCTTGACGATTGTCTTCGGTGGCCTCGTCACGAGTTCTCTCCTGGCGGGGAATCTCGTGG
>JBKJUK010000376.1:0-13683 GCA_046590705.1 Thermoanaerobaculia bacterium
CTTCAGCATGTTTCTAGAAACAGCGACTCACCGTACTGAAGATTCTCTGCGCAATGATCTGCTGAACATCACAGCACAGACGAGCTTACACGGAAGTCGCGATGCCGCACCTTCCGGGGCTCGGAATCATCGTCGTTACGATTCGAGACCCCAAGGCCTCACGGCCTGGGCTATTTCGATGCCGGGCCTCCGGCCCTCAAAGACAGCCCTCACACCGATGTTCAGAAACCCGTTCGTCCCGAGCTCGGAATCGGCGCATGACGCCGGCTTTACAAAAATGAACGCGGTGCTCCTCGCAGCGAGTAGTCGCCGAGAATCGTGAGTATCGCTCCTGCAAGCAAACACACACGGAGCCCCGGAGGGGCGGCATCTCTTTAGCCACGGCCGTGAGGCCGTGGACCGCGCATCGCCACGAATTCAAGAGCCCCGAAGGGGCGGCATCGCGACTTCCGTTCAACTGCCGTATCACTGTCATCTGACCATCAGGTTCGCGAATCGTTCTCGACGAATTGGCTTCAGCATGTTTGTAGAAACAGCGACTCACCGTACTGAAAATTCTCTGCGCAATGATCTGCTGAACATCACAGCACAGACGCGCTTACACGGAAGTCGCGATGCCGCCCCTGCGGGGCTCGGAATCATCGTCGTTACGATTCGAGACCCCAAGGCCTCACGGCCTGGGCTATTTCGATGCCGGGCCTCCGGCCCTCAAGGCAGCCCTCACACCGATCTTCGGAAACCGTTCATTGGAAGCGGGCGGTGTGGCGGGGGGCGAGGAATCCCGCAAGCTGGAACGCAGCGACTAACCGAGCGGGCGGGACCGCAGAAGCCTGGTCATCAGGAGATCCTGAAAAAGAAAAGAGCGAGGTCGCCCTCGCTCTTTCGTTCGTCGCAATTTACGAAATCAGAGTCCGGCCTGCGCGGCCACTTCCGCGGCAAAATTATCTTCGCGCTTCTGCAGACCTTCTCCGAGCTTGAAGCGGGTGAAGCGAGCCACTTCGAGTGTGCCACCTGCTTCCTTTCCCTTCTGCGTGAGCAGCTGGGTGATGGTCATCTTGTCGTCCTTGATGAAAGGCTGCTCGAGCAGGACTGACTCACCGTAGAACTTCTCCATCTTTCCCGATACGATCTTGTCGACCACGTTCTCAGGCTTGCCGGACTTCAGGGCCTGATCTTTCGCAATCTCACGCTCGGTATCCAGGTCCTTCTCAGTCACCTCATCACGCTTCAGAAAGCGCGGTTCCGCGGCAGCTACGTGCATCGCTACATCCTTGGCCACGCCTCCGGCCACTTCCTTGTTGTCGCTGCCTTTCACGTCGACCAGAACGCCAATGCGGCCGTTGCCATGCACGTAAGAGCCAAGCACGCCATCCGTTTCATATCGGACGAAGCGGCGAATGGAAATGTTCTCGCCGATCCTGGCGATGTGGGTCGCCAGGACTTCACTCACCTTGCGGCCCTCTGCATCATTGGGCCACTTCTCGCTGACGATCGACTCGGCGTCGGCTGCATTCGACTGCAGTACCAGCTGGGCGATCTCTTTCACCAGTGCTTTGAATTCTGCGTTCTGCGCGACAAAGTCGGTCTCACTATTCACTTCGACCATGACGCCTTTGTTGCCGGAGACTTCAACGGCTACCAGACCTTCCGAGGTGATGCGTCCTGCTTTCTTGCCGGCAGCGGCCAGACCTTTTTTGCGAAGGACCTTGATTGCTTCGTCGATGTCGCCGCTCGCTTCGGTCAATGCCTCTTTGCACTGCGCGAAACCGGCGCCGGTCTTTTCGCGAAGATCTTTGATGAGTGCGGGTGTGATTTCAGCCATGATTTTCTCCATCGCGTAGTGCTCTCGGGCACCAGAACGCGACTGTTCGATTGATTAAGGATTCACTGCAACAGGAAAAGAGAGGACGGTCGGAAAAGTGGAGACGCACCGGACCAGGCCGGCGCGTCTCCGGACAAGCATTACGAAACCGGCTGTTCAGCCTTTTCGCTCTCTTCTGCGGCCAGCATCTGCGATTCCATGCTCACGCCCTGTGCTGCGGGCATGTTCTCTTTGCCCTCGGTGGCCATGTAGCGCTCTTCAGCGACGGAGTAGCCTTCGAGTACCGAGTCGGCGATCTTCTGCGTGAAAAGGCGGATGGCGCGAATGGCGTCGTCGTTGCCTGGAATGACGTGATTGATGGCTTCCGGATCACAGTTGGTGTCTACGATGGCCACAACCGGGATGCCGAGTTTCTTCGCTTCCTGTACCGCGATGTGCTCTTTCTTCGGGTCGATGACGAAGAGAGCGTCGGGAAGACCGTCCATCTCTCGGATGCCGATGAGATTCTTCTGAAGCTTCTCGCGCTCGCGATCCATCGCAGCGCGCTCTTTCTTCGACATTTCCTTCTCGGTGTCGTTGAGAAGCGACTCGAGTTCCTTGAGGCGCTCGATCGATTTCCTGACCGTCGTGAAGTTAGTGAGCGTGCCACCGAGCCAGCGGTTGTTCACGTAGAACATGCCGCAGCGATTTGCTTCCTCGAGAATGGCGTCCTGCGCCTGGCGCTTGGTGCCGACGAAGAGAATGCGGCGTCCGTTCGAAGCGAGATCAGAAATGAAGACCGACGCCTCCTTGAACAGCTTGAGGGTTTTCTGCAAATCGATGATGTAAATGCCGTTCCGCTTTCCGAAGATGTACTTCTTCATTTTCGGATTCCAGCGCTTGGTCTGATGACCGAAGTGAACTCCTGCTTCCAGCAACTCTTTCATGGTGATCGAAACTGCCACGGGTGATACCTCCTGCAACGATTGCGGTTCAGGGCCGACCGGCGGGCGCCCTCGAGATTGACCTGGTTCGCATCCGTCGCGGGTCCAGGTTCAGAGAATCAGAGACGACCGCCGGTCGTCTCTCACAACAGAAAAAAAGGACAGAAGCGCGCACGCCTCTGTCCCGGTTAAATCTCTACAGAAAATTCGAAACGTAACGCATCGAGACTAGCGCTTGGAGAACTGGAAGCGAGCGCGTGCGCCCTTTTGACCGTACTTCTTCCGTTCTTTCATGCGCGGGTCGCGTGTGAGCAGACCAGCTTTCTTGAGCCGTTTGCGCAGTTCCGAATTGAAGACATTCAGTGCGCGGGCGATGCCGTGACGGATCGCGCCTGCCTGACCGCTCGGGCCGCCACCGTTCACGTTCACGATGATGTCGAAGTGATCACCGGTCTCGGTGAGTGCCAGCGGCTGCTTGATGATCATTTTCAGAACTTCGTTCGGAAAATAATTGTCGAGTGTGCGGCGATTTACCGTGATCTGTCCCGAACCCTGACGCAGAAATACGCGGGCCGTTGACGACTTTCTTCTACCTGTTCCGTAATATTCGACCACTGACGAACGCCTCCGTGACTACCGAACGACCGTGAAATTCTCAGGCAGCTGCGCCTGATGGGGATGATTGACGCCACGATACACTTTGAGTTTCTTGAGCATCTTGCGACCAAGGCGGTTTTTCGGGAGCATTCCCCAGACCGCTTCCTCGATCATCCGCTCAGGCTTCTCGACACGCACGAAACGGGCCGCGCGCTCTTTCAGACCACCCGGATAGCCGGTGTGATGGCGGTACATCTTGTCCTGTTCCTTGCGACCGGTAAGGACGACTTTCTCCGCGTTCAGGATGATGACGTGGTCACCAGTGTCGAGAAACGGGGTGTAGGTCGGCTTGTTCTTTCCGGAAATGATGTTGGCGATGGCGCTCGAAAGACGTCCGAGAACCTGGCCCTCCGCGTCGATCACATACCAGCGCGGAACAATGTCACCCTCTTTGGGGAAATACGTACGCATGATTCTCCCTGCTACTTTGCTTCCTTCTGGGAATGGAACCGATCAGGTTAACGATCGATTTCACCAGGCCGTGAGCTGAGACATCTCGGCCCGCTTCAAAGGGCCGAAACCTTAACACCGCCGCGCGGTTTGGTCAAGAGGGAGTGCGCTGAGCGATGATTCGAGCGTAATACTCGGCTCCCTCTCCCCGCGCTACACGGGATCCTGCCCTGATCGTCTTCGGGGAGAGGGCTGGGGAGAGGGGAAATGTCGCTCCAGCTGTGCTGCAGGAAAAACGGCGGAATCGCGGGCCGGCTTACTTCGAGCTTAGGCTCCCCTCTTCCTAGCCCTCTCCCCGAACAGAATCCATAAGCAATTCGCAGGACGCGCGGGGAGAGTGAACGCTCGCGCACTGTCTCTCCCCGGCCGATACGTCGATTCCTAGCCCCGGTCCACAGCACTCAGTCTGTCAATTTATGTTAAAAGCGCGGTCGTGCTCGACAAGCGGAGCGAAAAGATTCAGCAGATGTTTACAGGCATCGCGCCGCGCTATGACCGGGCGAATCGGATTCTGTCGTTTCGCTTCGATGTCGCCTGGCGCAAATATGTGTCGCGCTTTCTGGTAAACCGCCCGGGACTGGTGCTCGACCTCGCAGCGGGAACCGGTGATCTCGCAGTCGACCTTCAGCATTACGGCCATCATCGCGTCGTGGCCGCCGACTTCACTTTCGCGATGCTGCAAGCAGGCAGAGCAAAGTACGCGCGCCAGCCTTCTCCAATCCCGCTTGTCACCGCCGACGCTCTGCATCTTCCGCTTCGGGACCGAATCTTCGACGCAGTCACTGTGGCATTCGGAGTTCGCAACTTTTCCGACCCGCTCCGCGGCCTCAAAGAAATCCACCGTGTTCTTCGCACAGGCGGTACCGCGGGTATTCTCGAGTTCTCCCGCCCCGCGGCGCCCTTCCGCTATCTCTATGAATTCTATTCATCTCGCATCCTCCCGATCATCGGCGGATGGATCACCGGCTCCCGTGCTCCCTACGAATACCTGCCTGCTTCGGTGAAAGAGTTTCCTGAGGGCGAGCAGTTTCTCGATCTCATGCGCGAAGCAGGCTTTGCGGAACTCTCGCGGGTCCGGCTCACATTCGGGATCGCCACTTTCTATCGAGGAGTCAGGCCATGAGCGCGATCGTGATTGATGGCAAGGCTGTCGCGGCCGGCATCGAAGAGACAATCGCCGCCCAGGTACAGGCGTTGCGACTGCGGGGAATCACGCCCGGACTGACGGCAATTCGCGTGGGAGAAGATCCCGCATCAGAGATCTATGTCGCCTCGAAGGCCCGTAAAGCCCACGCTCTTGGACTCAATGGGCGACAGATTCATCTGCCCGCAAACATCAGCGAAGTCGAGCTTCTTTCCGAGATTGCCAGACTCAACGCCGACGACGACGTAGATGGCATTCTGGTTCAGCTCCCCCTTCCTCGACACATCGATACACGCCGGGTGATCGAGGCGATCGCTGTGGAGAAAGACGTCGATGGATTCCATCCCATCAACGTCGGCCGACTGCACGGCGGACAGAAAAGTCTCGTTCCCTGTACACCGGCCGGAGTCATGGCTCTCATCGCCAGTACGGGAGAGTCAGTCCGCGGGAAAAACGCTCTGGTGATAGGGCGAAGCGACATCGTCGGCAAACCGGTGGCGGCGCTTCTGCTGCAGCAGGATGCCACGGTCACGATCGCCCATTCACGCAGCCGCGATCTCGACGAACTTCTACGTCAGGCCGAAATCGTGGTGGCCGCCGTCGGCCGTCCCATGATCGTCAAAGGCGCCTCGATCAGAGAAGGAGCGATGGTGCTCGACGTCGGGATCAATCGAGTGGACCTCGACAGCCCGGATCGCGCTTCGCTTCCTGAAAACAAGCAGCGGATCCTCGCGAAGAATGGTTTCACCATCGTCGGCGACGTCGACTACCCGGGTGCTATCGAGCGCGCCGGATGGATCACGCCCGTACCGGGCGGGGTGGGACCGATGACCATCGTGATGCTGATGCAGAACACATTGCAGGCCGCTCTGGACCGGCGCGGCTGATGCTCAAAGTCGGACTCACGGGCGGTATCGCTTCCGGTAAATCTACAGTGAGGCAATGTTTCGAAGCCCTCGGCGCTGCGGTGGTCGACGCGGATGCCGTGGTGCGGGATCTGTATCGCCCGGGCCATGCCGGACACCGTCTTCTGGTCGCGACCTATGGAGATGAGATTCTCACAGCTTCAGGAGAGATTGATCGCGCGGCCTTATCGCTTCGCGCACTCCGAACGGCAGAAGACGCCAGCAGACTCAATTCACTCATTCATCCGCTGGTCATCGAACAGGAAGCTAAGTGGCTGGCATCACTCGACTCCAGTACGAAAATTGCTCTGGTCGAGGCCACTCTGCTGATTGAATCGGGAGGGAGAAGCCGCTTCGACAAAATTGTGGTGGTCGAAGCGTCTCCTGCACTGCAACTGCAGCGCGCTGTCAGTCGCGGGATCACACGTGAGGAAGCCGTAACGAGGATGGACCGGCAACTCTCGAACGAAGAGCGACGCCAGCAAGCCGATTACATCATCCTCAACGACGGCGACCTCATCGAGCTGGAACGACGAGCACGCGACGTTTACGCGCAACTGGTCGAAGACAGTGAAACTGGAAGTGCGCGCCGTAAATGATCTGAAACTGTTCGAGGCTAGCTGTCGGTAGCGGCGAGCGACCTCGAGTTCTCTCCTCGATGTGGACCCAGGACTTTCTATCCCGAAGCCGGCCGGTGCTTCGATCAGATGCTCGCGGAGTCACTCAGTCGTTGTGATCACGAGGCGCCCCCCCTGCTGATGCAGCGCCTGCTCACAGAGTGTCCGCTGAGGCTGTGGATAACGAACGGCCCGGATGAACCGTGCCGGACATGTGCATAAAAAAAGGCGCTCCCCGAAGAGAGCGCCTGAAACAATCACAGCAGAAACGACTATGTGGTGGTGGTGCTCATGGTCGAGGTCATCGTGTCGGTCGACATCGTGCCCGTCGTTCCGGTGGTGTCGGTGGTCGTGCTGGTCGACGAGGTGTCGGTGCTCATGGTCATGGTGGTGTCGGTCGACATCATGGAGGTGTCGGTGCTGATGCTGGTGTCGGTCGACATGGTGGTGGACTCGGTTGCGGAAGTGCCCGTTTCGATGTTGGTCTCTTCTTTCTTACAGCTGACGGCGAACATGGCCACTACAAACAGTGCTACCAGGGTCAATGCGAAAGACTTTTTCATTTGAAGCTCCTATAGGTGTTTCAGATTTTTAGAACGGGGGATTGGTCAGGATTCAGGTTGCCACGCTCACTCATTGCCGTGAGTGAATGAGGCTACAGCCGACGCAGGCGGTGTTCGGGCCGCTCACGACGGAATCTGACGTCACGGCGCATTATAGCAACGCAGATGCCATTTTTGTAAGAACACAAAAAAAACGCCCTGCCGAAGCAGGGCGCTTTTCACTACAGAATCTGCTTACTGCTGTGTGCCGGTGGTTGCAGTTGCCGAACCGCTGGTGGTGGTCATCGTGTCGGTGGACACCGTGGCCGTCGTTGCGGTGGTCATGGTCGTATCGGTGGTCATGCTGGTCGACGAGGTGTCGGTGCCCATGGTCATGGAGGTGTCGGTCGACATCATGTTGGAGTCGGTGGTCATGCTGCCTTCGGTGGTGCTCATGGTCTCGGTTGCTGCAGTGTCGGTGATGTTGGTCTCTTCTTTCTTACAGCTGACCGTGAACATTGCGACTGCAAACAGCGCTACCAGGGTGACGACGAGTGACTTTTTCATCTGTATTCCTTCCTTAACGTATTTCTCAATTTAACTACACATTGAGCGAAGCGGTGCAGAGCGCACCGTGTCCGCTTTTCTTGAAGACCGGGAGTATGCTTCCTCGTGCCTGCGATCATTGAATGACCGCTGCCGAGCGAATTGAACGTCGGAAACCGGCTTCATCTTAGATGTGAGGATACTTTTGTCAAGCAAAAACAGATCTCGCTCGGCCCGGGACCACCCATTACCCGGTGATCACCGAAGCCCAGAGAGCTTCTCCGTTCGCTCTTCAGACGGCACCCGGATCGATTACGACTTGTACAGATCGTCATTCACACCCGACGACGCACCGGAGAAAGGACTTGTTCTTGTCGTGCCTGGCTTCTGGAGGGATCGGTCCTACCACTCGATGCGCCTTTTCTGCAGCCGCATCGCGGACGCGGGATGGGATACGGCCATCCTGGATGTGCGGGGCCACGGTAGCAGCGGCGGAATCTACACCTTCAATCTGCTCGAGCATCACGACGTGTCGGCAGTGGCTCGAGATGCCCTCACGCGCGCTGGCGCATCCTCTGTGACGCTGGTCGGCTTCTCCATGGGTGGCGGTATCTCTGTCGCCGCTGCAGCGGAGCGCTCGGACTTGCCATGGCAGTCACTTTTCCTGATTTCGCCCGTTGCCGATTTTCAGATGCTGCGTCCCAGAATCCCTCTGCTCCACCTCAGACGACATCTGGCATTCAGCCAGGCGCTGAGCCGTCCGCGATTTCCAATTCTGCGGTTCAGGTCGGAAAGGAAGCTGGCCGCGAAGGACCTGATCGGGCGCCTCACCCAGCCGATTGCTCTCGTCCATACCAGGAACGACTGGCTGGTGAATCACACTCATTCCGAGATTCTGTTTTCTAAAATCAAAGAGGGAGTGACCAGGGAGCTTCATCTGCTCGACCTCGACGACGGCTATCACGCTGACCGAATCTTCTCGGCGGCACCTCAGGTAGTCGAATCGCTGCTGTTTGATTTCCTGACCCGCGTCTCTCGCAGGGCTTCGTAGCGAAGAGTTGGAAAGCTGCCTGGATACGGGGCCTTCGGCCCGCGGCCCGCGGCAACACGCGGCAATGGGTCGGGTTTCGCCAGTCAGGGAAATGGTACGACTGGAACGATGCGTTCCCGCTCAATCGGGCGCTCAACGATCTGCAGTTGCGGCACGATGAACATGTCGTAGGCGGGCTCGTGGGCCGGACGGGGTTGTTTCTGCTCCGTCGAGCTCGCACCCTCCTGAATCCAGTCTTCGCCATCGAAAACCCACATTTTCGTTCCCCTTTAACCGTTCGGACACTTACTTCTATATCAAGGGGCCTGCCACTCGCCTGGTACGAATACTGGTATTCTTTTCAATCACTTAACCTGTCAGCTCTTCGTCGAACTCGGCCGCTCTGTCCGCTTTCGAGTCCTCAGTGATCACGGCAGAGGTCAAACGGGCCTTAGCCAGATGATCACGAAGCATTCGAAAGGCATGACCACGGTGAGAGACAAGATCTTTCTGCTGGGGTGTCATCTGGGCAAACGACTCAGAGGAGCCTTGCGGGATAAACCAGGGGTCCCAGCCGAAGTTCTCATCACCCGCCGGGTCCACGAGGATCTCGCCTCTGGTCTCACCGGTGAACAGATACGCTTCCTGGCCATCCCAGTATCCGACGCAACACTGCGCAATGGCACTTCGCTCTCTTAGAGCGTAGGCCATGGCTCCCAGCCCGGTACCACCTATCGCCTCGAGGAGCCACTTGATGTAGGGGCCGGGAAAGTTGCCCAGTTCCGAGAAACCGAGGGATACGTCTTCGACCACCAGGCGCTGATACCCTTTGGTCTTGGCGATTTCGAGTTTGTAACGGGTGATTTCCTGGACAGTAGCTGCCTGAATCTCTGGCAGGGAGAGCGACACCCGCAGCAGCGGCATACCGAGGATTCGCTCGGCCTCTTCAGCCTTCTTCGGATTCGAAGATACGAAGATCAGTTGTTCGTCGTTCACGCCATGCCGGAGTCTTTCGCGGAGTGGAGAGACTCTCGGATTTTTCCTTCCAGATGAGTCGGTGCTGCGGAGCCTTTCAGACGACTTTTGATGAAATTTCGAATGCGACGCTGGATCATGACTCGGTCGCCACATTCCACGCATTCATCAAGATGCTTGATCAGGTACTGACGGGTATTATCGACGGCCCCGTCGAGAAAATCGTAAGCGGCACGCTTAACTTCGTCACAGATCATGAAGCTGCCTCGTCATCCGTTAATTTTGTGTGACGACTTCAGCTCTTTTCAACCTTACTGACTGGTCTCGAATTCCGGCTCATCCTCTTCTTCATCGTCGAGTACAAATTCGAAATCTTCGCCGTCAGCCGCGAGCAACGCCAACTCGTCATCCTCGCCTGCTTCTTCGACCACCTCGGCCTCAGCTTCTTCGGTAGATGCAACCTTCTTCTTCGGTTTCGCCTCATCCTTGCGCGAACGCATTTTTGCAGGCTCGCCACTTCGAATATAGCCGTACTTTTTGGCGTACTCGAGAAGGGTCCGCTCCAGCATTTTCCGGCCACGATACAGACGGGACATCACCGTACCCACCGGGCAGTCCAGAATCTCTGCAATCTCTTTATAAGAGAAGCCTTCGATGTCAGCGAGCAGCACGACCATCTTGTAGTCGTGCGGCAAGGTGTCGAGGGCTTTCTTTACGTCCTCGTCCATCATGTCCTGAAAGATTTCGCTTTCCGGATCCTTGATCAGATCAGGTGCGTTCTTCTGGATCACTCGCTCGTACGACTCCTCGATTTCCGAGAAGTCGATCTTGTGAGGAGTGAGCTTCTTCTTACGATAGTTGTTGATGAAGGTGTTCTTCATGATCTTGAACAGCCAGGCCTTGAAGTTGGTACCTTCCTCGAATTTGTCGTAGTACTTGTAGGCCTTCAGGTAGGTTTCCTGAACAAGGTCTTCTGCATCCTCGGAGTTCCGAGTCATCCGATAGGCGGTGTTGTAAAGAGAGTCGACGTACGGCATGGCCGCCTTCTCAAAGTTCCAACCCTGCTCATGTTCGTAGACTTCAGCGCTTTTCATTTTCTCTCCACGGTCGGGGCTACTTACGAGTCAAAGAAACTTCAACCTTCGTGCCGCTTCCGGCCTGACCCAACATTGCAGCTTTTCCAGGGGTAAGTCATTCAGGAGCAGCATTTAGGACATCGCTGCTTTTAAAAATTCAAAATCTCATCGAACCGAATTATTGAATAAAGTCACGGGGAGGGGACACGGTTGTCCTCTATCCAGTTCTGTACTCGTATTTAGATACGGGCGAGGAGGGGGTTTGGTTCGGAGGATCGGCCGCAAACAAACGGTGAACGAAGCATATTCCAAAACTCCTTCCCGGGCAAGCGCGGCGGCACCGCCCGACGAAGAACACTCCAGAAACAGACCCTTACGCGGTTGAAGTCACCAAAGATGCGGGTTCCCAGCAACAAGGTCAGGCTCTATCCGCCGAGTGGTCGTCGAACTCGAATCCAAGTTCCCGCTTCAGGCTGGCCAGGGCGTCCGTCCTGAATCCAAGGGCAAAACTCAACTGTTGAAGCAGCTCGTACTGCGAGATGGACAATCTGGATGAGGACGCGAGCGCATTCACTACTGCCTTTCTTAGCAGCTGACCGCGTTCCTCCCTACCCGAAAGTTCTGCGAATCGTGCCGCCCAACTCTCCAGATCGATCGGCGAAGCGCTCACCACTCCCCCCCCATCCCTTTCCGCGATCGGCTTCGCTACAGCCAGAACGACTCCGCCCCTGACCGCCACCTCACAAAGAATGGTGGAGGCGATGTCGGCTGGCGAAACGATCCGATCAAGTCGTCGTCGATACTCCATGACGATAAAAATCGAACCCGCCAGGGAGAGTCCGACGGCGATGGTCAGGACGATGAGTGAGTCCTCAGACACGCGTCAAAGAGTATGAAGAAATTAGCTTCTTGTCTCGTACGCCGTCATTCCGATGAGCACGGACCGCTTCGGCAAGCTTGCGAGGAGTGACGCGCGAAGAGGAATCTCCGTTCCGCGCCGCGAAGGTCGTGGCGTCAACCGCGTCCGCACGGACCGGAGATTCCTCTTCGCATTTGATGCTGCGGGATCTCTCACCACCGCGCGGCTCATCGGAATGACGTCCTGATGGCATCTCAAGCGTCGACACCCCAGGCATCACTGCGCTGCAAAGACCGCAGGTCACGCAAGTAGCCCCTCGAGATCCGCGAGCTTTTTCGCGAAGACCTCGGCAGTGAGCACCGGCAACGCGCCGGCGATACTGATCTCGTCGTCGAGACTGAGCCAGCTCCTGCAGCCGCGGTAGGCCTCGGAATTCTTCACGAGCGACACGGACGGCAGCCTGTATACGCGGAGCGCGATTACATGAACGGCCTGCTCGGGACGAAAGCGGTAACGCTCCTCGATGGTCGCTCCGGTGAAAACAACCAGCGGCTCGAGTCGCTGCAGTTGCTCGAGATCCTCGAGACGATGCACTGCGGCCACCTCAGCGTAGTACTCGACCGGAATCAATTCCGGATCGACATCGACGCGATCGGTTTCGAGAAAATGATGTTTCATCTCCGGCTTGAACTGATGTTCCTTCTGATGCAGCCAGGTCGGAACCAGGTAAAACGAATTGGCTTCCACACCGAAACGCGCGTCGGCGATCCCACCCTTACGCACCAGAACAATCTGCTGGCCTGAAGCGAGTGCTGAGATGACTCCGGCCCACTCCTTGAGCGCTGAATGGTTCAGAATTTTCTGCATCTTCACTTTCGAAAGGTGACCGAGTTCACCGGTCCTTCCCATATGGTAATCGCTGCGACGACTGCGCTCGCCTCGAGGACGGAAGAGAGTTGTTCATGAAACCAGGCCGCAATATTCTCTGCCGTCGGATTCAACTGATCAAATGGAGGCACGTCGTTGATGCAGGTGTAATCGAGCTTCTTCGCGAGAGTCTCGAGTTCCCGTTTCGAGGCCACGAAGTCGACGGAGATGGCGTCTGCATCGACGGCCGCAGTTGCGTTTCTCAGTTCGGCTTCGACCTTGTAGGAGTGGCCGTGCAGCGGCTCGGTGATCCCGCGATACTCCCGAAGGAAATGCGCGGACTCGAAGCGGGCCTCGATCCGAACGCGGTACTCGCCCTCTTGATTAGCAGTCACAGAAAACCTCTCGACGCTGCGCTCAGTCAGCGGCCTGAATCGTAACAGACGCTCTGCAATGCGTACGGCCCGGCACTCCTGGCGGTTGCGTCGCGGAAAAAAGGCAATACAATCGCGCCGCTCATGCCGCTTCCCAAAAGCATTCTCTGCAGCGATTGCAGACGCAACTACCCCGAGGGGTGGCGGCGCTGTCCTTATTGCAGCTATGACCCGGTCGAAGCGAAACGCACAGCCGAGATCGCGCGCCTTGCTGCAGAACGGGAGAGAAAGACTCGTCCTCAGGGCCGGCCCTCACGCGGCTCCGCGCCGCAGAAAAATGATCGACGCCCTCGCCCGACACGTCCCGAGACCGTCGGCGCCGGCGCACAGCAACAGCCGCGTGGGCAACAGCAGCCTCGGCGCGACCGCCCGGCGCGGCCGCGGACACAACAACCTGGGCAGGAACAATCGTCTGCAACGAACGCGGAAGAATTATTGATCGCGGGTGGGCAGCCTAAAGCAGCTGGACCCGCAGGCGATGGTACTGCTCCAAGAAAACGCCGGCGCCGTGGCTCGCGCCGCGGGCGCGGCGCCGGCTCTGCAGCTGCCACCGGCGAGAGCCCCACCACAAATACAGAAACTCAGATTCAGAATCCGCCACAACCGAAACCTCGTCGCCCGGAACGAAGCGAACGTCCTCCGCGTCCGGCAGTCGCCGCACCCGAGGGATCGACCGACGCGACTTCTTCTCCAAAGGAAGGAGGCGCGGCGCGGAAACCACGGCGCCGAAGATTCAGGCGCAGGAAACCGGGTGAGGGAGGCGGCTCCTCGGAAGGCGGCCCGGCCGGAGCGCCACCGAGCAGTTAGTGTTCGGGTTTCCGAGGCGAAGAATGCCG
>JBKJUK010000029.1:0-19910 GCA_046590705.1 Thermoanaerobaculia bacterium
ACAGCGGTTCGGGAGCCGCCATCAGCTCCACCTTCGCGCCAGCGTCGCAGTTTGTAGCCAGGGTTGCAAATCTTCGCTATATCGTGACACCGTTCGTGGCGCGAGTGCAGACCGCGGGGTCAGCACCAGGAACGATCACCTTCAAAAGCGCAACACGTTTCGGAGCGGCCTATACGTCGGGCACGCCCGTCACCGTGAAATGGGAGTTCCTCGACGCAGCCGGTGCCGCGATCATTCCGGCAGTATCCTCAACCTCTACGCTCGGCGCGCCTGAGTCATTCGTCATCCAGAAGAGCGCAATTACTCCAGGATCGAAAGTCGTGATCACGGTGAGCATGGACGCGCTGACGGTGAATAACGCCTCCTGTGCGAACTTCCTCAGCAGTCAGGCTACATTTCCTCTGGTGGTACCGGATCCGGCAATCGCTATCAGTGGCTGCACCAATGCCGGCGGCGCGTGTACCCTCACCGCCAGCTCCATCTCCAGCGCGGACGCGAGTTCGTGGACCTACCAGTGGAAATTGGACGGTGTGGCAGTAAGCGGACAGACAACCGCTACCTACAGGCCGTCGTTCACTGCAGCGAAGATCTACAGCGTCTCTGTTGTCGCGAGCAACGCAATAGGCGATAAGGAATCGGTTTCGAAGTCACTCGATGTTCAGCCGTCATCCTGCAGCGGAACGATCAGGCAGGTGATCCTTGCCTATGCCGGTCAGACCAGCGGTTGCAGTCTGGGAGGAACCGCCTGCACCGCGGGAGAAGTGATCAAGTTCCGCGTTGGTGGATTCACTGCGCAGGACTGCGAAACTTACAGCTGGCAGTTTGGTGACGGGACCTCCTCGACCGAGAAAGAGCCGCTCCACACGTACAGCGGAACAGGTCCGTACACAATTACGCTATCGGTGAAAAACACGAATATGGCCGCACCGATCACGGTGACAGGCAGTATCTACGGCTCAAGCCCGGTGACACCGCCGCCACCGCCACCACCACCACCGCCACCGCCACCACCACCGGTAAACCCGCCAGTCACGCCTGGCTGCCCGGTCACCGCCCCAACACGTATCGACTTCTCCTTCAACGGAGCGTCCTCGAACTGCGCGATGAACTTCGGTTCGTGTACCGCAGGAGAGTCGGTAAACTTCTCGGCATTCGCCTTCGGCTACGCCATTCAGTCATGTGACGTAATCACTTGGAACTTCGGCGATGGCACCACAGGTGCGGGTTCACGCGTGGATCATCAGTTTTCGGCTGGACTCTCCTCATACGACGTTCGAGTCACAATCAGCAACGGAAAAGGCAGCCTCAGCTACAACCGCACCATTCCGATGTCAGGCGGTAGCACTCCTCCTGTGCCACCCGTTCCGCCAGTCGATCCGCCAAAAACATCTTGCCCGGTTAACTCTCCTGCTGCCGCGTTTGTCGATGTGGTTTACCTCGGATCGACTTCGCAGTGCAGCGCCCTGGCCGGTGCTGGCGCAGGTTGCGTCGCCAACGAGATCATCACCTTCACAGCCAGAATGCAGCGCTACACGGTGCAGACCTGCGATACATTCGAATGGGATTTCGGCGACGGTAGCCCGAAGGTCACCACCACCGCTGCTGTAACAACGCACCAGTTCAGCGGCAACGTAGCCGAGTACGACGTGAAAGTCGCAGTCGTGAACACGCTCGGACGTGGCCCAGGATCCACCAAAGTCCGCTTCGCCAACACCGGTACGGGCCCGGAGATCATTGCTTCGATCATCGGACCGCCTACGACCAGCATCGGCTCTACAGCCACCTTCAGCGGGTCGGCCACTCCAGCTGACAACCTCACTTCTTTCATCTGGACTTTTTCAGACGATAACAGCACCGCTACCGGTCCAAACGTCACGCACAAGTTCACTACGGTGGGCGAACACAACGTCAGCGTTACGATCAAGAACGCTCTTGGAAGGTCCGCGACCGCCACAAAGCGCGTAACGGTCACCACAGCACAGCAATTCGCTTTCCTGCTGCCAGTCGTGGCACACGTTCCCGGATTCGCCAACAGTCGCTGGCGCACAGATGTCCAAATCTTCAACTCGCAGTACACGGCAGGTCAGCCGCTTCAACTCGAGTTCGAGTTCCAGGGGCAGAAGAAGACCTTCGAGATGAGCAACTCCACGCAGATCTTCGAAGACTTCATGACCTTCTTTACCACTGCAGATACGGCAGGCCCGGTAATCGTCCGTGGTGCCGGCAAAGCCATTCCGCAGATGTGGACACGCACCTATAACTTGAGTGCGTCAGGTGCCGGCACCTACGGCCAGCTGATTCCAGCTGTACCACTCACCGGTCAGTCGAACGCCATCACGGGTGAATCTGCCTTCGTGATCGCCGGCCTGCAGAGCTCACCAAGGTTCCGGACGAACCTGGGACTCGTGAATCCCAATCCGACCAGGATCACCGTTCTGGTCTCGGCCTACGATGACAAGATCGGCCTCCTGATTGGTTCCTACGTGGAGACAGTCAATCCTTACCAGTTGCTTCAGGCGAACGTCGAGGCCGGGATCAAGAACCTGCCGGCGGATCGAAGCTACAGCATCCGCGTCACTGAGAGCACAGGTGCATCAGTCATCTCCTACGGATCCATGGTGGATCTACGGAGTGGCGATCCGGTCTTCGTTCCGGGCGTTGCCGAAGAAGCGTTGAAATCGCAGTTGCTCAGCTCCCAGGTTCTTCCTGGTGTAGGCCATGTCGGCCCGTGGCGCAGTGACGTAACGATCTACAACGCAGACAATCGCGCCATTCAGTTCGACATCTCCTTCTATGACCTCACCGGAAAGAAGGTTGCCGAGGCGAAGAATCAGGCAGTACCGGCAAGTGCATTCCTGCAGTTGAACGACATCCTCGAGGCGGGTCTTCTGACGCCGAAAGTAACCGAAACGTTCGGTCTCATCCGGATCGACACGGTCAGCCCTGGTGTGACGAAGTATCCGATGATCTTCGCCAGGACCTACAACGACCGCATCTCTGAAGGGACGTTCGGACAGGGAATTTCCGCTTTCGCTTCGGGACAGGGCAACGTCACTTCGACCGCCAACGGCTATCTGGCCGGCGTCCGCAGTGACGCCTCGTACTACACCAACCTCGGACTGGTGGCGCTCGGCGCAGGTTCGACCAAGGTGAAAGCCAGCCTGCTCGACCGTCAGACTGGTCAGACCATCGGCGAGTACAGCTGGGATCTGACGCAGTACCAGTCGGTGATCGCGCCTGACATTCTTCGAGTCATGCATGCAACAGCCAGCAGCGGTAGTCTCAAGATCGAAATCGTTTCGGGCGGCCCGGTGTGGGCTTACGCTTCCATCGTCGACAAGTTGACGAAGGATCCTGAGTACGTGCCGGCCGTAGCCATCAACAAATAGTTCGCGACCACGCAAGAATACAAAGGGCGACCTCGCGGTCGCCCTTTGTATTTGCAGTTGCTCCAGCTCCTCCTCCGGCCCCCCGACCCCGGCCCCCGGCCGCTTCGACCCTTCAACCTTTTTCTTTAGACGGTAGAATCTCCTCGTGCGTACCACCACCGAAATGGAGCTAGCGGTCAAAGCCGAGGATGTGTCGAAGGTTTACAAGCTCTACGACCGCCCTGCTGATCGCCTGTTCGAGTTGTTTCTTCCGACGCCACGCCATACCGTTTTCCCTGCGCTTCAATCGGTGAGCTTTGAGATACCGAAAGGCGAAACGATCGGACTGATCGGACAGAATGGGGCGGGGAAGAGTACGCTGCTGAAACTGCTTTGCGGCGTGACTACTCCAAGTAGTGGTTCGCTCGAAACGAAAGGAACCATCGCGTCGATTCTCGAACTCGGCACCGGCTTCCATCCGGAATTCACAGGTAGGGACAACGCCGCGCTCAACGCCGCGATTCTCGGTCTCTCGCCCGCCGAAATCAAAGAGAAGTTGCCAGCGATACTCGAGTTCTCGGAACTGGGGGCGTTCCTGGATCAACCAGTGAAGACCTACTCGTCGGGCATGTACATGCGGCTGGCGTTTTCCGTCGCCGTGAATGTCGACCCGGAGGTTCTGATCATCGACGAGGCTCTTGCTGTCGGCGACGGTCACTTTCAGAAGAAATGTGTCGATAAGATTCGTGAATTCCAACAGCGTGGTCGAACCATCATCTTCTGCTCGCATGCCCTGTATTACATCTCCACGCTCTGCCACCGCACGATCTGGCTCGATCAGGGCACGCTCATGAGGTACGGTCCTTCGATCGACGTGGTACACGAGTACGAAACGTTTCTCCTGAAGAAGGATCGCGACATCGCTGAGGCTAGCCCGGCTCCTGAGAAGTCAGCAGAGCTGCCGATCCGCATTCGCTCCGTCGAGGTGCTGGACTCTGCGGGACGTCCGCGAGACGTCTTCGCCACCGGTGACGAGATGTACATTCGCGCCATCATCGACTCTGACATTCCACAGCAGCCGATTCATCTGCTTGCAGGCGTGGAGCGATCGGCGGATGACATGCAGTGTTTCGTGGTGGGGACCCACAATGACGGTCTGGCGCCGCTTCGCGGCCAGCGGGTGTACGACGTGACGGTGAAGATTGACTCTGTGCCCTTGCAGCGGGGCGATTACACGCTGATGTTCTTTGTCGGTGACGAAAGCGCGGTCCACATTTTCGACAGGAAAGATCTCCGTCCCGGATTCTCGATGGGGGGAGAGCGGTACGAGGTAGGTCTTGTGAAAGTGAAACATTCCTGGAGTGAATCGGTGGTCCGGGAGCCCGAAGCGCTGGTGTCTGCCTGATGAAGAAGCGGTCGTCCAGACGAAATGCGGGCTAGCTCGTGACCGGCCTGACGCTGCTGATCGTCAACTATTTCTCTTTCGAGCTCACGCGCGAGGCGATCAACTCCGCCCGCACGACCAGCTCCTCTCCTCTGAGAGTTGTGGTGGTGGATAACTCCTGCGACATGGCGGAGTACGACCGGCTTTCATCGCTGGAACTCGACCAACTCGTTCGCAGTGACACGAATCGCGGATATTCGGGCGGAGTGAATCTCGGCCTTCCCCATTGCGCGGACGGGGTCACCATCATTTCCAATCCGGACGTGATCTTTTTCCGCGGCGCGGTCGACGGAATCGCTGAAGCGGCGCGCTCTCAGGGCGTCGCGGGACCGAAACTGGTCTGGGATGCGGACGGAACGTGGATCCTTCCACCTGCAGACGAACCTCGGCTGCGCACGCAACTCTCGGCGACAGCCGAGCGACGGTGGCAGTGGTGGCAGAGACGAGGCGATCGAAAGAGGACCGCTTTGCGCGCGCATTTCTGGAATCTCGAAACAACAACGAATGTGAAGTCGCTCTCGGGTGCCGTGCTTGCCGTGGATACCACACTGCTTCGACAGCTGGGCGGCTTCGACGAACGTTTCGCGCTGTATTTCGAGGAGACCGATTTCCTTCGTCGTGCGCGGCATCGAGGTGTGCAACCTACCTACGTACCATCTGCCGTTTGCCGTCACCTCTACAACCAAAGTGCTGGTACTACTTCTGATGCGGGAGCGCGCTACCTCGACTCTGAGCGCGCCTACCATCGCAAGTGGAGCCCCCCGGCCCTGGCCGCACTCGTCGAGCGTATCGGCGCGGTTTCCCGTCCCAGACCGGATCACTTCGAGACCGCTTCTTTGCGAGAAGACTTCGAACTTCCATCGGTGAATCCTGCCGAGTGGCTGGTCGAGGTCTCACCGCTTGCGGACTTCGGCACGGCTGCCGGGTTCCTTCCGACCTCGAGCAGACTCGCTCTCCCGCTGGAAATCGTTGAAAGCCTGAAAGATCCGGTGCTCTACCTTCGCTTCGTTCGACGGGACGACTGGTCGGTGGCGCGTCGGCTGAAGTTGCTAGCCCGCATTTCTCACACTCCTTCGTCGCGAGGCGGCGGAGAGTGGCCTGGATGCGAGGCGCACGGCGGTTTTGCGACGAAGTCATAGTTGACACTCTGTCGAGGAGCGAAACCGTTGGGCAACGAAGCAGACAGGCCGCTATCCGGCGTCGCAGCAGAAGGAGTGTGAGAAATGCGGGCTAGAATGAGCACGATGGCGGCCCCCGCATTCACTGTGATCATTCCTGCTTTCAACGAGGCTGGAGTGATCCCGGAAACCATTCGTGCGATCTCCGCTTACTTCGACACGACTGGTCTCGAGTATGAACTGCTGGTGATCGACGATGGATCGACCGACGAGACCGTCTCCGTCGTCGCCGCGATGGCTTCGAGCAACGCTTTTCTACGTATCATCTCCCTCGAGGAGAACAGCGGGAAAGGCGCCGCAGTCCGCAGGGGAGTAGCCGAGGCGCGTGGAAGCACGATCGCTTTCATCGATGCAGATCTGCCCTACAGGGTACAGAATCTGGGTGACGCCATTGCGCTCGTGCAGTCGGGCTCCACTGACATTGCCATCGGAGCCCGTGACCTGCGGTCATCGCAACACGACGATTCCTATCCATGGTTGCGACGTCTGATGGGGAAGACGTTCTCACTGATCGTGAGGGCTTTCCTCGTTCCCCAAATCCCGGATACTCAGTGCGGGCTCAAAGCGTTCTCGGCTGCGTCAGCGAAACTGCTTTTCGCCGAATCGCGATTGAGAAGCTTTGGATTCGATTTCGAGATCCTCTTCCTGGCCAGGAAGTATGGATTCCGCATCGAAAGAATCGCTGTGTCCATGTCACACCGGCACGAATCTAAAGTCCGGCTTTTTCGGGACTCGCTGAGTATGCTCATCGATGTACTGAAGGTCAGACGCAACAACAGGCGGCTCCTCTACCGCGCACCGAGGCGGTGCCCGGTCTGCTTCTCTGCCGAAATCATGACTCTGACTCAAATCAGAAGTCACGTCGTACGACGATGCGCGAGGTGCAAGTGCCGTTATCTGAATCAGTTTCCTGACGAACAGGAATTGCTGCAGCTTTACAGCGGAGATTACTTTCACAGCGGAGATGATCTGAGTCGTGGATACGCGAATCGCGAACCTGAGGCGGCTGTGTTAAAGACGAACAGGAAGCGAATCGCGATGCTCTCGAAGCTGGTCGGTCGTCGCGGAAGGGTGCTCGAAGTTGGTGCGGGGAATGGAACTTTCGGCGTCGCAGCCTCGAAAGAGTTCGAGTACGCCGGTATTGATCTGTCGGAGCAGGGAGTTCGAGAAGCTCGCAGTCGTGGCCTGGAGGTGTATCGGGCTTCGCTGAGCGACTACCTCAACACCGGTAGTCCGTTCGACGCCGTGGCGGCCTTTCACGTCTTCGAACACCTTTCGGATCCGCATGATGCACTCGCCAGAGTGAGAGATCTGCTGAAGCCTGGAGGTCACCTCATCCTGGTGACGCCCGACACTGAGAGTCTGCTCTGCGTCATCTCTGGCGATCGATGGGTGAGTTACAAATTTCCGGAGCATTTGATTCTCTACTCGCGGTCCGCACTGATCGAACTGCTCGAGCATTCGGGGTACGAGATCACCTCGATCAATTCCGACTTCGAGTATTGTGATCATCCGTTTCTTCTCTCGCGGCTGGGTCAGTTGCATCCTGTGCTGGAAGCCGCAGCGCGCGTCCTCCTCCCACTGCTGCCTCGCTTGATCCCAGTCAGTTCCGGATCGATTCGAATCGTGGCGAGAAGGCGTTCCGGCCCGCCAGTGAATCTGCGGGCCATCCGCGCTGTCGAACCGACGCATGCTCGCTGACCGGGAAGAAATCATCCGGGCTGCCACAGTTGAAGACGCGTCGGCAGTGGCGCTGCTTTTTCGAGAGGCCTTCGGACACGAGCGCGATCCGTCCGTCTGGCTCTGGAAGTATTTCGGGGGCGATCCCCGCAGCGTCAGCTACATATGTGTCGCTGGCGACCGTGTGGTTGCGCACTGTGGAGGAACAGCGGTCACGATTTGCGACAGGTCGCAGACCTATCCCGGATTTCAGTCAGTCGATTTCATGAGCAGTCCCAGCTACCCGGGAGGTGTCGGCCGGGGGGGCGTCTTCGTCCGTACAGTGAAACGTTTCTTTGCTGAGCGATGCGGCACCGGAGGCGTTCCGTTCGTCTACGGGTTTCCGGGAGAGCGTCATCGGCTGCTGGGAGAACGCCTGCTGGGCTATGAAGCCATCGAAGCAGTCAGTGAGTTCACATCCCAGCAGGATGTCCCTCAGCAGGAACTCGAGTCGCTGGCCGAAGAACATCTTTCGATCTTCAGCAATCGATCGTTCGAGTTTGGTGCCGAGAGAAGCGTCGAGTACCTTCGGTGGCGATACCTGAGGCGCCCGAATTCCGATTACAAGTTTGTTCGTCCTCGAGGGTGGTTTGGCGGCGCGGATATTGCTGCGATCGTTCGGCAGGTTGATGGGATCAGCTATCTGATGGAAATCGGCGGTAAGCTATCGCGGAAAAACATGCGGCGTCTCTCCGGGCTCCTGCGCGAAGCATGCGGTAGGGTGACCGGATGGTTCCCCGCGGAGTCTTCGGTCGGTTCCGGACTTCATTCCGCAGGATTCGAGCGCAAGACCCGTGACCACCTGCTGGAGTCACGATCCTTCGTAGGCGCAGTCGCTCCTCGTCCAGGGGAGTTCTATTACTCCCTCGGTGACTACGACGTTTACTAGTGCAATGCGTAGGGTGATTTGGTTTGATCCAACCCAGGAACTCCGCTGATTTAGAGTGAGATCAATGAACCAGCAACAGACAAGTGCCAGCCGCGAGAAGCGAACCTTGGATGCCGATCGACGTCGCGTCCTGATCATCGAGGATGATCTTCCGCTTCGGGGAATGCTCACCGCCGCACTGCGGCAGCGGGGCTTTCAGGTGCTGCTGGCAGGAGACGGAGCCGAGGGGCTTCGCTGCGTCACGTTACATCATCCGGAGATCATCCTGCTGGATCTGATGATGCCGATCGTAAACGGGTGGGACTTCCTTCAGCAATTCAATGAGGCTGGGTTCAAAGGGACTATTCCCGTGATTGTAATTTCCGCTCATCTGCGAGCCGACCCCAGTGCCGTACTCCAGATGGGAGTGTCCGCGATCCTGCCGAAACCTTTCAATCTCGAAGACCTGATGACCGTCGTGGAGCATCTACTCAGTGGATCATGAAGCCGCCGCAGAAGTTGTGAGCAGACGCTTCAGATCTCGGTGGCTGCGCGGGTACAGTAAGTCGAAGATCAGGACCGATCCGATTTTTCAGGTAGCGTTCGCTTCACTGAGCACCACGTCGACCACCATCTACGATATTGGTTGTGGAGTGGGTCTGCTGCCTTTCTATCTCCGGGAGCGGGGTTTCAGCGGCCGGGTGGTCGGTATCGACTACGACGAACGGAAGATAGCGGCGGCGAAGGAAGTAGCTGCGCAGTATGACTCCGGCGTTGAGTTCATTCTGGGCGACGCACGAGGAGTGATCAGGGAGCCGGGCAACATCGTGATGTTCGATGTGCTCCACTACATGCCTCCTGCACATCAGACTTCACTTCTTCTGCAGATCGCCTCGATGACCGGAAGGGGGTGCCGAACAATGATTCGCGACGGAATTCGCGACAACTCGTTTCGGTACTGGATGACCTGGGCCGAAGAGAGATTCGCCACATCGATCGGGTGGCTTCGCGGTGAAACGCTTGCGTTTCCGACGATCGAAGAGATCGCGGGTCCATTCAGAGCACTGGGATGCGCCGAAGACATCAGATTGCTGTCCGGTCGAATGCCGTTCAACAACTACATGCTGACCTTCGATCGACCGTAACGCCAGGTTTCACGCCGCGGCAATACGAAGCGGTATCCCTGTCCAGCGAGTACTTCCACGACAAGGCGCAGCGACTCGAGATTGATGGCCCTGCCATCTGCTGCATTTCTGCCCTCGTGCATCATGATGATTGACCCCGGGCGGACCTGCTTCACGATGGTATCCGCAATGTGCCGCGAGTCATCACGTACTCCGTCGAAAGCGCGGCAATTCCAGCCGATGAGATCGAGACCTTCGGCCTCGAGAACGGGATGTACGAACGGATTCTTGTGGCCGACCGGAGCTCTGAAGAGCACTGGCGCCGTTCCGGTTGCCGCTTTGATGGCGTCGGAGCACTGCGCGATCTCGCGGCGGATTGCTGCGGGCGTGGCCATCCAGAAAGTGCCTGAAGGATGCGTGTGCGAATGGTTACCGATCGAGCTTCCCGCAGCCATGATCGCGGACGAAAGTGCTGGATGCTGAAGCACATGCCTGCCTTTCACGAAAAACGTCGCGGCTCCATCATGCCGTTTCAACAACTCGAGGATGTGAAGCGTGTCGGTCATGGATGGACCGTCGTCGAGTGTGAGCCAGACCTCTCGTTCCACGGTCTCGAAGTGCGTAACCACAGGCCCCAGGAGTTGGGAGTTAGGAAGGAGGGTTGGCGCAAGCAGAAGCAGATGCGAGAGCGCGAGTACGGCAATCGCAAAGGGAATGCTGCGGTCCCACAGCATGACTGTCAGGATCGGAGCGATGAGCGCGAAACCGATGATGAGCTTACGCGCCATTGCGGATCTCCGAGTCCTTCCTTGCCAGCCACTCCGGCGCGAGACGAACGACGATTGATGCGAGCGCATTCAACGTGAGCAGTGCCAGCCAGACTGTGGAGATTCCCTGCAGAAGTCCCCCCTGTCTCCAGAGGTACAACGACATGCCCAGCAACATCAGGTGACTCCAGCCGCTCTGCAACTGCTGGTATCGCCTGCGGTCACGAAGTCCACCCCATCTGAAGAGTCTTCCCAGGATCAGGGCGGGCCCTGTCCAGAAGAGCACGAACAGAAAGAAAAAGGGAAGGAGCAGAAGCAGGCGGACCAGAGGGCTGCTGTGGGGTGTCAGGTAGTGATAAGAGAAGCAGACGGATTGCACCGCAGCAAAGAGAGAAACTACGTACGATTCGGTGGGGTTCTGGCGACTGTCAAAATTGAAAATCCGAACGGTGCCCGTTTGCATTGCATGGACGGTTTCGAGTCGCGGTGCGATGAGCAGGGAAGCGAGTTTGGTGATCGAGGTATTCGAGCGGGAGGGAGCCCACTCTTCGCGGAACATCTGTCGTGTCAGGATCATCGATCAGCCTTCATGAACGGTTCGAAGGCGTACCACTGATGCCAGTGTTCGCGCACGGTCGATTCCAGAAGCACGCGCCACTCCTCCACGGCCCGGTTGATGTCGACGGCCCGGTCTCGTCCGGTGCGTTCGCAGCGGATCGGTGGGTGCGCGATTACGCGGTAGCGTCGGCGACCATCCCGGAGGATGAACATCGGATAAATCTTTACGCGCGCGATCATGCTCAGCGCGAAGGGCCCGGTTGGCAGCGCCGAAGGCTGGCCGAAGAATTCGACTTCGGAACGCGCAAGGTTGCCGACGACTCGGTCTCCTTGTATCGCCACGATGCCACCGCCTCGAAGCGAAGCGAGAACGTCGAGGGCGAGGGCGTCGGCGTCGACGTTGTGCGTCACCGCCAGGCGTCCCTCTGCGATCCCGGCGCGACGCCTGGCCGCGTCGACCTCAGTTTCAGGATCGGCTTCAGGAGCGCGGATCGTAAGGAGCGGTCGCCCGATCTTTTCCGAAAAAATGTAGGAGCCGAGGTCGTAGTTACCCATGTGTGCGGTGAGAACGATACAGCCTTCACTTTCGTCCCTGATCTGATCGAAGTTCTCGAGTCCGTCGAGCTGCCAGTCCACGGCACGCCTGGTGACATTGAAGTGCATGGTATCGGTGAAGGTCCAGGCAAATCCCCAGAAGACGCGGAACGATCGCAGCCAGTTCACGATGCCGGGTGAAGAGGGAAAGATCGCGCAGAGGTTGCGGTAGACGGACTGACGGCCGGGCGTCCAGAGAAGCCAGAACGTGCCTGTCCAGAGGAACATGAAGAAGGGTTCGAAAGCATTGGGAATGTTCGCCGTGCACCAGGCCAGAAGCTGCCGCCAGACTACTCCACGAGGCCTGAGTCGTTGTATCCAGGCGCGCATCAGCGTTTCATGATCTCGGCGAGCGAAGTCGTGCGCACGGAGGCGTCGGGAGCCAGCATTTTGAAAAGCAGAGAGGACATCAGCGTTTCATCCCCGTGATAGGTCGGGATGTAATGCAACGGGAACTTCTCGAAGATCACGCGATCGTTCACAACTCGCAGGCGTTGAACTGCTGCTCGTTTTGCAAGCAGCTTCTCCTGATTCACGAATAGCCACTCCGTTGCGCGAAACTGCATGATGGCCAGTTCGTCATCGATGACCACGCCGCGAGCTTCGGGGTAGATCAAACCAGCGATGCGCCGTCGTAGACGCCGGGTGAACTTGTCGCGGGGTATGCCGCTCTCCAACTCGCCGATGGGCACCCGTGAGAGACGGCCGGTTCCCTGGTTCCGGTCGAGTGTGTATCGATGCAGGCGGTGAAGAAGCGTGAAGAAGATCTGGGAAGTCGACTCACGGATGCCGGTGTCATCCAGATTCTTCAGCATGGTCTGCATGGCGTTACGCTCGAACAGCACGCCCCGCTCGAAGTTCCCGAGCCGCGCACTCGTTGCCGATGACTTGTGTCTGACAGTTGCCGCAGGATTCCAGGTGATCCGTTTGCCGCTGAGCCAGGCACGCCAGCCGAAATCGACGTCCTCGAGGTAGGCGAAGAAATCGCGGTCGAACCCGCCGAGCTCGACGAAATCGCGCCGTCGAACGATCATGTTCCCGCCGCAGGCGAACAGCATCTCGGCACCGGCAGGTGGCTGCGACGCTGATCCGACGCGCTCACCGAAGTTGCGTTGAAACGCGTGTCCGTCGAAGGTCATTACGCCGCCAATGAAGTCGATCTTCTGCCCATCGAAACTAACGATACGACCTGCAGTGGCAATCACATCGGCAGGAGCGTTCCTGAGTGAATCCACGGAGTGTCGAATGAAATTCTTCTCCGGAACGGCGTCGTTGTTGATGAAGATCAGGTAGTCGGCCGTCGATGCATCTGCGGCCGCTGCGATTCCACCGGTGAATCCCTGGTTCGTCGGAAGCTGAATCAGGACGGCATCGGGTGCCGCAGCACGGATCACAGCAACTGATTCGTCGGTGGATCCGTTGTCGACGACCAGGAGCTGGAGTTTCCAGTCTCGTGGCAACTCCGGTATTTCCTGACGCAGAGCCAGAAGAAGCTGCTGTGTATCGTCAGGGCTGTTCCAGTTGATGATGACCACGTCGACGGAAAGGATGACCGCGCTCAACGTGCCCGCACCTTCGCCCGCATTCGCGACCAGAAGTCGGAAGAGAGCTGCATGGTCGCCTCGATGACACTGGACGATGGCTTGAAACGATCAAATTCCGGGGTCCGGCAGAACTCGATCAGGGGAGCCGCCATTGCAGACCACTGATGGTCGAGCGTGAAGACCTGCGCTCCCTTTCTCATTTCAGCGAGCTGCTGTGGATCACGAAGAGCGGCCAGGAGCAGGGCCGCGAAATCGATGGGAGTGTTGGTGATGCAGACTGCGCCACTCCGGTAACGTTCGATGATCCTGTCGGTTCCCTGCGCGGAACTGGTGATGACAGGCAGCCCGCCCCAGAGGAAGTCGAACAGTCGGGTACGCATTGCCAGGTCAGTTTCGAGAGAGGGCTGAAATGTCAGCAGAGAAAGTGCGAAACGATCATAAAATGAAGCCCTGCTCTCATAAGGAACCCAGGGTTCGAATCGAACCAGCGAATCCAGGCCCTCGACGCTGGCCTTTTTACGCAGTGCGTCGGTGACCTGCTGCGGCGTGGTGGTCTCGTTAGGATGTACGTTGAAGGTGATTGTCACCCCGGGGATCTCACGCCTTACGAGCTTTACTGCCTCGAGCGCGAGGAAGGGATCGTACCAGTCGTAGATTCCGCCGAAGAGGATATCCGTGGAGGGGGTACGGTCCGAGATTTGCCGAGGTGGAGGTACGCCGAACGGTACGACCGAGAGCAGCGATTTCAGCGTGCAGTCGTGAGCGAAAATGTCGGGATTGATTCGTTGTTCGGCGGTCATCATTCCCGCGTAATACAGGCGTTGAAATTCGGAGGCGGTAAGGAAAAAATCGCCTCTCTGAATCGATTTGCGGAGCGTGGCAAGATCGTGCTCGAAGACTCCGCGTCCATGAGTGGCCGAGTAGTGCAGATTCTCCACTAGATAAGGGTCGTAGAGATCAATGACCGTCGGGATCTCAATGGCGTGTGCGTAAAAATCGTTGACTACGTGACCCTGCAGAATGGCCACGGCATGGGTGCGGCTGTTGCGCGCGATCGACTCCGCATTCAGGACTTCGCCCGCAGTGTTTCCGGGCGGGAAGCCATCCGGGCTGAGCAGAGTGGTGGAGAGACCGGCGGCATCGAGTGTTCGGGCGAACTCGAGGAATCGAATCCCGACTCCGGCGGGAGTCTTCCTTCCGAGCGGCTCGGGACAAACCAGCAGAACGTCAGCCACGCGTGCGGGAAAACCTTTCAGCCAGCTTGTGAAGTTTCCAGGAACGGGATTCATAGATCGACGACAGCAGTGTGTTCAATCGGTTGACTTCGTCGTAGGAATGCTGGAGCTGCTGATCTCTTGCTGAGAGTTCGTGCTGAACATCCCTCAACCGGAACGAGAAATCGCCTTCGGAAGCACGTGATGCCTCGAGCAGTGACTCCAGCTTCTCGACTCTGCTGAGCAATTCGCGGCTGCGCTCTTCGAGCGCCTGAATTGCTATCCGTGAATTCTCCAGCAGCACCTCCTGCTCGATCCTCATGTCGGTGAGTTGCTGACGCGAACGATCCAGCTGCTCCTGAAGGTTCCCTTTGTCGCGCGTCAGGCGATGAACGTCTCCTCGCAGATGAGCACTCTGACCACGTTGTGTGAATAGTTCTGACGCGATCGCATTCTCGTAGGATTTCTTACCCTCGAGACCTTTCGAGATCATTGCGGCATCGCTGAGAATTCCGTGCTTGCGCCAGATCTGCACGCGCGCTGCATGAAATCTGTCAGGTGCTCTGCGGGTGGCCATCACGATGGAGTCGGTCGCTTCCACGTGACGCACTTCGCAGGTGACCTCCGGGATTCTCACGAAGGTGTTTCTGCTCGCGAGCCTGATCAGAAAGTCCCAGTCCTCGAATAGATCGAAGGCCTCGTCGAACCCCCCTGCTTCGTTACACGCCTTTCGCGAAACGATGACACAGGGAAGAGGGATGAAGTTGTCGATGAGAAGAAGATCGCGGTCGAAATCCTGCCGGTACTCACGGCGGCTCTGTGCTCGCACCAGCTGGCCCTGTTCATCGCGAATCCATTCCGACGACACGGCATCGCTGTAGAAGATGTTCCCGGGCTCGCGCGCAGCTGCTGCGGCGAGCAGGGGAAGATGCTCTGGAAAGTACAGGTCGTCGTCGTCGAGAAAAGCCAGCAACTCTCCACTGGCAGCAGCCACACCACTGTTCAACGCAGCCGCACGTCCCCTGGAAGTGTCGTGTTGAACGAGAGTGACTCCTGCCGGCGCCGGATCAATGGTGCCGCCTCCATCGTTGACGATCACGATCTCCGCTGCTTCGTAGCTGTTCCGGATCGAGGCGATGGCATTTTCGAGCAGCGCTGGCCTGTTTCGCGTCCGGAGGATGACGCTGACTGAAGGAAGGGTCGCAGCCGGCGTGGAACGCGCCGTGGCCGCCATCGACGCAATCAGTGACATCGACGACGTCAACGGAATGTCGAGCACTCTGCTCACGAAATAGCCTTCGGCGTACTTCGCATCATCGCCGAGTGTCATCGTTCGATAGGCGTTCAATCCACGAGCGAAGTGCTCGTAGTCGCGCAGGGCGGTCTGTGATTCGTGAAGGGCCAGCGCAGCATACTTGCGCTCGGCCACGCTGGAGATATCGACGAGTACATTCGGCCTGAAGGGTTGACTGACTTCATAAAACGCGACTCGCGTGGTCGCCAACGTAGTTGATAGTTCGGAGGAGGACTGCAGCAGCGAGATGACGGCCTCGGCAAGGGCAGCGTGATCGGGGTGCAACTCGAGCGGGCTGGTGACGAGAAGCAGATCGGGAAGGAGATCCTTCAGTTCGCGCGAGATCGCAGCACGGAGGAGTCCGGCGTTCTCGCTGAGGCCCCGGTCGGCGAAGCGCAGGAAACGAACATCAGTCACTCCGAGTGATTCGAGTCCTGCTCGCGTTTCCGACTCGCGCCGGGAGACGTAATCTGCGGAGGGCGTGGTTTCCGCAGCCGATCCATCGGTCACCACGACTACGCGGACACGCCGTTTCTGATCTGCGTGCAAGGTCAGCAGCCCACCGCATCCGATGATCTCGTCGTCGGGATGTGGTGCAAGAACGAGTACGTTCTCGCCGAGCAGGCTGCTGGCCTCGAAGGGGATCAGCTGCTGTTCTGATGTAGTCATGCCCGCCGACATTATGAAGTATCACGCAAGCGGGTGCATGGAGCTGCTGCAAACAGATTTTGCCCGTTCTTCTCAGAGGGATTCGTGGCGAGGACGTGGAAAGCTGTCCCGTTGCGAGGCGCAAAGCCTTTTGCGACGAAGGCATAGTGAGGAGCGAACGGTCGTGCAGCTACGAAGCCGGTCCGCTTTCCGCGCCCGCAGCAGAGCTTCGTGAGGATGGGGGGCAGGCGATGCGCTCCAGCCCTCAAACGTTCGCCTATAATGAGAATGCTGATGAAAAGTCTCGACGAAGCGATTGCGGAGAGCGAGCTGCACAACCGTATCCTCCGCTATCTGCACGGCTCGGCCAGCGGTATCGCAGATCAGTTCCTCACGAGTTCGGAGCGCGTTGCTCTGAATGATCTGATCTCTCTCGGTGCGGTTCGACAAGAAGGCAACGGTCTCTTTATGGCCTTGCCGCTGTCCGACCAGACCCGGGCTGTGCTCGATCGATTCGCCGCGGGTGCGACGAGCGTTCCAAAAGCTCAGATCGATCCGCAGGCATCCGAGTCGAATGAGGCGGTCGAACTCCTCAGCTTCATGCAGTCGCTCAACAACGCCACGTACAAGAGCAGCGACATGATCGAGCTCTTTCAGATCGGCTTTCGGCTGCTTGCAGGAAAGATCGGCTTCGAGATCGGGGCGGCCATCGTACTGGAGCAGACGCTCGACATTCATCTGTCACGAGCCGAGGGCGACGAGCGCGTCGTGAGCGAGAGTCTGATTGAAGAGATACGATCCCTGCTCCATGATCAGATTCCGGTGGAGTTCATCCCCACTGACGCAGTCGTGCGGTCTGACGCGGTAGTTCTCCCCCGGCACGGGAGCGCCTCTGGCGCTGGTATTCCCGAGTACAGGCTGCAGACGATTCTTCATCAGGACAATCGCGCGGCTGGAATGCTGGTGGCATTTCGTGATGGCGAAGGTTTTACAATCGAAGAGCAGCGACTCATCGACATCATGGCTTCTCAGCTGACCATGGTTCTCGGAAATCTGCGCGCCCAGTCTAGGATCCAGAGTCTTGCCGACACCGACGAGCTCACGGGAATCTGGAACAAGCGATTTTTCAAGAGGCAGCTCCCCGGAGAAGTCGACCGTGCGCATGTGTACAACCTTCCGCTTTCTTTGCTGATGTTCGATGTGGACAACTTCAAGGAGATCAACGACACCTTCGGTCATCCGATGGGCGACGTAGTGCTTTCGGAGCTCTGCGGGCTCGTACGTGAGTCGCTTCGTCAGCCCGACTACTTTGCCCGCTTCGGAGGCGACGAGTTCGCCATCATCCTTCCTCACACCGATCTCTGGGGCGCTCGCACAGTGGCTGAACGAATCGTGGAATCGGTCCGCAATCTCGACCTCTTCGTCGCTGACAATTCAGCGCATGTGCGAACCTCGGTCTCTGTCGGGATCGCGACGCTCTCTTCGTCGGATCTCACTGCTGCCGATCTGACCCAGCGTGCGGACGAGCAGTTGTATCTGGCCAAGAAGAGCGGGAAAAATCGATTCACATGGTGAGCGCGATGTCGAAGCGGAAATTACTCGTCGCGAACTGGAAGATGAATCTGCCTCCGGAAGGTGTCGAACACTACTGCGCCCGTCTGAATGATCTCGAAGAGATCGAGCGGCTCGCTCTCGTGATCGCACCACCGTTTCCGTTCATTCATGAGGTCCGCTCCTCCGTGCGCGGAAGCGTGGCGGTTGGATCGCAGAACTGCTCGGACCGGGACGACGGTGCCTTTACTGGTGAGGTATCCGCGGCCATGCTGCGGGAAGCGGGTGCCGCCTGGGTAATCGTCGGTCACTCTGAGCGACGGAGCCTCCATGGCGAGACTAACTCGCTGATTGCGATGAAGGCGAGAGCTGCGATTTCGGCGGAGTTGACGCCCGTGGTCTGCGTGGGCGAATCCTCGGAAGTGAGGAACGCCGGACACCCTGAGGACTTCATCTGCGGTCAGCTCAGGGAAAGCCTTAAAGGATTCGAGGCTGGCAGTCTGGTCGTGGCTTACGAGCCAGTCTGGGCCATCGGTACGGGAAGGCACGCCACTCCCGAAATCGTGAGCGCAGCGCACCAGGCACTGCGCCAGCAACTGACCGAACTCAATCTGGCAGATGCTCTGCTGCTCTATGGGGGAAGCGTGAGCCCGGAAAACTCCGCTGAGCTTGCCGCGATCGATGCCGTCGATGGCTTTCTGGTCGGGGGCGCAAGCCTCGATTCTTCCCGGTTTCTGTCAATCAGACAGGCCTTCGCCGGTTGAACCTGCGGCTCCCGCTTTCCGTCACCAAGCAGGGTGAAAAAGGTTGACTCTCACCTGCTTCTCGGGAAGAATGGCGCGCCCTGGGAGGTTTCCCAGAGCGTCGTGAAAGGAACAGGTTGGTTCATCAATGCTTATTTTCTTGATTGTTCTCCATGTGTTGATCAGTATCTTTCTCATCCTGGTTGTGCTTCTGCAGCAGGGTAAGGGAGCTGACCTCGCTGGCGCTTTTGGTGGTGGCGGATCTCAGACGTTCTTCGGGGCGCGCGGAGCTACGACCATTCTCCACAAGCTGACAACCGCGTTCTTCGTCCTGTTCGTCATTACCTCGATGGCGATCGCCGTTCTGCAGGCCAAGCCGCGCAGCTCAGTCATGAGCGGCTCGGCAGCAGCTCCTGCAGCCCCGGTCAAAAAGTGACGAGACGGCATGCCCAAGTGGCGGAATTGGTAGACGCGCACGTTTGAGGGGCGTGTGGCGTAAGCTGTGCCGGTTCGAGTCCGGCCTTGGGCACCACTTATGAAGGCTCGCTTCGGCGAGCCTTCACCATTTTAGATGTAGTTTCCTGCGGTGTGGAGTCAGAAGGAGATTCGATGAGCGAAGCCGTCAGCACAGATCCCGTCATGAAAGCCGGGGACGATGCGGAAGTGCTTCGTGACGTCGTCGCGACTCTTCTCGACGAACTGAAGAAGGGTTCCGGCGACAAGGACAAGCGTCGGCAGGTCGAGGACTGGATGCGCAGTCTTACCGATAAGTATCCCGATTTCGGAGTGGAAGCGGGCCTGCGCGCCTACTACCTGGCCGAGGCCGGTCGTCTTGGCGATGACTTCAAGGATGCCACCGACCTCGGCGAGAGACTGACCCTCGGGCGGTCGATCGAGGGCTTCCTGGAGAAGGCCAACGAGAGCGGACGCAGACTTTCAGAGAAGTAAGCTATTTCTCAGGATGTGCTGAGCGTGCCGCCTCGCATCTGCCCGCTCGCGTCGTCCAGCATCTTCGCATCGGTTTGACCTACAATCACCGCCGTGAAAGTCCTCGTTGCCAACCGCGGTGAAATCGCCGTTCGCGTGATCCGTGCCTGTCGGGAGATGGGTTATCCGACTGTGGCCATCTACTCGGAAGCAGATCGCGCTGCGTTGCATGTTCTCTATGCAGATCAGGCCATGCCGGTAGGTCCTTCTCCATCCTCGCAAAGCTACCTTCGCATGGATGCCGTCATCGAAGCGGCCAGAGCGACCGGTGCGGAAGCTGTTCATCGCGGATACGGATTTCTCGCGGAG
>JBKJUK010000370.1:0-3103 GCA_046590705.1 Thermoanaerobaculia bacterium
GTTCACGACGCAGGGTTTTGAGAGGGAGTAGCGAATGCTGAAAGCGGTCGGTATTTCAGGGGGAGTATCTGGGTCAGACGCACACTTTCCACTGTCTTATTCGCACTTCAATGGGGGTGGATAGCAGGTCACATCTTCGGTCTTCGTTCTAGCTCGAGCGTGACAGCGCTGCGGAACCGACAACCGAGGAAGTGGATATATCGGCTTCACCGCTTTGCTATTCCGGTTCGAACGCCTGGAAGGGTAGGGAAACGGTCCCGCCCGACACTCCAGAGGTAATGCGAGACATTTCCGTCCTCCTCACAGAGGCAATCCGTGACTTCAAGGCGTGTGTCGCTGCCGGGCTTGTCTGTGAGCGCGACATTTTGCCATTTCTCGACGGTTAGTTCGCGAGGGAGCGACGGCTACGAAGCCGCGCGACGGCGGCCAGGTTGACGAGATGGTCACGCTGCAGGATGTGAACGGATCGTAGATTCAGTAGTCGCTCCGCAGTAGAGAATGGAGAATGTTGAATGGAGAATGGAGAATGGGAGGCTACACCTTGTGTGAGTTTTGCGTTTGCGGGGGCCGTTTTTGGGGGATGATTGATTGATGGTAGGAATGCTCAGCAGAGAAGCGTTCGTCGCTGGATTTGGTGTCAGGCCTGTGATCGGGATGATTCATCTTCGGGCGCTGCCCGGATCTCCCGGGTTCGATTCATGGCGGGATGTGCTGGATCGTGCAGGTGCCGATCTTCGCGCGCTGCAGCGTGGTGGCGTGAATGCGGTCATGTTCGAGAACTTTGGCGATGTTCCTTTCGGCAAGACTGTGGATTCGCTCACGGTGGCGTCGATGACGCGAGTCATCGTCGAGCTCGCGTCGGAGGTCTCGGTACCGTTTGGTGTCAACGTGCTGAGGAACGACTCACTTGGCGCTCTGGCGATCGCCGCGGCGACGGGAGCCGCATTCATCCGAGTGAATGTACTGGTGGCGGCGATGCTCACCGATCAGGGGATCATCGAAGGTTGTGCGGCGGAATTACTGCGGCGAAGAAGGGAAATCAGCTGCGACACTTTGATTTTCGCCGATCACCTCGTAAAGCATGCGGTGCCGCTTGGAGCGTATGAGCCGATGCAGCTGGCGAAGGACCTGAGACTTCGAGGGTGCGCAGACGCTTTGATTTCCACGGGTCGTGAAACAGGCGGGGAAGCCGACGGCGGGATGCTTCGAAATCTACGCTCCACGGTTGACGCCCCGCTGTTGGTAGGGAGCGGACTGAACGCTTCGAATGCTCGGCGCTTCGCCACTCTCAGCGATGGTGCGATCGTCGGTACTGCCTGCAAGCGTGAGGGAATCCTGTCAGGGCCGGTTGACGAGAACCTGGTGCGTGAGCTGGTGACCCTCTTTCAGGCCGACTGATCCGGCGGAGGCAAGAAAAAAGGCGAGCTCGCGCTCGCCTTTTTGTTCGCTGTGGGGTGCTTTACAGCACTTTTCTGCCAGTGGCCAGTCTGTAGATCAGAAGGATGATGGCAATGACGATCAGAACGTGGATGAGATTTCCGCCCACATTCATTGAGAATCCTGCCAGCCACAACACGAGGAGAATGATGATGATAATCCAGAGAAGGTTCATGGTAGGTTCCTTTTAGCTTTGTTCAGTGCCGGGCGACGTGACCAGCGCTGCTGAAAAATCTCTCTGCGAGCCGTATGCCAGCGGATGTCAGGTACCTATCAACGCGCTGATGCCGGTGTTCGGTACCGGCGTCTTCGGGATGACGAAGTTGCGCGGGTCGATGTCATCGCGAGCAAGCGTGGGCGTGTGTGAGGGGCGAGTGATCTCGGTTGTGTCGCACGGTGTAGCTTTTTCTGCGAAGCTCGATCAGCTGACGATTTTGTCAATCGTGCGCAGCTCGTGAGGTCCCTCGCCCCGCCCAACCCACCCACGCATGCTCGGGATGACAGGAGTTGCGCAGGTTTTTGTCAGCGCGCTGTGCCTTCCGTGCTACTCGCCCTCGCCCTCTACGATCAGCGCGGAGAGAGGTTCCAACGATCCTTCCTGACCGAACGAGAGTTTGGGACGTTGCTGCATGGGCTGGACATGCGTTCCAATCAACTCCTGGGTCCCGTTGACTCCAAGCTTTCCGAATAGAAAGGTGAACTTGGTTTGCAACGAGTCGAGGATTGCTTCGCGAGTCTCGGCCGGGAGCTCCCACATTCTTTTCTTGAATGGGCCGATCGCTTTCTTGCGGGCTTTGTAGATGAACTGCTCATCCGAGTCACTGCTCTTCCTCTCGTCGGCGCAATGAATACCGCACCAGTCGCCGATCTCTTTCTTCAGTGCGGCCGGAAAGGCAGCGTGATCGAACACCATGTTCTGAAAGCCGGTGGCGAGATGAATTTCGAGCGTGTCATTCTTCGGGAAGTTGTCGAAGACAGCTTCAGGGAGGGTGGAGGCGCCGTGCTGCACGGCCCCACCGACCCCGTACTCTTCACGGGCGATGTGGGAGATTTTCTGCAGCGCACCGAAGTCAATCTTGGCTTCGGCGATCTTTCCGTCGGCCATCGGGACACCGCCGTGCGAGGTACCGGTCTGGATCGAGACCTTGCTGATGCCCTTGATTCCCTGACCTAACGAACGAATGTAGCCGTTCATGTAGGCCCGGAATTCTTCGGGGGTGGTGTTTTCCTTGCCTACTTCTCCGATCTCGCCGCCGATGGAAATGTCGATGCCGTCGGGCTGCCGCTCACGGATGTGACGGGTAAAGTGCGCGGCGCCTTCATAGTTCGCGCGCTGCTGCTCATCGACTGTTTCGAAGCTGAGGTCGACCAGTGTGGACGTGTCGATGTCGATGTTGTAGAACTCTGCGGCGGTGGCCTCGTCGATGAGCTTCTCGATCGCGGTCTGCTCGAGCTGGCGCTCGCCGCTGCTCCAGCGCTTCATGCTGGCCTGGAAGTGATCTCCCTGAATGAAGACCGGACCGCGGAAACCTTCCTTCACCGCTGCGGCCAGGACGCAGGCCGAGTACTCACCAGGACGCTGCTCGGTGTAGCCGATCTCGGATCTTGCGATTTCAAAGATGAAGGCCCCGACTTTGTTGGCCATTGCTGCGCGAAAAAGGGCGCG
>JBKJUK010000213.1:0-48841 GCA_046590705.1 Thermoanaerobaculia bacterium
GCTGGTCATGCGCGCTGCGCTCACCACGCTGATGAACGCAGAACGCAGAACGCAGAACGATGAAGTAAGAAAATAAAGGGCAGTTCCAGTGTGCCTGGGAACTGCGCTCGCGCTTCGCGGAGTAGGTCCGCAACTTCTCAATGGTGGCGAGAGTCAGCCGCGAGATGCAGAGCGTACTAGTCCAGTCGTACAACGATACTTCAGACTGAGTGAACCTGGCCGGGTTCTCCCATTCTGTGATGGGGGAAATGGCTGGCCATGTTCGCGGCAGTCTTCGGATCGAGGATGAATTCGAAGGCGTGTCCGCGCGAGCGAATGCGCAAGACTTTTCCCTTGTCTGCGGAGACATCTTTACCAGTGGCAAGCTCGTTGTCGTATTCGACTTCGTCGATCCTTGCGATATCCAGCTTGGCCTGCAGGTCGTAGTTCTCGTAGTAGAACGCTGAGTCGCTCAGCGAGACGATGACCGGGATGTGCTCTCTTCCCTCGACGTAATCGGCCCGGCTGGCCAGCATGGTTTCGCCGCGCCTTCGCTCGATGATCTCGTCGAGCCGAGCGTCCGCATGTTTGCGCATGAGTAGAATTGCCAGCGCCGCGACGATGACGACTCCGGTCAGAGTGATGATTCCGAGAAGGGACATGATTCCTCCTGCAGCAAATTACGCTTTCCATCAATGTAGGTCCGAAATCGCGCGCGCGCATCTTTCCCGCCAGAGCCCGGTTCTGAGGCTCATCCGGAATGTCTGCTGACATTCACGGTCAGGGACACGTACAATACGGTTCAGGATGCCGGAAGGCAGGCGTAAAACACGACTCGAACATTCTGCCGGAGGTGCGGTTTTGACTCTGCAGGACGGTCGCGCGCATGTCGCAATGATCGCTACGCGCCGGAGGACCCGCTGGGGACTTCCCAAAGGTGCCCTGTCCACTGGAGAAACGGCTGAACAGGCTGCGGTGAGAGAAGTCCGCGAGGAAACGGGCCTCGACGCCGAGGTGGTCAGCCTGCTCGACTCCATCGAGTACTTCTTCCGGGCCGGTGACGTCCTGATTCAAAAGACCGTTGATTTCTACCTGATGCGACACCTCGGAGGCGTGATGCAGCCCCAACTCTCCGAAGTTGACGACGTCGCCTGGATCTCTCTCGACGCCGCGCTGGAGAAAGCGAGCTTCGATTCCGAGCGAAAACTACTGGAGCAGGCCACGCTCATCTGGACTGACTACTCCGAAGACGAACGCCGCCGCTACGCAGTTTGATCGCTTCAGCAGAGAATCAGGCTGGAGCAGTGTCCGGTCCGTCTCGGACGAAGAGACTTCTCACCATCGCTGACGAACTGAAAGCGCGCAGGAAGAGCGGGCGTGGGCAGGATGCTGCTCTTTTCCGGATGTCTGCAGCGCTCGTTCCAGAGCTTGTTGAGTGCCTGGTCGTGTCCGACGGACTGGTCGGTCGGGCCAGAACGAACGCTGGCGGTCTCTCGCTTGCAAAGAGGGGAATTGACTGAGTTTCGAGAACGATGAATTCCACAATTAGACGAGGCCTGTGGGCCATTTTCGGCGGGCTGTTCGTCTTCGTGACTCTTGCCGCGACCGTGAACCTGATGGTCCTGCAGCGTGAGAAGAAACGGCAGGCACGTCTGGCTCGGGTGTCGGAGCCACTTCTCTTCGCGGTCATGTCCATGGACGCATCCATCAGCAGCATGCTCTCGGCGGCGCGTGGATACACGCTGAGCAACGGGCGATCAGAGTTTCTCGCGCAATATGATGAGTCGGTCAGAGACTTCGAGCGGAAGGCCACTGCAGCTGCCCACTTGCGCATGGAGCCTCGAGACGGGCGACTCGTGAATCAGCTTCGATCTCACTTCCTGACACTCAAGGAAATTTCTGATCGGCAGCTGCAACAGACTGACGTCGGCCGAAGTGACCAGGCCACCGCGGCCATGCTGGAAGCGGCAAGGCAGCGAAGATCGGCGCTCGATTTCGCCGGTTCTTTCTATGAGAGGGAGCGGATTCGCGAAGCTGCGCTCACCGAGGAGCTGGCCGCGCTGCGTCTGGCCCTGACACTGATGCTGGTCGGTATGAGCATCGGCATTCTTCTGGTCGGGGTTTTCTCGGTGCTGGCGACCGAGCGATGGATCGCTCGCTCCATGGCCGGCCAGGTGAGACGCACCGAAGCGATCATTGGCGGGATGGCGGACGGAATTATGCTGGTCGACGAAAGCGGTCGTCTGGTCTTCATCAACCCCGCCGGCGAAGAATTACTCGGTGCGAAGAAACTCGGAGTTCCGATCGAGAAGGAAGTGGAAGTCTTCGGTTTCAGGAATGCCGACGGCACGGTGATGGATGCGAGTGCGGTTCCGGCTGCGCAGGCGCTAAGCACAGGGAACGCTGTCAAAGACGTGATCGTGATGATTGATCGTGGAGACAGCAAAATTACTGTTTCCATGAGTGCAATCCCGCTGCATGAAGAGGACGAACGGGTCTCGGGAGTCATCACCAGTTTTCGCGACGTGACGGAGCGTAGAAAACTCGAGGAAGAGATGCAGCTGCAGGCCGAGCGCGCACAGATCCTGGCGGATGCCGGAGCCTTCTTCGCCAGTAATGTCGATCCGTCCTGGGTGACACAGGCCATCGCGGAGCGTGTGGCCGAGGTGCTCGGAGACTGGGCGGCGGTAATCCTCAGGGAGCCAGGTATGAATCAACTGCGGGTGGCTTCGATCTATCACCGTGACATCTCTTCGCTGGGACTAGCCAGGTCCTTCGTCGACCGGCAGCCCATGATCGTTGGAGATGGGATCTTCGGACAGGTTGTTGGTAGTGGATCTCTGTCACTCACTTCGAATCTCGACGGCACCACCGTTCCCTCCGGCGACGCGACTCAGGCCGCCGATCCCGCGTTCACCACCAGGATCGCTTCGCTGCTCGTGCTTCCTCTGAGAAATCATCGCGAGATCATCGGGGCGCTGGTCATCGCCGCGACCGATCCTGCACGGAGGATGATCGAGAAGAGGCTTCCGCTGGCGGAAGTGCTGGCCGAACGGGCCACGCTGGCCATCGAGAATGCGCGCCTCTACAGCGAGCAGGTCGACGCCCGCAGAAAGCTGGAAGACTTGTCACGATTGAAGGATGAGTTCCTGTCGATTGCCTCGCACGAGTTACGAACGCCCGTGACTTCCATCAAGGGTTACACCCAGCTGGCCAAAACACTCATTCAGGAGAACGACCTCTCCACTTCCGTCGAGTATCTGAACATTGCCCTCGACCAGATCGACCGCATGTCGAGGCTCATCATTGAGCTTCTCGATGTCTCTCGAATTGAAACTGGACGGCTGGATATCAGGAGCGAATCGCTGGGCTGGCTCGACTTCGTGCGGGGTGTTGTCGCGCGAAGCAGTACGGCCAATCAGGACAGGAAGTTCGATCTGGAGCTGCCCGCCGGAAATCTGATCATCACCGGTGACCGCGATCGACTGGAGCAGGTACTCGGAAATCTGCTCGAGAACGGAGTGAAGTACTCGCCTGACGGCACCGGAATCAGCGTGAGTGTTGAAACGACTGACGGTAAGGTCGTCACTTCGGTGAGGGACCACGGGATCGGAATACCGGCTGACGAACTAGCACAGGTATTCGAGCGCTTTCACCGCGGGCGTCAGGTCTCAGCCAGCAACTATGGCGGCCTGGGGCTGGGACTCTACATCTCGAAGCAGATCGTCGAGCGGCATGGAGGGACGATCTGGGTGGAGAGTCGCGAGGGTTTCGGCACGACCTTTCACTTCTCGCTTCCGATCGATGCTGTGTCCTGATCCCTGACAGTTTGCAGCAGTGACTGAACTGTCAGGCGCTGGCCATGATTCGGTCTCGCAACTGCTCGATCTCCTGGATCGCGAGGGCAACCTGGAGTTCACGTTTCTCTTTCTTTCTCTTCTTTCCGATCCTGTCCTCGATCAGGGCCCAGGTGACATTCGAGGGTTGATAGCGCTCCGGTGAGCTTTCAGCGACGTGCCTTCCCAGCGCTCCAAGAGCGGTGTGATAGGGAAGCGTGGCGAAAGAAGTGCCACTGGCAGCCGCGTCGATGTAGTGGCTCACCAGTAACCCCGTTGCAGCCGACTCGATGTAACCTTCGACGCCGGTGATCTGTCCCGCGAAATAGAGATTCTCGCGCTTCTTGAACGAGAAGCGGCTGGTGAGATGGCGGGGACCGTTGATGAAAGTGTTGCGGTGCATCGAACCCCAGCGTGCAACGGAGCAGTTCTCGAGACCCGGGATCAACTGAAGGACGGTTTTCTGCGAAGGGATCTTCATCTTGGTCTGAAAGCCGACCAGGTTGAAGTACTCATCGGAAAGGTCTTCCTTGCGCAGTTGCACCACGGCGTGGGGGCGGACTCCGGTGACAGGGTGCTCGAGGCCTACCGGCTTCATCGGGCCGAAGCGGAGAGTCTCCGGTCCTCGCGAAGCAATCTCTTCGACCGGGAGACAACCTTCGAAGTGGACTGCTTTCTCGAAGTCATGAAGAGGATAGAGTTCAGCAGCGGCGAGAGCATCCAGGAACCTGCGGTACTCAGCCTCGGTCATGGGAGCGTTCAGGTAATCGATCCCCGAGCCTTTGTCGTAGCGCGACTTCCAGTAGAGCTTCGAGTAGTCGAGAGAATCGGCGGCGATGATCGGTGCGATGGCGTCGTAGAAATAGAGTCCGTCTGCGCCGACCAGATGATTGATTTCCGAGAAGAGCGCTTCGCTGGTCAGGGGACCTGTGGCCACGACCAGATAATCGCAGACGAGGTCGAGTGTCGTCACCTCTTCCCGCTTCAGTCGAATGTCAGGCTCAGATTCCACCAGCTCGGTCATGCGACGTGCGAAACGATCGCGGTCGACGGCGAAGGCATCGCCAGCCGGAACGCGGGCATATTCTCCCGCCTCCATCACCACAGAGCCGAGCAGCTGCATCTCCTTCTTCAATAGTCCTACGGCGTTGGTGGGGGACGACGAACGAAATGAATTCGAGCAGACCAGTTCGGCCAGGTCGCCAGTCTGATGCGCCGGAGTCTTTCTTTCGGGTCGCATCTCATACAGGTCGACTTTGTGACCGCGTCGTGCAAGTTGGATTGCGCATTCTGAGCCGGCCAGACCAGCCCCGATGACACTGACGTTCGCCATCGGAAACTAATTCGACGGTTCCAGATTTCCGCCGAACGGAACGGCATCGATGTCCATTCTGATCTCGCCGAATTTCTGCTCGTAAAGACTGACGTTCTGCGCCAGCGCCTGCAGCAACTGCTTGCTGTGAAGCGGAGTCATGATCACGCGGCTGTACACCTTCACCTCAGCCTTGCCGGGCATGATGCGCCCGAGGTCGATGATGAATTCGCTGGGGGAGTGGATGATGTTGGCGAAGTTGACGTAATGACCCTGGGCCACCTCGTCGTCCAGCGCAATGCGAATCGTCTGCTGTTCTTCCATTTTCTCTCCGGGGAATGTGAATGACGGCACATTATGGAGTCTGCTGACGTGAATGACGAGTTCCTGTTCCGATGAATTTTAAACGGATGTCATTTCATCGGTGAGAACCGGGTTCGGAAATGGTCGTTGATGACTTGATGCTCGACTGGCAGGTGCCATGTCACACGTCGCGGTGACGTCCGGCACCTGCCAATCGAGCGGAAGGTGCGAAGCTGCACCTCAATGAAAAAACCTTTGATCATTCAGGGTGGAATGGGGGCGGGTGTCTCTTCATGGCGGCTCGCGAACGCGGTTTCGTCACTCGGCCAGCTCGGCGTGGTCTCAGGTGTCGCCCTCGATGTGATCCTCGCACGCCGTCTGCAGGATGGCGACATCGATGGAAGCGTGCGGAGTGCACTAGGGCATTTTCCGCTACCTGCGATTGCGGCGAAAATCGTAAAACGATATTTCATCAAGGGCGGCAGGGCTGAAGGTCACCCCTATAAAACCGTGCCGATGCATTCACTGAGCCCCGGCCGTGACCTGATCGAGTTGACGATCGCCGCAAACTTCGTCGAGGTATTTCTCGCGCGCGAAGGTCACGCCTGTGACGTCGGTATCAATTATCTGGAAAAGATTCAGCTCCCGCTTCTTCCGTCGATTTACGGAGCGATGCTTGCCGGGGTCGCGTACGTGCTCGTCGGTGCCGGAATCGCGACGCGGATTCCGGGCGTGCTGGACCGTTTTACCAATCACGAGTCAGCAACGTACGAGATCGCGGTGTCGGGAGATGGAGTGGAACCGCTGTCGGTCTGCTTCGATCCCGCCGAGCACAGCGGCGGCACCCTGCTGGCCCGATTGCAACGGCCGTATTTCTTCCCGATCATCGCCTCGAATGTGTTGGCGACAACCATGGTGAAGCGATCGAATGGGCGTGTCGATGGTTTCGTGATTGAAGCCTCGCAGGCAGGGGGTCACAATGCGCCGCCGAGAGGAAAATTGCAGCTCGATGCTCTGGGACAACCCGTCTATGGTGAGAAAGATGTTGTCGATCTTGCAAGGATCGCAGAGCTTGGTCTCCCGTTCTGGCTGGCTGGCGGCCAGGCCACGGCTGAAAAACTCAGGATCGCTCTCGCCGCCGGAGCAGCAGGCATCCAGGTGGGAACTGCCTTCGCATTCTGTGAGGAATCAGGGCTCGCTCCCGATTTGCGTGCTGCAGTGACGCGGAAGGCGGTAGCAGGCACGAACAAAGTCTTCACCGATCCGCTCTGCTCACCGACACGATTCCCGTTCAAAATCGTGGAACTCGCGGGAACGTTGAGTGAGTCCGATCTCTATAAAAACCGTGAGCGCGTTTGCGACCTCGGGTTCCTGAGGGAAGTTTTCCGGGGGGAGGACGGCAGGATCGGATATCGCTGCGCTTCTGAACCGGTCGATGCCTTTGTTTCGAAAGGCGGGGACGCCGAGGAAACTAACGGTCGCAAATGTCTTTGCAATGCACTGGTCGCGAATATTGGACAGCCGCAACTTCGCATCGCTGGTAACGAACTGCCGTTGCTGACTGCTGGTGATGACCTTGTGGAAATCGGCAGGTTCCTGCGCGATGGAAGAACAGCCTATACGGCAGCAGATGTGGTTGGCGCCATTCTCGGCAACTCATAATCTTCAGCTTCACCAAGAAGGCAAGGCGTGACGCGGGTGCAGCACCGAACCCTGGTGTGACGTTCTCAGGGCGACAAACGCTCGATCGCCCATTCAGATCCCTCGCGGCGATAGCGAAGCCGGTCGTGGAGTCGCGATGGGCGTCCCTGCCAGAACTCGATCGAGTCCGGCACCACGCGCCAGCCGCCCCAGAAAGGTGGCCGTGGAATCGCCTCGCCCGCGAATCGCGCCGCTACCTGACGAACCTGCTCGTCGAGAATTTCGGAATTCGGAAGCACGCTGCTCTGTGAAGAGGCCCATGCGCCGATCTGCGACTCTCGTGGGCGTGTCATGAAGTAGGCGTCGGATTCCATGCGGTCGATTTTTTCGACGCGGCCCTCGATGCGCACCTGCCGCTCCATTGGCGACCACCAGAAGACCAGTGCTGCGAATGGATGCTTCTCGAACTCGAGCGACTTCCTGCTTTCATAATTCGTGAAGAAGACGAAACCTTTGTCGTTGTAGCCCTTCATGAGAATCACACGCGCTGTGGGCTTTCCATCGACTACCGTTGCTACGGTCATCGCTTCAGGATGCATGAGCCCGAGGCCACAAGCCTCGTAGAACCACTTACCAAACTGAGTGAGAGGATCCCGCTCGACTCGAGAGTGGTCGGTAGTCCATCTCACAACCTCCGGGTTGCCGGCCTGCATCGACATGACTGTTCCTCTCGCGGGTTCCATCCGCGACCACGGCAACCGCTCGGAAGTCGGGCATTTGGCGTGGTAACTCCGCCGGTCATCATCCAGCAACGTTCCGGAGCCAGCGGTGCGACACGTCACAGATCGAGGTGAAGTGGATAGCGAGAAAGTTCTGCACCGCGACTCGCACACCGCCCGATCCTCTCGATGCAACAGGGCAGATTGGCCGCGGCGCGTTTCGCCGAAGCTCTCGGTGTGACATCTCGCACGCTGTTGGGTGACGTGAGTCATACGGCGCGCTCGCCCTCCCCGCTATCGTCGGGTCGTAAGAAGGAGGAGCAAATGGAAACGATCATCCAGAGGGTACGGCGAAGTGGAGGCCTCATTCTCACATTCATTGGTGCCGCGATTCTGATCACTCTGAGCATAGTCGCGGCCTGTTCTACGAAAGGCCCGTTGACTGCGAATCTATCTGGTCCTGCAGACCTGATGTCGATCGCTTCGAAGCGTGGCCTCAGTAATGAGGATGCCGCGAGGGCACTCAAGACCTTCGTTGCTCCAGGGAAGAAAGATGACTATTTCATTTTCGCTTCGGGAGGTCATTCGGGTCAGGTGCACGTCATCGGGGCCCCATCGATGCGCCTGCTGAAAACAATTGCCGTATTCACTCCGGAGCCATGGCAGGGGTACGGATATGGCGCGGACTGGTCGGAAAAAGCACTCGCGGGTGGAGCGGGTAAGGAAGATCTCCGTTGGGGAGATTCGCATCATCCTGCGCTCTCGGAAACCAATGGCGACTACGACGGACGGTGGCTCTATATCAATGACCGAGCAAGCGGCCGTATCGCCATGATCGATCTTTCGGATTTCCGCACCAAGCAGATCCTGCGCGTGCCAAACCTTCAGACCTCTCACGGCGGAATCTTTGCCACGCCTGATTCGAAATACGTGCATATCGCGTCGAAGGTGCCCGCGCTCAAGGAGTGGAACTCTGCGGAGGGATCAAAGGTCACCGTCGATCAGCATCTCAACAATTACGCCGATATCTATCGCGGCTATTCGACATTCCTCCGCCTGAATCCGAAGACGGGCCGCATGATGCTTGATCAGAGTTTCCAGATCGAACTGCCGCCGTATACGCAGGACCTCGCAGATGCTGGAAAAGGCCCGAGCTATGGATGGGCATTCCTGAATTCTTACAACGCCGAGATGGCGACCGGTGGAACGAGCTACGGCCGGCCAGCCATCGAAGCAGGTGCATCGAAAGGTGATTTCGACTATCTGCACATCGTCAACTGGCAGCGATGCGAGCAGTTGATCAGTGAAGGCAAGTTCAGGGTCATCAACGGCATCAAGGTGATCTCGCTCGAAACGGCAGCCGCAGAAGGCGTTCTCTATCTTGCGCCTGAGCCGCGGAGTCCTCACGGGGTCGACGTGGCGCCTGACGGTAACTACATCACAGTGTCAGGGAAGCTCGACCCGCACGCCACCGTATATGGGTTCGACAAGATCAAGAAGGCGATTGCCAACAAACAGTTCGAAGGCAAAGACCGTTACGGCGTTCCGATTCTGAAATTCGAAGCTGTCATGGCCGGTCAGGTGGAGTTGGGGGCCGGACCTCTGCACACTCAGTACGACGACAAGGGTCACGGCTATACGAGCCTCTTCCTCGAGAGCGCCGTGGCTAAATGGACTCTTCCGTCCGCCACCCGTCCAGAGAGCGAAGCATTCAAGCTGGTGGACAAGATTTCCGTGCACTACAACATTGGACACCTGGCCATGCCGCACGGCGACACGATGAAGCCCCAGGGTAAATATGTCGTGGCGATGAATAAATGGTCGATGGACCGTCACAGCAAGGTCGGCCCGCTCCATCCACAGAACTTTCAGTTGATCGATCTTGCCGGCGCGAAGATGGAACTACTCGCTGATATGCCGATCGGATTCGGCGAGCCGCACTACGCGCAGATGATCAGAGCCGACATCATCAAAGCACTTTCCATTTATCCGCTCGGGTATTCAGTGGCCGAAGACAGGAAGACATCCAACGCCATCGCCGGTGCCAAAGATGCGCGTATTGAGTACCGCCCGGGCGTCACGGAAGTCTGGATGAGTGTGATACGCAGTCAGTTCAAACCCGACATCCTGAAAGTCCGAAAAGGCGACAGGGTCATCATTCATCTGTCGAATCTCGAACAGACCGACGATGCGTCGCACGGCTTCGCGATTCCAAACAAGAACGTCAACGTGAGTCTCGATCCGGGTGAAACCACGACCGTGGAATTCCTCGCGGATGTCCCGGGATCGTTCAGCTTCTATTGCACCGAATTCTGCTCTGCTCTTCATCTTGAAATGCAGGGTTGGATGATCGTGGAAGGCTAACCCTTCAGATGCGCAACGTTCCTGCTAAGTGGGAACGTTGCGCGTCATTCTGGGAGTTTAAGGGAACCTCAATGAAAACGCCCGCAGGTATCGCTACGATGATTCTGTTATCCATGACCCTCACTGTGGGCTGCAGTCGGCAGACGACGTTTCCTGTGATGGCCGAGGATGAGCGGGTATGCGCCAGCTGTGGAATGCTGGTGAGCGACCTCGCGTATGCCGGCGTCATTCGAATGGTTAATGGCACCGAGCAGACGTTTGATGATCCGGTATGTCTGATCAACTTCGTACGACAAGGAAAAGGAGAGGCTGCCGCACGAATCTGGTTCCACGATTACGCTGGGGATCTCTGGATCGACGCTTCCTCGGTGACTTTCCTGCAGCAGAAACGCTCTTCCGGGCCAATGGGTGGCGGCATCGCCGCGTATGGCAAGCGGGCGCTGGCCCTTCGCGACGCCGGAGCGATGGGCGCACGTTCGACCTCCTCTTACTCTGAACTCGTGAGAGCGAAGGGACCGCTGTCATGACCAGATCAGGTGCTGGCCTTCTCGGACGACTTGCATTCTGTGCGGTCGCGGCTGCACTGGTGATTCTGTCGATCGGCAGACCGATCTGGACGATGAAGCTTGAAGCGCCTCAATATCCCAAGGGGCTCGAGCTGCGCGCCTACGGACAGTATCTGGAAGGCGATATTCGCGAGATCAACATACTGAATCAATACATCGGAATGAAGGATTTGTCTGCGAGGCCCGCGCCGGAGATGCGCCTCTTTCCGGTCGCACTCGGCGTGCTGTTGCTTCTACTGCTGGTGGCACCATTGAATCGCGCTTTTTACGGAGCCGCTACGCTTTTGCTCCTTCTCTTTCCGATCGCCGTTCTCGGGGATATGCAGCATTGGTTATATCGATATGGTCATGCTCTTGATCCAGATGCACCTCTCCGTCAGGAGCCCTTCACACCACTCGTGCTGGGCATCTCCAGGATCGGCCAATTCGAATCGACGGCCCGACTTGCTGGAGGGCTCGGGCTGATCATCGCGGCCGGTGTGATTCTGCTGGTTGGATACTTCGTCATGCGCCTGTTCAGAAAGCAGTTCTGGGCGGACGTTTCCATGGCGCGTCCCATCACCGCGGCATCGATTCTCCTGCTTTCCGGCGCGGCCCTGCCTGGCGCGACACTGCAGGCACGCATCGATGCCGCACCACCACGCTCAACTGTGACCGTCGAGCGAGGCTTGTACAACGAGCGGCTCATCATTAGAAAGCCGCTCGCGCTCATCGCTCCGCATGGTGCCGTGATCGATGGCGGTGGTATCGGGAGCGTCATCACCATTGACACCGATGGGGTCGAGGTTCGCGGCTTCACGATCCGGAACAGCGGCCGCAAGACCACGGAGGAAGCCGCCGGGATCGACGTTCGCGGAAGTAACCACCGCATCGCTGGAAATATCGTCACTGACGTTCACTTCGGCATTCATATGACGGAAGGTCACGGCAGCGTCGTCGCGAACAACGTGATTCGTCCCGGCCGCGGCGGCGGTTATCGCGCCGGTGATGGTATCAATCTCTGGTACGTAAAGAACTCGCTGTTGACCGGGAATCGTGTGTCGGCCGCGCGCGATGGTATCTACCTTTCTTTCACTGACGGCGTCATCGTGCGCCAGAACCAGATCACTCGGTCGCGCTACGGCATTCACTCTATGTTTTCCGAGAATGTGACGGTCGAGCAGAACCTCTCACGGGAAAACCTTCTCGGGGCGGCCCTCATGAACTCGAATCGCCTGTCGTTCCGCGGCAACCGTATCGAACGAAATCGCACCGGAGCGACGGCCTACGGCATTCTGTTGAAAGACATTGGAGAGCTCGTTCTCGAAAACAACGAAATCATTCGAAACAGAATCGGCATCTACGCCGATAACGCACCCGACCGGCAGGATCGCACCGCCGTGGTTCGACGGAATCTATTTCTCGGAAACGGAACCGCTTTCGCACTGCAGAGCAATGTCAGGCTCACCGTAACCGGAAACGATGTCATCGACAACCTGTGCGAAGTCAGGAACGAGGGTGCGATGCTTTCCTCCATCTCATGGTCGCATCAGGGAGTAGGGAACTACTGGAGCGATTATCGCGGGTACGACAAGGATGCAGATGGTGTTGGTGAAACCCCTTTCACCGTGGCCGGAGTGCTCGATTACCTACTGCAGAAAAATCCGCTTGCCAGGACATTCGTTCACACGCCTGCGCACCGAGCCCTGGACGTCGCTGCGCGGATGTTTCCTCTTTTCAGGACCGATCCGCTCCTCATCGATCCGCATCCGCTGATGCGTCCGCAGCGCCATCAGCAGGGGAAAGAATCATGATCAGGATTCGGAACCTCTGGAAATCGTTCGGCAGCTACGACGTGCTCGCCGGTGTCTCACTGCATATTCGCAAGGGTGAATTCGTCGCTTTGCTCGGAGCGAATGGAGCAGGGAAGTCGACGCTGATGAGTTGCATCCTCGGCGTCACGGGGTACGAAGGAGAGATCGAGGTAGCAGGGCTCGATCCGAGTCGCGAGGGAAGGCGGACGCGGGGAATGATCGGCTACATGCCCCAGCAGGGGAGTCTCCATACCGACCTCACCACGCTCGAGACGCTCGACTTCTATGCTTCCTTTCGCCGCATCAGGACCGATCGAATGGAGATGCTGCGCGAAGCCAGACTCGCCGAGCACGCCGGCAAACGCGTCGGCGAGCTGTCGGGTGGGATGCAGCAGCGTCTCGCGTTCGCGATTGCACGCCTCGGTAAGCCTCCGCTACTACTGCTCGACGAGCCTTCAGCCAGTCTGGATCGCGAGAGCAAGCGGACGATGCTGGCACTGCTGAAAGAGCTGGCCAGCGGGGGGTCAACGATTTTACTGGCGACGCACCTGGAACAGGAACTGGCCGAAAGCGCAGATCGTTTCATCGTGCTCGAAGACGGCCGGCTCGCTGGCGAGCGAATGGGCCAGGTCGCGTGAGCTGCAAGGACAGACGATGAATCCCGTTACGAAAAAAGAAATCAGAGACACCCTCCGCAATCGCTGGATCGTCGGCTACGCCTCAATTCTGGGGATTCTGGGATTTGCCGCAGCCTGGTATGGCTTGAAAACAACTGGCGGGCTGGCCGTGCAGATGCTGGGACGGACCACGGCCACCATTACGAACTTATCGTTGATGGTAGCTCCGCTGGTCGCCTTGATTCTGGGTGCCTCCACGATCGCTTCAGAGCGCGACAAAGGGACGTTGCAGAGACTACTCGCGCAACCGCATTCTTCCTCCGAACTGCTGCTGTCGAAATACCGGGGGCTTTTTCTAGCGCTTGCCGCGGCGACGGTTTGCGGGTTCTCTCCCGCAGCGGTGATGGTCGGTATCGTTGCAGGGCCAGCATCGCTGGCGTACTTTCTAATTTTTCCTCTCTTCACGCTCATGCTTATCGCGTCGATGTCCGCGGTCGGCATCCTGATTTCAGCAACCGCCAGTACGACTTCCAAAGCACTCGGATCGGCGATCATGGCCTGGTTCGCATTCGTTCTTCTCTATGACCTGCTTCTGATCGGGACTCTGATGGTTTCCTCGATTTCTCCGCAGGTGCTCATTGGCCTGGTCATCGCGAATCCGGTGGATGCGGTCCGGATACTGGTCATTCTCGTGCTCGAGCCCGATCTGTACGCGCTCGGCCCTGCTGGCGCAGCACTCATAACGACATTCGGTCGTGCCGGCGCGGGAGTTCTGTTGCTGACGATCATCGCCCTGTGGGTTGTGGTTCCACTCTGGCTGGCCCCGCGGAGATTTCATGCACTGCTCTATGCGCGGAAATCCCGCAGCGACGGCCCCGACCCAGCCACAAATCGAGTGTGCATTCAAACATTGCCGTCCGACGCGGCACCCGCGGCCAAAGGAGTTTTTGAATGAATCATTTTGCAGGACTAGTCATCGTCTCTGCCGTGGTGCTGCTCACTGCCTGTGGCGGGGGGGAAAAGAAGCGCCCGGCTTCCAGGCCTGCAGCCGAAAGCGGCGTGGGAGCATCCTCACCGGGGTGGCCAGACGTGAGCACCGCTTCGAGTTCCGGCACGCCGGCTCCTGCGGTCGCTGCGTCGGCAGCCGACCCGGTAAAAGGCGCGAAGCTGTTCGCGGGAACCTGCGCTGCGTGTCACGGCCCGCTGGGGAAGGGCGATGGGCCAGGCGCTGCGAATCTCGACCCGAAACCGCGCGACTTTAGTGACAAGGTTTACATGGCCACCCTGAAGGATGCTGAGATTCAGAACACCATCAAGTATGGGGGTGCTATGAAAGCTATGCCCCAGATGCCTTCACACCCCTGGTTCTCCGATCCGGATCTGGCCAGCCTCGTCGCGCACGTTCGAAGCCTGAGCGCGGCGAAGGGAGAGAAGTAAGGATCCGAGACTTTGCGGCAGAGGGTTCTACCTTCACGCGAAACATTCTTCGTGTGAAGGAAAGCCCTGACCCGGGCAGAGGGGAGGTTCTCCCGGAGGGATGTGACGTTCGTCACCTGCACGTGTGACATGGCGCCTCAGCGCGAGAAGTGGCGAAGCCTATCGTTGTGGGACAGAGGAGTCATGAATGCCAGCCCCCTACAACCTTTCGCTGAACTACGACTGTGTGAAATGCAAACTGAGAAGCGCGACGGTTTTCTGCAATCTTCCCGAGGCGGAGATCCGCCAGCTCGATAGCATGAAGTTCACCAGCGCCTATCCGAAAGGATCTGTTCTTTTCGTAGAACAGCAGGAGCCGCGTGGCATTTACATAGTCTGCTCGGGAAAGGTAAAGCTCACCGCATCGAGTTCCGAAGGAAGGACGCTGATTCTCAGCATTGCTGAACCGGGCGAAGTTCTCGGTCTGAGCGCGTCAATTCTAGGTACTCCTTACGAGGTCACTGCCGAAACTCTCGAGCCCTGTCAGATCAACTTCATCAAGCGCGAGGACTTTTCAGGTTTCATGGCCGGATCGCCTGAGGTTTGCATGCGGACGGCGCAGTCGCTCAGCACGAAGTATCACGACGCGCAGAAAGAAATCCGCTCTTTCGGTCTCGCACAGTCTGCCATTGAACGCCTGGCCCGACTTCTTCTGCAATGGTCCTCGGGTCCGCATGGTGATGCAGGAAACGGTGGCATTCGGATCCAGGTACTCCTCACCCAGGGGGAAATCGCGCAACTGATCGGCACCACTCGCGAGACCGTGACCCGGTTACTGAGTGGACTCCGGAGAAAGGGAATTCTTCAGATCAAAGGCTCCACATTCACCCTGCTCGATAAGCCAGCGCTCGAAGCGCTCATTACGACTTGATGACGACATCGATGACGCCCTCATCTTCCGCAGCAGGAGTACCGTCGAAAGCTCTTTCCTGTTGTCTCCACGGCTCGGATCAGCACAAGCTAATCGGATTGTGCGTCGAGGACATTCATTATCCGAACGAAGAGCCCCCCTGCCTTTGCGACGGCATGACGCTCGGGAAAGAGAGTGGCGCCTGCGAAGGATGTGGCCATGAGTTCTCGCAACATCGTGTGATGAGAGTGTGTGGCCCGCTTACGGGTGTGTGCGGGTGTCTCACCTGGGCCTTGACAGAAAATTCGCCCTTTAGCGGGCATGCTCTCGCGGGGCGGTGAACCCTGTCTCTACTGCTTTGACCTTTCTTGTACCTGTGTGAGTGAAAGCTTTTCTTACAAGCGTGAATGACGAGAGTATTGTGTGCCTGGACGGGCGGCGACCCTCACCATCTAGGTCGCGCCGCTGTTCCGAGCAGCAGCACATTGTCAGGTACGGCTCACTCCGCTGGATGCTGATGCTGACTCGTCGCACCATGCACCTTACGGGAGATGGCGCGGGAGTCACGAATTGCGGCATACCAGCCAACTATGTCGCGACTCAGCAACTGCAACGCCGCTACGAACAGCGCTGGATCGGCGTAAAGTGCTTCCAGAAGCTCATCGCGTGAGACGAACTCGAGCCTGCAACGCACTGCCGTCCTGGCCGTGAACTCACACACGCGATCCGAGAAAATAGAGTCGAGGCCGAGGGTTTCACCGGGAAGGGCAAGGCGTGGAGTGAGACGTTCCCCTGAGAGTAGATCGATGGAAAGGTTCACCCGGCCTTCACTGACCAGATAGGCGCCTTCGGGATTCGTTCCGCGGCTGAACAAGACCGTTCCCTTCGGGACATTGCGCCGCTGGCCTCGTGCAAACCGAAGCATCAGACGCGTCCGAGCGTCGCTGTCGATGAGTTCTGGAGTTGTGATCATCTGGCTGAGCTCCCGCGGTTCGTAACTTTTTTCCGAGATCGATACTCTCCACTAGAGCGATCGAAGTTCTGATTCTCGCGGTACACACTCTTTACTTTCTACTGCCGGGCCTCTGCAAGGTAACGGTGACGAGGCGGAGCCGACATGACTAACGTTGCTGTTCGCTGTGATTCGGATCACCTTCCTGCCGTCCCTGCCAGCAGCACGAAGACTGTCCCGTAGACCACCTCGAGCAAGCCGACCTGTTTTGGCGAGGCCGAGGAGGCGCGCAACGACAGGCCGTGTGCGCATCGGCCGAGGAGAATCAGACTCCCGGCAGGCAGCGGCCAGCCGAAAGGTGCATTCCAGGGGAGGAGAAATACGATCATGGTCGCCAGTAGATGGAAGAGCACAACAGAAACAATCTGCCGCCCTCGTTCCGGCCGGGATTTGCGAGAGTTCCGATCTCGCTCCACGGCGGGTCGTGTTCTCCAGGGAAATGCGTCCGGCGTGCATCGGCATAGCAGTGGAGGCATTCCAGATTGCAGCTCTTCGTTGCATTCCGGGACGACGACCGGGCCGTTGCTCTCGCTCGTGCCCATGAGACTGCCTGGCTTCGGGAAATCGGAAGCTGTCCCCCGAAAAGGATGCTTCGGTGAGGAGTTTCGTTACGCGCAGCATGACGCGTTGATCGTAGACGCTGCTGTGTCGGCCTGGGGGTGTGCATGGTCACAGCGGCGTGTGAACACCGGGCTCTCGTTTGATCGACCAGCCGTTGCAGAAGGTCGTCGTAAGCGAGATCCTGGTCACCTTACAGCGGTATTCGCTGCACCTTTAAAGCACTAATTGCGCCGCTTTGAGCGGCTCCGAAGATTCGAAAGTGGCAGGCGTCAAAGAAGTGTCAAAAAATTAGGTTATTTAAAATTTGTGGCCTAGCATCGTTTTCCAGGGGAAGTAATCCCTGCTCAGAAATCCATTCTTCGGAATGGAAAGAGAGAACAAAATGAAGAAGTCTTTGTTGTCGACGGTATTGGTGTTGTCCCTGGCAGGAAGCGGATACGCAAGCGGAGGCGGGCAAGGTCCTGCACCGGTCCAGCTTGGCACGGCGGGTACTTTCACAATTTTGAGTAAAACCGGTATCACCGACGTTTATGCATCAGCAGTTGTTGGAAATGTGGGAACGAGTCCTATCACTGGCGCAGCTCTTCTACTCTCCTGCGGCGAAGTGACCGGGAAAGTTTTTGTCGTGGACGCGGCAGGTCCTCTACCCTGCGCGATCAATGACGCCACAACGTTGGGCCTGGCCGTGGGCGACATGGGGTTTGCCTACGATGACGCAGCCGGACGGTTGTCGCCTGACTTTGTTGAACTGGGTGCCGGTGAAATTGGCGGGCTGACCCTCACTCCCGGACTCTACAAATGGGGTACCGGTCTTCTGATCACGACGGACGTCACTCTCTCTGGTGGTCCGAACGATGTCTGGATTTTTCAGGTAGCAGGAACCTTGAATCAGGGGAACGCCACACGAATCACGCTGGCTGGTGGCGCGTTGCCCAAGAACATTTTCTGGCAGGTCGCTGGCGCAGTGACCATTGGAACCACAGCACATTTTGAAGGCGTAATGCTGGCAAAAACGCTGATCGCAGTGAACACCGGAGCATCGGTCAACGGCCGTCTGCTGGCGCAGACCGCGGTCACTCTTCAGATGAACGCGGTTACCGAGCCCGCCCCGTAAAAACGGCGGCACCTCGAGGGGACTAACGTCCCCATGCAGGTAGTTTGGGAAGGGTTGAAGACTTCTGGTCTTTGACCCTTTCTTGCTTTCGCGGGCTGACGAAACATCAGGTCCTGTCCTGCATCATCACGGCGAGCGTTCGTCCCCGCAGTACGACCATACACCCGGTCCAGGTCCGGAACGCATGCGGAAGCGGGTGGTAGTCGTAGCGCCGTCGTAAGCCGCAAGGAGCCTTGCTCTGCCCTTCCGCCTTTTCGTCGTCGTCCCCGAGGACCACCTGATCCAGGCCGTCTCCATGCCGGGCGGCAGTTGCGCGACCCGCCATACTTCCAGGGTTAAAAGCGCCGACCCACGGGCAAGGGACCTACCGCGCTACTCTTCTTTGAGATGATCTGGTCGGGCAGGGGAGATTTGAACTCCCGACCACCTGAACCCCATTCAGGTGCGCTACCAGGCTGCGCTACTGCCCGACGTTCAGAAAGGGCGGATGGTAACACAGGGCGCTGGTCGCTGGCCGGTGGCCGGGGTATGGGGGCCGGAGCAGTGAACGGCTGCTTCGGTATGTGTGAAGACTCATGATCCCGAGACGCGAGGTGTGCTGCTGTACCGCGTCTGCTCGCGCGGTATTGCCAGGACCGCGAGGTGATCTGATACGCCTCTACTCCGGCCCCCGGCCCCCGGCCTCCGTACCGCCTGAACTGAGAAGCGAGCGCCCGGTCTCTGCCGGTGATATTCTCGTACTCGGTATCTAAGTCGGACCGGCTGGATGTAGCCGTCCGACGACTCATCTACCTGTGGAAAACGCAAACTCAAGTTTGACCGGGCCGCTGGACGGACGGCAGATTCTGGTGGTGGAGGATGACCATCCGATGGCCATGCTCTACAGCGCTGTGCTGACCAGAGCGGGAGCCGTGGTCGAGACCGCAGACACTGGAGCACTGGCCCTGAAGAAGGCCGAAGCGCGCTCCTGGGACCTTCTGATTCTCGACATGCATTTGCGCGATATGACCGGGATCGATTTCCTCAAGTCGAGGGGCGCGAAGAGTTCAATCATTCCGACCATCGTCATCACTTCGCACGCAGATCTCGAAATCGCGCTCAGCGTGATTCCTTTCGGGATCGCCTCGTATCACCTCAAGAGTAAACAGACGGTCGATTCGCTCGTCGAGATCGTGAGGGCCGCCATTGAAGTGCAGGAGTTGCGGAGCCGTCTGCTCGCCTCGGAACGCAACCTGCGCGCGGTGTATGACACGGCACCGTATGCCATGTGCGTAATCAACCGGGACACAGGGAATGTGGTGGAGGTCAACCCAGCATTCAGCAGGCTATTCGGTGAAGGAGCCGACCTCTCTGGAGATAAGCTCGAGAGTCTTCTGGGCGTTCTCCTGGCGGTGGATCCGGATACTACGCAGGCAGTGCCCCTCAATCTTTCGGGTAAACATTTGCTGCTTGAAGTGACCGCCGCAGAGATCACCCGTGACGGCACCAACTATCTCCTCGCCCACTTTCGCGATCTTTCGACCGCGGTCGAACTGGAACAAACCAGAGACAGGATGGAGTTGCTGCTGTCGCAATCGGACCTTCTGTGCCTTTTTGTCAACATCGACGGGACCATTGAGGAGTGGAACCAGGGAGCAGAGAAAGCCCTTGGCTACACCCGGAACCAGATGGTCGGAACCAAGGTCTGGGAACTCGTACATCCGAAGCTTCGTGAGAGTGTCCAGCTTACCTGGCCGCAGCGGTCTGTGGACACGACCGGACCAGAGTCACGGTGGATGATTACGCACCGCGCCGCTTCCGGCGAAATCCTCACTGTTGAGTGGAACCGCAGCATTCTTCGTGATCAGAAGGAACGCGTCACCGGAGTTGCGGTGTTCGGAACCGTGGTCACCAAAGACCGGGAAGCCGAGTTGCGTGCCCGTGTGCTTTTCGAAGAAGCACTCACCGGCATTCTTCTGGTCGACGAGAACAACGACGCCATCGTTGATGTCAACCCGATCGGAGCGGCATACTTCGGAATCCAGTCCGATGTCCTGAAAGGCTCGTCGTTTCTCGGCTTGTTCGACGTGGATGAACGTCCTATCCTGCGCCAGAAGCTCGACTCACTCCAGAGAACCCAGGGAGCGATCAGTGGACAGGCTCGCGCCTCCAGGCGTGGCGGTACCTCCTTTCTCTTCGCCTACCGCGCAAGCCGTATCTCTGTGGCAGGAAAGCCGCTGACTCTGGTCATGGGTCGCGATGTATCCGAGATCTGGCGAGCGGAAAGCCGTTATCAGGAACTCTTCGAGCGTTCGCTCGAGCCCATTCTGATCACCGAGCCTGTAACCTCAAGGATCATCGATTGCAATCCGGCCCTCGAGAAGCTTACCGGCCGTACTCGTGAGGAGTTGTTGGAAACGACTTCGATTTCACTGCGCCCCGCACCAGATCGCGAAAGGATCGAAGGGCTGGTAGCGAAAACGGGCCACGACCCGGACGGTACGCAGCGCGAATATCCATCCAGGTTTCTGCACAAGCAGGGTCACATCGTCGACGTGATCATCCGCAGCTCTCGGTTCAGCCTCGAAGGTCGATCTGTCTTCATCAGTTTCGTTCGCGACGTCACCGCTGAGAAAGTTGCCGAAGCGCGGTACAAGCAGATGTTCTTCGAAGGTCGTGAGCCGATCGTGATCATCGACCCGTCGAGTGGTTCGTTCATCGATGGTAATCCTGCGTTCGAAAATCTGACGGGTTACCGGCTGAGCGAGCTGCAGAATCTGAAGGCCGACGATCTGATCGCCGAGACGGAGCAGAGCGGTGTGCGGCTGATTGCGAGGAGTGAGACGCTGTTGCTGCGATGCAAAGATGGGGATCTCGTAGACGTGGCTGTCCGCAGCTCGCAGATCAGTGACAAGCATGGAATCGCACTCATGGCAATTTTTCGGGATCTGCGACCGGAAAGACGTGAGGCCGATCTCGAACGTTCGCTGAATCAGATGCAGAAGATGCAGTCACTTGGTCTGATGGCTTCGGGCATCGCCCACGATTTCAATAACACGCTGATGTCGGCGCTCCCGTGGGCTGACCTGATTCGGAGGAAGTACCCCGACGACGAGACACTGCAGAAGTCGGCCGATCACATACGGAAGGCCGTGCATCGAGCGAAAGAAGTAACGCGTCAGCTGCTCGATTTTGCCCAGCCCAAGCGCCCGCAGATGCAGAGTCTGAGGCTCAGCGAGATCCTCAGCGAGCAATTGAAAATGATCCGCCCCGCACTGCCTCCAGAGATCGAGATCGTCACCGAATTTTCTGCGGAGGATCCGAAAGTGGCTGCCGATCCGGCGCAGTTGAGTCAGATCGTCCTGAACCTCGCTTTGAATGCACGCGACGCCATGCCGGACGGAGGGGAACTCAGGTTCGCCACGAGAGCGGTGACGCCGCAGGAGGCCAGCCGCTGGAATGTAGCGGGATCCAGATTCCTGATGCTTACGGTCTGCGATACTGGCACGGGCATCAGCCGTGCCGCCCTCGAGAAAATCTTCGATCCCTTCTTCACGACCAAAGACATAGGAAAAGGGACGGGACTCGGACTGTCCGTGGTACACAGAATCGCTGCACAACATGGCGGCTCGATCTTTGTCGAGTCAGAGATTGGGAAGGGTACTACTTTCTTCCTGCTGCTCCCCCTGAGTGGCTCGGAGAAATCGAGCTCTCCTGTTCCTGCTTCCATCAGCTCGGCGCCCGCTGACAAGTATCTGGGACTGCAGTTTCTCATCATCGACGACGAGGAGATCGTGGCAGAGGGACTGCGCGCAATTCTCGAATCAGAAGGCGCCCAGGTCACGCTGGCCTCGCGTGGCGCCGTCGCTCTGCGACTTCTGGACAGTGGCTTCAAGGCGGATGTGGTGATCCTCGACCTGGGATTACCTGAGATGAGCGGCGAAACAATTCACGGCGAGATCAGGAAGCGACTGCCGGAGCTACCCATCCTGATCTCATCCGGCTATGGCGAGGCCAGTCGGATCGATCCTATTCTGCGCGACGGCTTCACGCGTTTCAAACAGAAGCCGTACGAGATGGAAGAACTCTTCGCCGAGATCGACCAGTTTTCGAGCTTCCAGCGTCGCTGAATTTCTGCTTTTGTGGCCCAAGTTTTCAACTTCGGGTCGTGCGTCAGTGATGATGCAATGGCAGGCGCGGTGTCGCGTAACAAACCGGAGTTGAAAACTCCGGCCACATGGTGACGTGCGTCGATCTGGTTTGTGGTGATTCTTCGGGCGCTCCTGCCGAGGCACGATCCTCCCATTGATCACGCAGCCACGCGGTTTAACTTTAACTCGCAGCGCGCGAATATCCGTCACGCGCCGGGAGGGTCAGGCTGCCGCCCGGGCGGGGAACGATGCGGAAAGCAACCGGGTCAATTGCCCCGTGCTGCAGCTGTTCGCTCCATCAATCGGGACCTGCAATTGGTTGAGCCCGACTGATTCCGCATAAACAACGACGTGAGCGAAGTCGTCACGAAGTGCCTGCATGATTCCAGTGAGGGCCAGCAGGTCCGGGTGTGTCCCGTCCAGCACCACCAGCGACGGATCGAATTCCGGACCGAGCAGGGCGATCATCTCGCGTATGTTGCTGGCCATGGCCAGAGTGGTGGATTCCAGCCAGCTCAGTCCTCCTCGCAGTTGTGAGGCTTGATGTGTGACGACGATCAGTCTTAATCCACGGTCGTTTCTCACTGGTACGCGGCTGGCCATTGGGTCTCTCCAGTAGTGAGTCGCAGACACGTCGTTTTTGATACAACGATTCGGGCGTTTACAATCGAACAGATGAAACGGCGAATTCTCGTTGTGGATGATGACACCGATGTTCTGGCGGGTCTCGGTGCTCTCCTGGCGCACACCGAGTGGGACGTCGCCACCGCTTCGTCAGCGCGGGAGGCCTTCCGGCAATTCGAGAGTTTCGCTCCCGACGTTGTCCTGCTCGACGTGATGCTTCCTGATATGTCAGGGATCGAGGTGCTCGACCACATCAAGGCGGTCAGCGAGATCACGCCGGTGATCATGATGTCCGGCGTCGGCACTGTAGACATCGCGGTGCAGGCCATGCGACTCGGAGCGGAGAGCTTCGTGCCGAAGCCATGCGACATCGACAATCTGGAGCTGGTACTCGAGCAGGCCATGAAGCAGGTGAGACTGCAGCGCGAGCTGACCGCACTTCGTCGCAGTTCGCGAGTCGAAAAAAAGTTTCCCGGAACCTCGAAAGTCGCCGAGGAGATCAACATCTGGATCGACCGCGTTGCATCAGCTCCATCGCCCGTACTTCTTCTCGGAGAATCCGGCACGGGAAAGGGTTTTGTAGCGCGCATGATTCACGCGCGCTCGCAAAGGAGCAGGGAACCTTTCGTCGATCTGAACTGCGCTGGGCTTTCGCGAACACTTCTCGAATCCGAGCTTTTCGGTCACGAAAAAGGAGCCTTCACCGATGCCTCCTCGGCCAAGCAGGGTCTGTTCGAGATCGCAGGTCAGGGCACCGTCTTTCTCGATGAGATCGGTGAGATGGAACCGTCCGTTCAGGCGCGGCTGCTGAAGGCTCTGGAGGATAAGAAGTTCAGAAGGGTCGGCGGTGTCCGCGACCTCCAGGCTGGTTTCCGGCTGCTGGCAGCCACGAACCGGCGACTCGAAGAGGAAGTCGCTGCAGGGCGCTTCCGGAAAGATCTGTTCTATCGATTGAATGTCGTTGCGATTCAGATTCCCCCGCTGCGCGATCGACTGGAAGACATTCCTATTCTCGCGGCCGCACTGTTCCAGCAGTTACTGGAAGAAATCCCGTCGACGGCGAGCAAGGTTTCCGAACGTGCGCTGGCCAGGCTTTCGAAGCACTCGTGGCCAGGCAACGTCAGAGAGCTGCGGAACGTGCTCGAGCGAGGATTGCTCATGAGCAAAGGGACGGAACTGAAAACCGAGGACCTTCTGCTGGAGAATTCAGCGAACGTGGCCAGTTCGACAGGCGTTCCCGTACACGAATGGCAGATCGAACCGCTGGAGAAGATGATCACTGAATATGTTCGCGGCGCAGTGGAAGCCGCCGGTGGAAACGTGAGGAATGCGGCTCGCCGTCTCGGAATCAGTCCGACCACGCTGTACGCCCGCCTGAAGGAACGGCCAACGGAATCGTAGCGCGGACTCGTTATGCGGGGAGTGTGGAGCACAGGCAATCCTGCCTGTGGCGCGTGGGAGTGACTTCGAAGGCGTTCGTATACACCGCGAGCGTCGCAACATGTCGGTGGCTTTACGACGCACCCTTCAGGCGCGAACTTTCTCCCGCCCCGCGAAAGTTCGGATACCGGACGCGCTGCTGCGCGACCCGCGGTCCGCTGCTTCTCTACTGGTTACTGGCTACTCCCCCTACCAACTACTTCGCTGCGCCACAGGCAGGATTGCCTGTGCTCCACACAAAACAGAAACGGCAGGAGCTCTTGGCGCCCCTGCCGTTTCAGTTTTTAGTGAGCGAGATCAGTGAGTGGCAGTCAGCGCTTTCTTCAGTTTGTTTTTTGCGCGGATGTAGAGAGGTCCGACCGAGCCGATAGGAATTCCGAGCTCGTCGCTGACTTCATCGTACGACCAGCCTTCCATCCCGATGAGGACACAGAGTTTGCGCGAGCGGTCATCGAGCCGGCCCAGGCCCTGCTGGACCATCATGACCGAGTCGTTCGCTGCACCGCGGGTTTCGACCAGCTCTTCCGTGTCGGTCGTGATCTCGCGTGTTGTTTCGCGTGACCGTGACTTGGAGTGGATCTGCTGCTTGCAGAGGTTGACGATGGTGCCTGCGAGCCACGGACGCGGCATCAGAATGTTGTGCTGTTTCTGAAGGTAGAGGCACCATGCTTCCTGTACCAGTTCTTCAGTTTCCTCAGAGGTGAGCCCATACTTTCTCTGCGGGATCGAGAAGAGAACACGCTGGACGTCAGAGTAGAGCTGGACCAGATCGACGGGCTGCTGCGTGCGAGCCTGCTGGGCAATCGCCTCGCCCTCGATGGTCTCGAGCATCTCGCCGACGATGGAGATGATCTCGTCGAAACCCATCGGCTTGCGAAGCACCATTGTCGACCCGAGGCGGAGAAGTTCGGCTTCAACCTCCGGGGTTGCGAACGCGGTGAGGGACGCCACTTTGGAGCGAGGGCTGAGCTGACGAATCGATTCGAGCAGCTGCAGGCCGTCAGCTTCGGTGACCAGCCTCAGATCGGCCAGAATGACGGGGTAGAAGTTTTCGGTGATCATCGCCTCGGCGGACTTGCGGTCATTCGCGCTCACTGCTTCGATGGACTCGAGATCGAACAGCGCCAGCAACCCTTCGGTGATGGATGTTTCGTCGTCTACTACCAGAACCTTCGTCATTTTTCTCGCCTCGCAGTTGATTTGCTGGGAGATTGTATTGAGAGGACTCTGCCAACAGACGAAAGCGCGTTAAATACATGACCAGTCGCAACTTAACCGAGGCATGTGGGAGGGAAGGGATGTTCACGAATTAGACGGCCGTTCAGAAGCTGGACAGTTCTGGTGGTCGCCCACCGCCTGCTCGTCTATGAGTCAGGGAGCGGGACGTTTTGATACATCGTCGGCATCGAAAGTTGGAGCCCAGAGAATCACGTACTTTCTGATCTCGACATTTCTCGATGCTACGAGTGGGAACTCCTCGACGGAGCGGGCCTTTCCATCCAGGTCTTCGCGGATGGTCTCGAGTTCCCGATTCCAGGCCTTCTGTATCTCGGCGATTCGGAGTCGGTAATCGGCCTCACTCACGGACTGCGGCGCTTCCTCACTCGAAGGCCTGCCACTGGTCATGTTGTAGAGGGTCTGACCCCAGGCAATGGAGACCTCACCGGCCCGGATCTCGGAGGTGGGAGCCTGCTCTTCATTCTCACGGGTTTCGCGATCTGATTTCTCCCGCATTTGATCGATGCGGCGGCGGAAGGTGCTTTCGAGCCGCTCTTTCTCTGAATCCGAGCGACGTACTGCCTGTTCCCTGCAGCGTCGAATGAAGTCGTCCCTGCTTTCGCCAGGTGCGGAGAAGATCCCGAAGGCTGGATTGTGAAAGATGGTCGGACGGTCGCTTTCGAGCAGAAATTCTCGAAGTGATTTCTCACCATCGTGTGCGGCGGCGATTACGTCGTCCAGTTCGCCCCTGGCGAAGGTTCGTCTCGGATCAGGTACGGCGGTGAGCCGCAGATCGTCGGGCGCCGCAACTGTAAACCCTCCCGCCCAGTCGATCTGCGAGGAGGCGATGTCGACGGGGGCAACCAGAGCACGACTCACGGTGTGATGGATCCCCGCGCGCGGTTCGTCGTAGGTGACAATTCCCTCGGCGAGGATGAAGGCACGGTAGGGACCCTCGGCGCTGGTGACGAGGTAGAGTTGATCGAGCGATTCTTCTGTCTGCCGGAGCCTGCTCCGGCGCGAGGTGAAAGAGAACGACGCTTGCGGCTCTTCCGCTTCTTCGCAATGCAGGCCGGGCGTGACCGGATGTACGTCGAGCACACGGCCGGCTGCTCCGCCCAGCGCTTCGATGACGGCCTGTCTCTTGTCGGCAGGGCAAAGGAAAATGATGCAGCCGCCGCCACCGGCGCCGCATACTTTTCCGCCCCACGATCCAGCCGCGGCAGCGAGCTCGATGGCGTGGTCGATTTCAGGATTCGAGATTCCCTCGATCAAAGCTTTTCTCAGCGCCCACTCCGCGGCGAGCGCTTTTCCTGCCGCTTCGAAATCCCGTGCTTCGAGGGCTTTCTCCATGGTCCCGGCAACTGCTGCGATCTGCTTGAGACCGTTCTGGATTTTCTCGTCGCCATCGATATGACGTTTGTAGACTTCCCAGTTGTTCGTCCCGGAGAAATGCGCGATGCCGGTGTAATGCAGTACGAAATGCTCGGCAAGTTGCGAGGCCGGGACGCCGAGCGGATGCCGGGTGATGCGGCCAGGATTCAGGTGAAGCGAAGCGAGGCCACCGTAAACAGGGGGATAGTAATCCTGCACGCCGGCCGGTGAACCCAGCAGGCGTGTTTCGAGGTCACGGACCAGGGCAATGAGTTCATCACCTTCGACGGGATGACCTACGTACTGCGAGAGTGCGCGTACGAGGGCGACCGAAAGAGCAGATGATCCGCCGAGACCTGAACCGCGGGGTACTTCAGTTCGCGTAACGATCCTGATTCCAGTGGTCTGGAAATGTTCGACAGCCTTCGAGATCAGGCCGACGGCAGGGTCGTTACTCAACTGGAGGATCGAGGTATAGACCTTGTGATAATCATTATCAGTGAGATGAACCTCGACACCAGTCCCCTCGACGCCACTGATCTCGCACTCGGCGTGGAGTGAAATCGCAGTATTCACGGTGCATGCGCCGTGATGGAAGAGATAGAGGGGCCAGAGATCTAAGGTACCTCCGGCCAAATCGGCGCGGACCGGCACGCGGACGGTGATTTTTTTCATCTGCTTTGGGGGTGGAGTGCTAGAAAAGTGCCCGCTTGACGCGAGTCCTCACATCTGCGACCTGCACGGACTGAGTCATCCGGGGCAGATGCGACGCGACAGACTGTTTGAAACGGCGAAGCTGGTCGCCGCGGAGCGGGTCGGGGGTGATGGACTTCAATTGAAGGGGGTTCATCCAGACGCCACCGTTGGAGACTCGGTAGTCGAGGTGTGGTCCGGTCGATAGTCCCGTGGTTCCCACGTACGCGATGACATCACCCTGTTGCACCTTCTGGCCGCGTTTGAGACCGGAAGCGAAGCGGGACAGATGCAGGTAGCGCGTCTGGATCTGCGAATTGTGGCGGATGGCCACGTAGTTCCCCTCACCTGAATCGAATCCTGCCGTGACGATCACACCGTCCGCAGTCGACATGACCGGCGTCCCTACGGGCGCGCCGTAGTCGATACCGTTGTGAGCCTTGAAGCGCTTGAGGACAGGGTGGAAACGTCGATTCGTAAAGCCTGAGGTGATGCGAGTGAACTTGAGAGGAGACTTGAGGAACTGCTTTCTGAGGGGTGCCCCGCTGCTGGCGTAGTAGCCGGAGGTTCCGTCGGCGTTTTGAAAGCGAAAGGCCTCGTACATTTCGCCGGCATGAAAGAAGCGGGCGGCGAGTACGGCCCCGTACCCTGCGAATTCATCACCCACAAACTTCTTTTCCACTACCAGGCTGAAGTGGTCGCCTTTCTTCAGGCGGAAAAAGTCCACGTCCCACTGGAACACGTCCACGAGGAGGGGAACCAGCTGAGCGTTCTCACCCGTTCCGCACACAGCCTCATAGAGGGAGCTCGTGATCGGAGCTCCTGCTGCAACGGTGACGGTTTTCTGGGGTAGAGCCATCGAGGTGACGGAAAAACCTTCGCCGTTTCGGGCAGCGTCGATGGTTCCCCAGCCAGTTACTTCCAGCTGGACTCGATCCACCGTTCCCTTCGTATCCTTGACGAATCGAAAGACATTTCCAGGACGCAGTCGTTTCGGGTCCACGCTGGTAGAGAGTTGCGTGGTGAGAAGCCGCGAATCATCGGCGGACATCCCGCCGGTACGCAGAAGGGCTTCCAGGGTGTCGCCGGATCGAATGGTGAGGTACGTCGCGTGGGCAGGGAGCGGAGCGGAGGAGGCGTCGGCCAGTTCGTATCGGATTTCAGGCCCGAGGTCGATGGGGCGGAGGAGGCTCGGATCTGCCGGCTTCTGGACGCTGATCGAGGCGAGAAGCAGCGGGACAGCGAGCGGCACGACGGCGTAATACGACTTCGCCGCACGGAACACCCCACCCAGTCGTTCGCCTAAAGCGTTAGCTCGTCTCATCAATAAATGCGCAACTCGTTTACAGAAATTTGAATCTGGACTGGCCGCATCTTAACAACAGGCCGGAGAATCTGGCAAGGGTAGGCCGCTCTGCGAAGCACTTTCTCCTGCTGCATGCGGTTCCACTCCGGCCTCCGGCCGCTTCACGTTTACTGATCCACAGGTTGTAGTTCGAGCACCTTGATGGCTGACTCGGCAGGCGCGCCGCTGGAATCGATGCGTTTGAACTGTGGCGGGATGCTGAAGGTCGATTCAGGAACCACGGCGCTTCCGATGCTGGTGACGAGGAACTCCGAGCGCTGGCTCTTGCTCGGTCTTGGGTTCAACTTCGTCCCTGGAAGTCCATTGGTGTTGTGCGTGCGAGTCGTGACAGTGACCAGCTGTCGTAGCGGCAGACCCTCGATCTTGCGCATCTGATCGTCGAGCATTTTGTCCACAGCCCCGTCGCCGGTGCTCAGTGACGAAGAGACTTCGGACCTGGAAATCTCGGCGGCGAATGCGTCGGTCGTCCACTGCTCGATCAGAGTCTGAATGGTCTGCTTGAGCGAAATGCCTGCGACTACGTAGGAGACATCGTAGGAGACGTTGATCCGGTAGTGACGCGTCGCAACTCCTGCGATCATCGGCCGGTCGTCGAGTTTCACCGTCTCGCTCTTCACGTTCGAGACCTGAACCTGACTCGTTCCCATGGCCGTGAGGAGCGCTGCGGTGGGGTCAGTTTCTACGTATGTCCCTGCCACATGGTTGAGAATGATCGAATGCCGGGCGCCGTCGGTGATGAGGCTGGACCGCGCCGGTGTGTTCAACCTCTCGAGGTAGTCGACTCTTCGTCTCGAGCCTTCCAGCACGACCCGGCCAACGATTTCGTTTGCCTTCGCTTCGGTGTCGCTTCGGGAAATCTGCCGGAATTCATACCTTACCGCTGCTGCCGCAGGGATCGTGATCGCGAATGCCAGAACTGCCGATACGATATGAATGCGCATGTTATTTGCCCTCGCTGAGGTCCGAGTATACGCCTGACTATGCCCGAGGTGTCTTCCGGGCGGTACGGGGAAATTTTCGTCTCGCCGACCCACGTTGGCAGCGGCATGTTGAATCGGCTGCTGTTTTCTTCTCTTGTCATTCTTACTCTGGCTGCTCCCGTCGCAGAAGCCCGGAAGCCGTCCGCGACGAAAGGCACCTTCCAGGACGTCATCGAACAGATCGGCGCGCAGCAGAAGAAGCTTACTTCGATCGAAGCCGACTTCCGGCAGGAGAAACAGCTCGCGCTTCTCGCGAAACCTGAGATGTCTTCGGGAACGTTCGCCTTCACCCGCCCGAATAAAGTGATCTGGAATTATCAGTCACCCCGTCCCGTGGTGATGCTGATCTCCGCCGGAATGCTCACAACCTGGTACCCGCAGCTCAACAAGGTGGAGAAGCTCGAAGTAAAACGGTATGAAGACAGCATCTTCAAATACGTGGGAGCAGCGAGCGGTGCCATCGCAGACATGGAGAAGTATTTCGACATCAGCTTCGTCGAAGGGAAGGCTGATCGTTTTTACACGCTGGAATTGAAGCCAAAGACGAAGCTCGTCGCCAAGCGGGTCCGCCGGATCAAGATCTGGATCGATCGGCAGACCTATCTCACCACTAAATTCGAGTACGTGGAGGGAGATGGGGACATCACCCGATACGAATTCACGAACATCAGAACCAATCGTGCCGTGCCGCCATCGCGCTTCGTTTTGAACCTGCCCGCTGGCGTCAAGGTCGAGCAGATGAAGTTGAACTGAGTGGCGGGCGACTTCTCCTTTGAACTCCTCGGGCAGGATGGTCCTGCCCGACGCGGCAGAGTCACCACTGCTCGAGGCACGATCGAGACTCCCGTGTTCATGCCCGTGGGCACGGTCGCTGCGGTCAAGGCCCTCACTGTCGATCAGTTGCAGCAGCTGGCGCCGGAGATCATTCTCTGTAACACCTATCACCTCATGCTTCGTCCCGGCATCGATCTGCTCGAAGAATTGGGCGGGTTACACCAGTTCATGTCATGGGACAAACCGGTACTGACCGACTCGGGCGGTTTTCAGCTTTTCTCCCTCTCGAAGATTCGCCGGATCCGTGAAGATGGTGTCGAGTTCCGCAGTCATATCGACGGTTCGACGTTCTTCATGTCGCCGGAAGTCTCGATCTCGATCCAGGAGCGGATGGGAGTGGATATTGCCATGGCCTTTGATGAGTGCCCGGCGTATGGCTTGGATGAGAGCGCGGTGAAAGTCTCGATGGAGCTGACTCATCGCTGGGCCAGTCGCTCGCTCGAGGCCAGAAAAGGGCGTTCCGCGCTTTTCGGTATTGTTCAGGGGGGAATCTTTCCTCATCTGCGCGAGCAGAGCGCAGCGGTGATCTCCGACCTGCCGTTCGACGGGATTGCCATTGGCGGGTTGTCGGTCGGCGAGCCGAAGCACGAGATGATGGAGATGCTGCGCGTGACCGCACCGCTGCTTCCGGTCCAAAAGCCTCGTTATCTGATGGGAGTCGGCACTCCGGAAGATCTGGTCGAGGGGGTGGCTGCAGGAATTGATATGTTCGATTGCGTGATGCCAACGCGCAATGCCAGGAACGGAACGCTTTTCACAAGTGAAGGTCGCCTGAGCATCAAGAACGCCAGATATAAGAATGACCAGCGTCCGCTCGACCCCGCTTGTGCCTGCGCGACCTGCCGAACCGTCTCCCGGGCCTACCTGCGCCATCTGTATGTGACCGGCGAGATCGCCTCCTCGGTGTACAACACCATCCACAACCTGGCGTTCTACCTTGACTTGATGAGGCGGATCAGACACTCTATCGCGTCCAATTCATTTGGAGCTTTTCGCGAATCATTCCTCTCGCGGAGTGCGATTGGTGAGGTCAGGCCAGAGCATTGATACGAACTGGAGCCGACTCTCCATCATTGAATCCCAGACCGGCAGCACAAAGAAAATATAAATGACGATGATTGCCATGCTCCAGAGTTCTGGTTCAGCCCAGACGTTGTTACAGTTCGTCCCGATCGCAGCGATCGTAGGGATTTTCTACTTTCTCGTGATCCTGCCCGGTAATAAGCAGAGAAAGAAAGTGCAGGTAATGCTCGACGCCTTGAAGAAAGGCGATCGCGTCATCACGCAGGGCGGGATCTACGGAACCGTTCAGGCGGTCGAGAGCGATGTGATTCAGTTGAAGATTGCCGAGAATGTGAAGATCAGAATCTTGCGTTCGGCAGTCACTGGTGTGGTCGGCGATACGCAGGCCGATTAACTTCCCGGAGGTTTCTTTTGAACAGGAATTTGTATTGGAAAGCTGCGCTGATTCTGGCGATTCTCGTCATTTTCATCTGGCCGCTGATCCCGACTAAAAACAACCCGGAGCCGATCCAGCGAGGACTCGATCTCAAGGGTGGTACGCATCTTGTGATGAGAGTGAATACGGGCGACGCGTTGCGGCTCGAAATCGATCAGGCCGTCGAAACCTTCAAGGCCCAGTCGGTCAAACAGACCCTGCCCGCGCCAGTTGTGAGGAAGGTCTCGAATCAGTCATTCCTCGTGGTACCTCCGGCCGGGGTTCCTTCGGCTTCCTACGAGAAAGTCGGTGCCGACTGGTTTGGACAATACGACGTGTCGAAGTCGGAGAACGGTATTCTGTTCTCTCTCGACCAGGCCGCACAGAGTCAGATGCGTGACGAGACTGTAAACCAGGCCGTCGAGACGATTACCAATCGTGTTGACGCGCTCGGCGTGACCGAACCGATCATCGCCCGTCAGGGTGGAGCCAGGGGCGAGCGAATCGTCATCCAGCTCCCCGGCGTCGACGACCCGGCTCGCGTGAAAGAGATCATCAAAACCACCGCACAGCTGCAATTCCGTATTGTGGAAGGGCAGCCGGGACCTGACGCGCAGGCCACCTTGAATTCGCTTCCCGTCGCGATTCGTCCCGAAGTCGACATCCTTCCCGGCGACACGCAGGACGAATTCGGCCGGGTAACGGGCAAGCAGTTCTACGCTGTCCGTAAGAGCATTCCCGTCACAGGGCGCGATCTCAAGACCGCCCGCATGCAGAAAGGTGACATGGGACAGTCGAACATCGGCTTCTCGCTCACCCCTGAAGGCGCTGCGAAGTTCGGGACGCTCACCAGCCAGAACATCAACCGGCCGCTGGCCATCGTGCTCGACAACAAGGTGCAGTCCGCTCCGACCATTCAGAGCCGTATTGACGACAGCGGTCAGATCACCGGTCGCTTCACTCCCCAGGAAGCAAGCGATCTTGCGCTCGTTCTGCGCAGCGGCTCTCTTCCCGCTTCAATGACCACCCTGGAAGAGCGTACAGTCGGACCGTCGCTCGGACGCGACTCGATTCGCCAGGGCGTCACCGCCTGCCTGATCGGGTTTGCGCTGCTCATCATCACCGCCATCGTTTATTACAAGGGTGCCGGCATCAACGCCATCCTCGCCCTTCTACTGAATCTGGTGATTCTGCTCGGAGCCATGGCGTATTTCCGCGCCACTCTGACCCTTCCCGGCATCGCCGGAATCATTTTGACGCTCGGCATGGCCATCGATTCGAACGTGCTGGTATTCGAGCGTATTCGTGAAGAGCTCCGGGCCGGCAAGGGGGTTCGTGCAGCAATCGAAGCGGGGTTCTCGCGCGCCTTCTCCACCATCATCGATACCCACATGACCACCATCATCTCCGCGCTTTTCCTGTTCCAGTTCGGAACCGGGCCTGTGCGCGGGTTCGCGGTCACCCTGCTCATCGGTCTCGGAGCATCGGTCTTCACGGCTTTCTTCGTGTCGCGGCTGATCTTCGATCTGGTCTACAGTCCATCCAGTCGCCCCAAAGCGATCAGTATTTGAGGCGAGGAGATATCAATGCAGATTTTTGTAGATCCTAAATACGACTTTATTAAGTACCGCTTTCATGCGGTGGCTTTATCGGTATTATTCATTCTGGCCGGGCTGGCAGCCTTCGCCATGCGAGGCATGAACGTCGGAATCGACTTTGCCGGCGGAGCGAGTGTGATTCTTCGCTTCAAGGAAGCGGTCCCGCTGGACCAGCTGCGCGCACGAGTGGCCGATGCTTCCATTCAGCAGTACGGAAAGCAGGCCGACAACGCCGTGCTGATCCGGCTTCCGCAGATGAAGCAGGAAGGCGACTATGCCGGTCGGGTCGTGACTGACCTGCACAAGTCGATCAACAAGGATCCGAGCAACCGGCTCGACCTCAATTATCAGGGTCGCGATGCATTGGCCGAGGTATTGAAAGCGGCCGATCCGGATCGCAAGGGCAGCGGCATCGACGCTAACGACTACTACTACCGCACCGCTGAATCGGTGATTGCCCGTCGCTCGGAGCTCGGAATCTTCCGAGCGATGTCGGAAGTGACCAGCGCGCCCGGCGTGACAGCGGCCGCGGCTGCGGTGCTCGGCCAGAAGACTTTCCTCGGCAGCTTCAACGTGCTCAATCAGGAAACCGTCGGTCCGCAGGTCGGCAGCGACTTGCGCAGAAAAGCAATCTGGGCCGTTGTGCTGGCCACTCTGGCCATGGGTATCTACATCACCGTCCGTTTCGACATCAAGTTCGGAATTGCGGCGATGCTGGCACTCGTGCATGACGTACTCGTTGCATTCGCCTTCATGGTGATGATTCGAGCGGAACTCTCGCTGATCATGGTGGCGGCATTTCTGATGATCATCGGATACTCAGTCAACGACACGGTGGTCATCTACGACCGCGTGCGAGAGAATCTGCAGAAGGCCAAAGCGAAAGACGATTACGCGACGATCCTCAACCAGTCGCTGAACCAGACCTTGTCGCGCACAGTGCTGACCACCGGTTCGGTGCTGCTGGTTCTGCTCTCGCTGATCCTCTTCGGCGGACGCGTGATCCATGACTTCTCGCTGGTGCTCTTCGTCGGCTGTATCGCCGGAACCATCTCGACGCTCACTATCGTTCCGGCCTTCACTCTGGCCTGGATCCGCCGCGGTGGTCCGCGCGGTGGACCAGTTGGAGAAGGCGTTCGAGTCGATCCTACCGTTGGTGAAGTCGCCGCCCGTCGACAGACCCGCGTCTGACAATCTGAATATGTTTCAGTAAGAAAGGAGCGCTGAGAAGCGCTCCTTTTCACGTCCAGTGGAGCACAGGCAATCCTGCCTGTGGCGCGATGAACCTGGCCCGCATTTCTCGAACTCCTTCAGTTGCGATGCTTCCACAAGCAAAGGTGCGCTCGTCATTCCGATGAGCACCCCATCCACAGCCATTCCAGGACGCTTGTCGTGCGAAGAGGAATCTCCGGTCCGCGCCGCGCTGAGGTAGCGATCAAGTGCGTCGGCGCGGACCGGAGATTCCTCTTCGCACTCCAGGCTGCGAACGATGCTGATCACGCGGCTCATCGGAATGACGTGACAAGATTTTGATTTGCTCAACAGAAAGACGCTGAATACCGCGTGATAGACTCCGCGACCTGTTCTGCCTAAGTTCTCAGCGGGCGTGACAACCACTCGAATCCGGCGGCCAGGTTCTCAATCGGCTGGCCCGTGAGGCACGATGGCCAAAAAACCCAACAACGACGCACTGAACTACCACTCCTCCGGCCGGCCCGGAAAGATCGAAGTCGTTCCCACCAAGTCGACCGTCTCGCAGCGCGATCTCTCTCTGGCCTACACCCCCGGTGTAGCCCAGCCCTGTCTGGAGATCGCCCGCAATCCTGCAGACATTTATAAGTACACCAGCAAGGGGAACCTCGTCGCAGTCGTGACCAATGGCACAGCCGTCCTCGGACTCGGGAACATTGGTGCTGCTGCCGGAAAACCGGTGATGGAAGGGAAAGCAGTTCTCTTCAAGCGATTCGCCGACATCGATGTCTTCGATCTCGAGCTCGACACCACCAACACCGAAGACTTCATCAACGCAGTGAAATTGATGGAACCCACCTTCGGCGGTATCAACCTCGAAGACATCGCCGCACCGGAGTGCTTCGAGATCGAGGAACGTCTGCAGAAGATGATGAACATCCCCGTGTTTCACGACGACCAGCACGGGACAGCGATCATCTCCGCCGCGGCCTTCCTGAACGCCCTGATCATCGCCGAGAAGAAGATCGAAAACGTTCGCGTGGTTTTCTCCGGTGCGGGTGCAGCGGCCGTCGGTTGTCTGCGGCTTTACCTCAAACTTGGATTGAGGAAAGAGAACGTCATCCTCGTCGATAGCAAAGGGGTGATCTTCAAGGGCCGCACAGAGGGCATGACCGCGTACAAGGAAGAGTTCGCGAACGAAACTGACTCACGAACTCTGGCTGACGCCATGCGGAATGCCGATGCCTTCATCGGCCTTTCCGTTGGTGGACTGGTGACGCCGGACATGGTGCGCTCCATGGCCGCGAATCCGATTGTTTTCGCGTTGGCGAATCCGGATCCCGAGATCAGCTACCCGGATGCGAAGGATGCCAGACCGGACGTGATCATGGCCACAGGTCGCTCCGATTACCCCAACCAGGTCAACAACGTCCTCGGGTTTCCCTTCATCTTCCGCGGAGCTCTCGACTGCAGAGCGACAGCAGTGAACGACGAGATGAAGCTGGCGGCCGCTCGGGCGCTTGCAGCGCTCGCGAAGATGGATGTGCCTGACGCCGTCATGCGTGCCTACCCTGAAGAAGAACTCCGCTTCGGTCGCGATTATCTGATTCCGAAACCGTTCGACTACCGAGTGCTTCTCTGGGTTCCCGTAGCCGTGGCCAGTGCCGCTGAGACGACAGGCGTGGCCCAGGAACCAATCAAAGACTACGAGGCCTACCGACGCCAGCTCGAGAACATTCTGAGCCGCTCGCGTCGCCTGATGCATACGGTCTACGACCAGGCCAAACGTCAGCCAAGGCGAATCGTTTTCCCGGAAGGTGATCACGAGAAGATCATTCGCGCAGCAAAGATTCTGGCGGACGAAGGAATCGCGCATCCTGTTCTCCTGGCGAGGCCTGCCGAGATCGAAGCGCAGTTGCAGGCCATCGAACTCGACCCATCGAAGATCACTGTGATCGACGTGGAGAAGTCTCCTCAGTTCGAAGACTACGCGCGACGCCTGCACGAACTGCGTCGTCGAGACGGTATGACCATGACCGAAGCACGCAGGTCCATGCTCAACCGCAACTCCTACGCGATGATGATGGCCGAAACGGGCGACGCCGACGGAGTGATTTCGGGACTGCGAGCCTACTATCCCGAGACGCTTCGACCGGCGCTGCAGATCATCAAAACCCGAGCCGGGGTGAAGAAAGTATCGGGCGCCTACATCCTCATGTTCAAGGGCCGCGAGATGGTCCTGGCTGACACCACCGTGAACATCGAGCCGTCCGCGGAAGACCTGGCGGAGATCGCGTTCCTCACCGCCGAGACGGCGTTGCGATTCGGCATCGAGCCGCGCATCGCCATGCTCTCGTTCTCAAATTTCGGCTCCACCAGACATCCGCTGCAGCAGAAAGTCAGGGATGCGGTGGCCATCGTCCGTCGCGAACATCCGGAGCTGGTGATCGAGGGTGAGATGCAGGCCGATACGGCCGTGGTGCCGGAGATCGCCGAGGGCGACTACCCATGGAGTCTCCTCGACGGTGATGCCAACGTCCTCATCTTTCCTGACCTTCAGTCAGCAAACATCGCCTACAAGCTGCTCTGGCGGCTGGCCAATGCCGAAGCCATCGGACCGATTCTGCAGGGGCTCGCACGGCCGGTGCATGTACTGCAGCGTGGTGTGGACGTATCTGACATCGTGAACATGGCCGCCATCTGTGTGCTGGATGCCCAGGAACAGGGCCGAATCTCCAGAAGTGATACGCGGAAGACGGAGTAGGTGAACATGCAGTCGGCACCGACCGAGCTTCGCTGCCGGGGCGAATACGCAGTGCCGTGGCCTGGTTCACGCCAGCAATGAAAGTAGCAGTCGCCATGTCCGGCGGAGTCGATTCATCGACGGCCGCTTACATCCTTCAGAAAGAGGGACATGAAGTCGTGGGCATGTCCATGCAGATGTACAACGCGCTCTCGCGGCTCGACACCGAATACGGCGGCTGCTGCACCATCGACGATCTTGCCGATGCCAGGCGTGTCGCCTGGAAGTTGCAGATCCCTTACTTCGTCTTGAACATGGAGCGCGATTTCCGCGAGACCGTGATCAAGCCTTTCGTGAACGGCTATCTGGCCGGCAACACGCCGAGTCCCTGCGTGCTGTGCAACACCCATGTGAAGTTCGCCCTCATGCACGACAAGGCTTTTGCGGTAGGCGCAGACAAGGTCGCCACAGGTCACTACGCCAGGATTACCCGCTCGAATGACGGAAAGTTTGAACTCCGAAAGGCGCGCGATTTAGCGAAAGACCAGTCTTACTTCCTTTTCGAACTTACGCAGGAGCAACTGGCACATACGCTCTTTCCTCTGGGAGAGCTGACCAAGCCCGAGGTGCGCGTTCTCGCGACCGAGGGACACCTGCCGGTCGCAGAGAAAAGCGAGTCGTTCGAGATCTGTTTCGTACCGGAGAAAGACGGCTACGCGCAGGTGGTGACCGAGGAGTCGCGAAGGATGCTGGCCGATGCAGGGGATGAGGGTGATGCGCTCCTGAAGGCTGCAGCGCAAGGTCAGGCAGGTGGAGACATCGTCGACCTCGACGGTAACGTCGTCGGGAGCCACGACGGATATTACAACTTCACCATCGGCCAGCGGCGCGGACTGAACGCGGGTGGATTCTCCGAACGGACCTATGTGATTGACGTCGATCCTCTCTCGAGACGTGTGACGGTAGGTCCGGTGGAGATGCTGGATCGAGCGGAGCTTGTGGCCGAGCGGATTCACTGGATTTCTGGCGAACCGCCTGTAGATGGTTCAAACATTTCAGCGCGCGTTCGGTCACGCCAATCCGAGGTAACCGCCACCGTAGAGATGCTGAACGATGGAAAGGCCGCGGTAACCTTCATCGCGCCGATCCGGGCCATCGCCCCAGGACAGGCCGTCGTGTTCTACGACGAAGACTTATGTCTCGGCGGCGGCTGGATCACCAGAACGAAAGTAGTTCGCTGAAATGGATGAGTGGAGCACAGGCAATCCTGCCTGTGACGGGACCATTGGACTTAACGCGCAGACTCCGTCACCGAAGTGCACCGGGCAGCGGGCGCGCGCAACGCGCCCCTACACCGCGTCAGTCGCTGCTCCAGCCCTGACCACGTTTCGGAAGAACGTGTGTGGCACAGGCAATCATGCCTGTGAGGCGCGTGCTGATGAACGCAGAACGCAGAACGCAGAACGATGAAGTAAGAAAAAGCAGCACACGTCTCTACTTCGGCCCCCGGCCCCCTGACCCCGGCCGGCATCAAATCACTCCACCGTCACACTCTTGGCCAGGTTACGCGGCTGATCCACGTCGCACCCACGCTTGAGGGCGATGTAGTACGAGAGCAGCTGCATGGGAATGACTGAAAGGATCGGTTGCAGTGCTTCGATGGTCCAGGGGATCTCGATGACATCGTCACCGAAGGCCCGCATGTCTTCGTCACCTTCATCGCAAATGAGAATGAGCTTGCCGTCACGCGCTTTGACTTCCTGCAGGTTGGACACGACTTTGTCGTACACCGGCGTGTGCGTCACGACTCCGACCACGGGAAGGTTCTCGTCGATCAGTGCGATGGGTCCGTGCTTCATCTCCCCCGCCGGATAACCCTCGGCGTGAATGTAGGAGATCTCCTTCATCTTTAGCGCACCTTCCAGCGCGATCGGATAGTGAACGCCACGTCCGAGGAAGAGAAAGTCCTGGGCTTTCTGATACTTGTTGGCGATGGACTCGATGTGCTTTTCCTGCTTGAGGATTTTCTCGATCTTCTGTGGAATGACCGACAACTCATGCATGGCGTAGCTGCGGTCCTCGCGTGATTCGCCGAGCAGCTGGCGAACGTAAAGGCTCAGCAGGTAGAACGCGGTGAGCTGTGTGGTGAATGCCTTGGTCGATGCCACCCCGATTTCCGGACCGGCATTGGTGTAGATGACACCGTCGGAAATGCGAGTGGCGGCCGACCCGATGACGTTACAGATGGTCACCAGTTTTGCGCCGCGCTTCTTCGCTTCCTGCATTCCGGCGATGGTGTCGGCGGTCTCACCTGATTGCGTGACTCCGATGACGAGAGTGGTCGGATCGATGATCGGGTTGCGGTAACGGTACTCAGATCCGTAATCGACTTCGACGGGAATCTGTGCTGCTGCTTCCAGGAGAAACTTGCCTACCAGCGCCGAGTGCCAGCTGGTCCCGCAAGCCACGATCTGAATCTTACGGAACGACTTCCACTCCTCGGGAGTGAACTGCAGATCGTTGAAGAAAATCTCGCCGGTTTCTTCGAACATTCTTCCGTTGAAGGTTTCCTGGACTGCCCGACCCTGCTCGTGAATCTCCTTGAGCATGTAGTGCCGATAGCCTTCCTTCTCGGCTGCTACGGCGTCCCAGAGAATCTTCTTGGGTTCCCGCGTGATGGCCTGATCGGTGGCGTCGAAGAGATCGACTCCTTCCCTCTTGACGACGACGTATTCACCGTCTTCGAGATAGAGAATGTTGCGCGTGTAGGGCAGTAGCGGAGTGACGTCGGAGGCCACGATGTTCTCGTTCTCGCCGAGGCCGACTACGAGCGGTGGACCCTGGCGGGCGGCAATGATGGTCCCCGGATCGCTGGCCGAGATCATGACCAGAGCGTAGTGACCATGAATTTCTTTGATGGTTGCCCGGACCGCTTCGAGGAACGACTTCGATTCCAGATGAGACTCGATGAGGTGTGCCACGACCTCGGTGTCGGTTTCGGTCTTGAACTCGTGCCCCTGCGCGGAGAGCCGCTGCTTGAGTGGCAGGAAGTTTTCGATGATCCCGTTGTGGATGACGATGACGTTCCCGCTGCAGTCCCGGTGGGGATGGGCGTTGTTCTCGTTCGGCTTTCCATGTGTCGCCCAGCGGGTGTGCCCCATGCCGAAGTGACCGGCTACGGGAGTCGACTCGAGTTTCTTCTCGAGGTTGATCAGCTTTCCCTCTGCGCGAACCACTTTCACTTCGCCACCGTCGACCACCGCGATGCCGGCGCTGTCATACCCACGGTACTCGAGCTTTCTCAGTCCATCGATGAGGACCGGAACCACTTCGCGATCACCGACATATCCGACGATTCCACACATACCGAGCGTTCCTTTACTGCCGGCGAGCCGGCCAGGTTGAAAGAGAGTTAGAATCTGCCACCGGCACCAGGGCCCATGCACCTCGCTGGTTCTGTCGGTGGACTACCTGTCTTCTATGAAAAAACTGTTGCTTCTACTGGTCGTTTCGATCCAGCTCGCCTGTGGCAAGCAGGGGAATCCGACCGCTCCCGCCCCCGTCATTCCGAAGGGATCGACTGATCTTCTTGTATCACAGCGCGGAACCAGCGTTCTGCTGGCCTGGAGCTATCCAGCTCTGACCACTTCCGGTCGTCAACTCACGACTCTCCGTCGCGTGACGGTCTATCGCTATGTCGAAGAATTGCCCGCGTCCCTTGCAGGATTGGCTCCAGAAGCAATGCCTTCCGGCGATGCTGACGCGCGCCTGCCGAAAGAGATTGCGCTCTTCGCGACTCGCCCCGCGATCGCACCTGCGCAGTTCATGAAGCTGCGTGAGAAGGTTGCCGCGCTCAAAAAAGACGAACTACCAGCCTATTCGTCTGGCGCGCGCATCCTGTTCACCGACCGGCCGTCATTTCGAACTGAGGACAACCGACCCGTACGCGTTCACTACGCAGTCTCTGCGGACACCGACATCCTCGAAGGCGAGCTGTCGAACCTCGTATCGATCGTGCTCGTAGAACCGGCCGTGGCCCCCGCTGCGGTCATGGGAAAGGTGCAGCCTGACGCAGTGAAGCTGCAGTGGAGCGCGCCGTCGAAAACGAGTTCCGGCCAGATCGATCCCTCCATCGTCGGTTACAACGTTTACCGCTTCAGCTCGAGCGCGCAGGCCGACCCGGAACCGAAGCCTGTGAACTCCGCTCCGGTGAAAGAAACTACGTTCAGTGATACTCCGCCTCTCGGCGCCTACACCTACCAGGTGACCGCGGTAGCCTCGGCCATGCCGCTCGTGGAGAGTCTGCCCTCCGAACCTTTTCGTGTCGACTTCAGAGATCGTGTTGCGCCTCCGGTCCCCGCGGATCTGACTGTGCTGGTGGAGCTGCGTGCGATCCGGCTGATCTGGACTGCGGTCGACGCTTCCGATCTGGCCGGCTACAAGGTTTACCGGGAAGCAGATGGAAAACGTGAGACGCTCACCACGGCTCCGACCTCGGCGGTGTTCTTCGCCGACACGTCGGTGGTGGCTGGCACGACGTACAGGTACAGCGTGACGTCCATCGATAAAAATGGGAACGAAAGCGCTCCGACGGCCGCAGCGACTGGTCTGGTACCGCGATAAGTCAGTTGGTCCCGTCACAGGCAGGATTGCCTGTGCTCCACAACCGTCACATCGAACTCAGGCGATGCGTTGCCGAATTACCTGCAGCAGCTCTGGCGGGAAGGCGCGCATCTCGAAGTATTCGCTCTCGAGTTCCTCTACCTGGAATCGATCCAGTCCTGAGTTCTGGAGGAAGTCATTCCTCAGTTCCGGATCCTGATCGTCGATGATTCGTGGCAGCAACTGGTTGATGTAGAAAGCCTCGAGTCGGATCTTGGTGATCACCTCGTCGATCAGTTCATCCGTGATGATGGCCTGCAGCTCCCCGAGGTCGGCATCTCTCGAGACTTCATGCGCGATTTCTTTCCGGAAGGTCTCCCGTCCCTCAGTGGTATTCAGTTCGAGGTAGAACGTGGACATTCTCCGCCGGGCCAGCTTGTAGAGTTCAAAGTAGGCGCGTTCCTGATGGTTGATCACGCGGATTTCGTTGGTGACTCCGGCCAGCGTGGCCTCGTTGTTGTCGATGCCGAGAAGTCCCAGAACCAGGGCGAACAGCTTCTTGCGACCGTAGGCCAGAGTGTATTCGTTGGCGATGATCGGATCGATGAAGAGGGATTGAAAGATTCCGCGCCTGAGACCGTCGAAGACGTGCATGTTCCCGAGGATCGAGCGAATCTGTTCCTGCGAGAGTTCGACGTCGTCCATGAAAGCGAGTTTGTTGACCAGGGTGGTGGTGTGATCGAAGCGGTCGAAGAAGGTGATGAGCTCTCCGAATGATTCGAGGCGTTCGTAGTCCTCCTCCGTCCGCGCTCTCTCGTCAATGAGCCGGCCGGTCTCGAGCAGAATCTCTTCGAAGGTCTGATCGCGGTTTGCTACGGCTTTCTGCTTGTTCTCCACCAGCTGCACCATATCGTTAGGCGAGAGCCGCTTGTTGATGGTCCTGCCGAGTAGAAATCCTTCCAGGATCTCCCGGGTCGACTGGATGTGCTCAGGCTCCTCGAAAGTCGGCATCCTGGCCTCAGCACTGGCGTCCTCATGCAGGACGATCTCTTCGAGCGTGTCGAAGATCGAGAGCGGGACTTCGTTGCGGAGAGACAGCGTACGCAGTCGCATCAGGCGGGCGCGTTCGGAGGGTCCGATCCTGCCTTCACCACAGACCGCCAGAACTCTTTTGTATTCGTCGATGAGTTCCTGGTTGTCGGGATGGTGATAGATGACGTCGATCTGAATCCGCTCTTTCTGGTACGCGGCAATCTGTTCTTCGTCATTCTTCGTCACTTCGGCCAGTTCGGCGATGGCTCGGTTCCTGGCGTATGTGCTCTTGCAACGCTCGTAGAGTTTCTGATGCTGACGGTGAACGATTCGGACGAGGAAAATGGTGGAATCAGGTTCTCCGAGCGTCTCGAGAAGTTCGTGCGCGAGAGCCAGAAAGTTGCCGCCACCGACGCGCTTGGAACGCTTCAGCAGACGACCGACCAGACGGAGAGTTGCTTCCTGTCTTTCTGCGACGCTGGTGTGCTTCCCGCGGTCATCGATGAAGAAGAAATAGTTCGAGACTGCATTCCCGTGAAGGAAGAGGTCTTCGTAACTCTCAGAGCCACGGGTCTGATTGGTGAAGGAGAGTTCGCGCTTCTCGGTGTCGTAGATTCCCCCGAAGAAGACCAGTCTGTTCACCACGTCGTCGTTCAGAAGGTCCTGGACCGGGAAGTGCCCGCCGAACATGTACTCGGAGAACATGCCTCCATTGCCGGAGAACTGCACTTCGTCGGGACGCAGCGTGATCTCCGACCCTCCGCCAAAGTATCGGATCTGACCACCACTCGCGTCGTCGAGTTGCTCGAAGAAGAATCTGCGGTCGAGGCTTCGCCCAGTCACCGTCGCGAAGTACTCGATGGTGTCGTTGATCAAACCCTGATGGACGATGGCCTGTAGCATTTCTAGGGGCGTCACGGCGCTACCCGCGAGCGGACTGGCGAATGTAGCACCGACTGGAATCGCAAGCGACAGGGGGAAATTTCAGAGCGGGTGTCACCAGGGCCGTCGCTGCGTCCGCTCTCGGGGGGCTGATGAACGCAGAACGCAGAACTCAGAACGATGAAGTAAGAAATTGGAACGGACGCCGTAGGGGCGCGTTGCGCGCGCCCGCTCTCTGGTGCATGCTGATCGAAGGCCGAGAGAGCGGGCGAACGCAGTTCGCCCCTACGACCGATCTGTTGTGAGTCCGATCGAGTAGCAGGGAGGGTGGGTTGAAGAGTGAGATTGGCGATTTTCTGGATTACCTCTCCTACGAGCGGAACGTTTCGCACAACACCATTGCCGCGTATCGTGACGATCTCGAATCGTTCGTGCAGTTCCTCTGCAACGACTACCTCACGCTCGAGCGCGATCTGCTCGATCTCCAGACCGTCGACCATCTCTCGATCCGCGCCTACCTGGGCAGTCTTTCCCGTAGAAAACTAAGTCGCGCGTCGATGGCCAGACACCTCTCGGCGCTGCGAACCTTTTTCAGGTTCCTGCTTCGTGAGGGCGTAGTGAAAATGAATCCCGCTCGCGCAGTGGCCACACCGAAACGGGAGAAGTACCTGCCTGAAGTTCTGCAGTCAGCGGAGGTCACATTGCTGCTGGAGCAGCCGGACCTCGAGCGGCCGCTGGGCGTCCGCGACCAGGCCTGGCTCGAACTGCTGTACGCCTCCGGACTTCGTGTGGGCGAACTGGTAGGGATCGACCTGGACGATCTCGAACTTCGCGGGAAACTTGTGAAAGTGCACGGCAAAGGAAGTAAGGAGCGGATTGTCCCTTTCGGTAAGAAGGCCGCAGCCGCGATTACCGCCTACCTCGAGGTCCGCAAAAATCTGGCGAAGGAGAGCGAGTCAGAAGAGAATCCGCTCTGGCTGAATCACCGAGGGGAGCGCATTACCGCCAGAAGCATCAGAAGGCTGCTCGACGGTTATGTTCGTGACGCGTCACTGCGTGCCGGGATCTCGCCGCATACGTTGCGTCATTCCTTCGCCACCCATCTGTTGAACGCAGGAGCAGACCTGCGCGCCATCCAGGAGCTCCTCGGACACGTCTCGCTATCCACGACCCAGAAGTACACCCACCTCAACGACTGGAAGCTGATCGAGATCTACAAGAAGGCGCATCCGCGAGCCTGAAGCTGTGCTCCACACACCGCGTCCCGTGACGGTACTGTCCTAACTCCATAGGTGCGTCCTTCTTTCACTAATTGACCGGCTCACCGCCCCGTGCTACGTTACCGCTCCCTTCGGAGGTTTCCCTGATGGCATCTGAATCACACGCGAATGCTCCGCTGAAACAGACCCCCCTGAACGCGCTCGAGCGGGAGCTTGGCGGGAAGATGGTCGACTTCGGCGGATGGGACCTGCCGGTGCAGTTTTCGGGGATTCTCGATGAGCACGAGGCCGTGCGAAATCGCGCCGGACTCTTCGACGTCTCCCATATGGGCGAGATCACGGTCAAAGGTCCGCAGGCTCTCGAGTTTCTGCAGCGCACCACCTGCAACGACGTGGCGAAACTCGAGGACGGACGCTGTCATTACAACGGACTCCTGTATCCGAGCGCCGGCTTCGTCGACGACATCCTCATCTACCGGATCAGCTCCGATGATTACTTCGTTGTCGTGAATGCCTCCAACACTGAGAAGGATTACGACTGGTTTGCAGATTCAGCGAAGGACTTCGATGTGGAAGTGCGCAACGTCAGCGCGGACTACGCGCAGCTGGCCATCCAGGGTCCCGCAGCGCAGATGATCCTTTCCCCGCTCACCGACGTAGCCCTTGGCGAAATGAAGTACTACCGTTTTGCGCAGGGTCAGGTGAATGGTGTGCCGGCCATCGTTTCCCGCACCGGATACACCGGCGAAGATGGTTTCGAGATCTACGTCGCCCCCTCGCAGGCAACTTCGATCGCGCGGGCCGTTCTCGAAGCCGGTAAGCCACACGGTCTGGTTCCATGCGGCCTGGGCGCGCGCGACACACTCCGGCTCGAGTCGAAGATGGCCCTCTACGGAAACGACATCGACCACACCACCACTCCCCTCGAAGCTGACCTCGGGTGGATCGTAAAACTCGACAAAGGTGAGTTTCATGGACGGGAAGTTCTGCTGCGCGAGAAGAGCGAAGGCCCGTCGCGGAAGCTGGTCGGGTTCGAAATGATCGAGCGAGGAATCGGACGACACGGTTATCCGGTTGTCGAAGCCGGTCGCGAGATTGGAATCGTCACCAGCGGTACACACTCCCCGACATTGAAAAAAGCGATCGGCCTTGCGTATCTACCCGCAGAGAAGACCGCGATCGGCACGGAGTTCTCAATCCTGATTCGGGGGAAGGAAGTCAAAGCCCGCGTCGTGCCTACCCCTTTCTATAAACGAGCAAAATAATCTTTCTGGAGCGAAGCATGTCGACAACTGCACCTTTGGATAATCACTACGCGAAGAGTCATGAATACCTCCATATCGATGGAGAGATCGGTACGATCGGCATCAGTGAATACGCCCAGAAGGAACTCGGGGACGTAGTGTTCGTAGAGTTGCCGCAGGTCGGCACTCAGTTCGAACTCGGCGATGAACTCGGAAGCATCGAGTCGGTCAAGGCGGTATCAGAGCTTTTCTGCCCGGTCTCAGGCGAAGTAGTCGAAGTGAACGAATTGCTCGCCGACAAGCCAGCGCTGGTGAATGATGATCCATACGGCGATGGCTGGATGATCCGAATCAAGCTTTCTGATCCTACCGAAGCCGACGAGTTGATGAGCGCGGAAGAGTACGAAGAGTACGTGGAAAAAGAATCCGCCTGAGTCGTCGTCAGTAGCCCTGCAGTCCGGCAGTTCACACAGGAGAACCGTAGTGGATACCCCTTCGATGCGTTACATCCCCAACGCCGATCAGGATGTTCGGGAAATGCTCGGCGTCATTGGCGTCGACAGCGTTGATCGCCTTTTCGACACGATTCCCAAAGACGTCCAGCTCAAGGAACTCCTCGACATACCTGGACCATGGTCAGAGATCGAAGTGCGCCGCTGGTTCAACGAGACCGCGGCCAAAAACGCCACCGTCCGCGATCACCTCTCTTTTCTCGGAGCGGGCGTCTACGCGCACTATCAGCCGGCCTGCGTCGATCAGCTCATTCTGCGCGCTGAGTTCCTGACGGCCTACACGCCGTACCAACCCGAGGTCTCGCAGGGAACGTTGCAGGCCATCTTCGAGTATCAGACACATCAGAGCATGCTCACGGGCCTGGACGTTGCCAACGCTTCCCTCTACGACGGATCGACGGCATTCGTGGAAGGCGTGCTGCTGGCCGAGCGTGTTTCGAAGAATCGAAACAAAGTGGTCGTCGCGAAAACGATTCACCCGCAGTACGTGGAGACTCTGCGCACCTACATTCAGAATCTAGGAATCGAGATCGTGGAAGTCGGTTTCGGCCAGGACGGAAGGATCGATCTGGACGAGCTTCGTGCGGCCTGCGATGAGTCAGTTTTCGCCGTCGCTGTGCAATCGCCGAATTTCCTCGGCGTTCTCGAGGATTACGACGCCGTTGCTGCAATCGCTGACGGCGTGAAGGCATCGAAAATCGCCGTCATCGCCGAGGCCAGTTCGCTGGGCATTGTGAGCCCTCCGGGCGCGCACGGCTTCGACATGGCCGTTGGTGAAGGACAGGCCTGGGGACTTCCGCCGCAGTTCGGTGGTCCCTTCGTCGGCTTTATGGTCGTTCGCGACGCGCTGAAGCGGCACATGCCGGGACGCCTGGTCGGCCAAACGGTCGACGTCGATGGTAAACGGGCCTGGGTTCTCACTCTCGCGACGCGCGAGCAACATATTCGAAGAGGCAAGGCTACCTCCAACATCTGCACGAACCAGGCGCTGTTCGCTCTCGCTGCAAACATGTATCTGAGTCTTCTCGGCAAGCATGGTCTCCGCGAAGTTGCCACGCAGTGCCTGAAGAAGACCTCCTATCTGCGCACCAAACTCCGGGCCATTCCATCGCTCGAACTTCCATTTTCAGGTCCGGTCTACAACGAGTTCGCAGTACGCACGCCGCGGCCTGCGTCAGAAGTACTGGCCGAGTTGGCCGAGCGACGTATTCTCGGCGGAGTCGCGCTGGGTAAGTTCTTCGCGGACCGGCCCAACGAGTTTCTGGTGGCCGTGACCGAGTTGCATACGCGGGAGCAACTCGATCGATTCGCTACAGAACTCAGAGAGGTTATCGCACGATGAGCGCAGAAACGGAAAAGGCCGGAGTCGAAAGACAGGCCGACGGATTCGGCAAGGCCAACCAGAGAAGCGGAGTAATTTTCGAGCACAGTCGGGAAGGACGTCGCGGTTACATGCTTCCCGAACTCGATGTGCCTGACGTGGAACTCGAGACGCTGCTCCCGGGCTCGCTGAAACGCGACGAGATCGAAGGGGAATGCGAAGTCTCCGAGGTTGATGTGATCCGGCATTTCACGCG
>JBKJUK010000347.1:0-7258 GCA_046590705.1 Thermoanaerobaculia bacterium
GCAGACATGTGTGGAGCACAGGCAATCCTGCCTGTGACGCGCAGAGGTGAGTTTCAAACACCCTTCCCGATGTTCGCTCGTCTCGTCGGAAGGTCCCCGACAGTAGCGATATGTCGGTTGTGTAGAACGAATCGTTCTTCGAAGTCAGTGCGTCGCGCCACAGGCAGGATTGCCTGTGCTCCACACAACCGTCGTGTCCGCTGCGGTAATGAGCCTGGAACTTACTTCTCCGCGCCACGGGCAGGATTGCCTGTGCTCCACGCGATTTTGCGCTAGCGGTCAGAAGAAGGTAGAACTGCCGGGTGAGCGAACCCTCCGACCACCGGCCCCAGAAGAAGTGGGGGCAGAATTTTCTTCGCAATGCGCGCGCGGTGGAGCGGATCGTTGACGCCGTCGATGCGAATGCGGAAACGCGCGTGCTCGAGATCGGTCCCGGAGAGGGTGCGCTGACCCGCCTGCTGCTGGAACGTTACGGCAGTTTGAGCGCGATCGAAATCGATCCCTCCCTCGCGGACCGGCTGCAACTCGAGTTTGGCGACAAAGGACTCGAACTCGTACGAGGCGATGCGGTCACAGCTGACCTGCCAGAGACTGATTTCGTGGCGGTCGGAAATCTGCCTTACAACGTCGCAACCCCCATCGTTCGAAGAACGATCGCCAATCCGAATTGTCGTCGGGCCGTGTTCATGCTGCAGAAGGAAGTGGCGGATCGTATGGTGGCCAGGCCGGGAGAAGACGCCTTCGGCTTCATCACGCTTTTCGTTCAACTCTATGCGGACGCGAAAATTCTTCTGGTGCTCGACCCGGGATCGTTTCATCCGCGGCCGAAAGTGAAAAGCGCGGTGGTGGTTTTCACTCCCATTAAGCGAGAACTGAGTTCGTCGAGAAAGCGACTTGCATCGTTGATCTCAGCTTCATTCGTGATGCGGAGGAAGAAATTGATCAACAACCTGGAGGGATTTGGAGAGCTGGGAAGAACGAAAATGCTCGAGGCCATCAGTCTCGCTGGGATTGAGATCAATGCCCGAGCGGAAACCTTGTCTCTGCAGACGTTCGACCGGCTTCAACAGTCGATCGATCAGCTGTCAGGCCGCCTCGATCCTGATTAGCCCGCTAGCGGGCTCCGCGTGAACGGCCGCTGCCGCTGCCCTTCTCGACTCGTACCGCGCCGGTGAGCGTAGCTGTCTCGTCGCCGCTGGAAATCTTCACCACCGCTGAACCTGGCGTGGTCTCGGTGGCAACCTGGAAGACGGCCCAAACGAAATTGCTGCCGTACTTGAAGTCCGACTTACGAACGACACCCTGACTCATGATTTCGAATTTGGTCATGCCGCTGATGAAACCGTCGCCCCCGACTGCAATGGCAACGCTCTGACCTGTTCGGATCGTGGTCGCAGTCGAGCCGAGCCTGATCTGGTCTCCGGAAGGATCGAACGAGCCGATCCACTTCGGGTTCAGAATAGCGGGAAGGTCGTTGATATTAATCACCAGATTATCGGTAACGGTGGCGTTCTTCGCCGACGCCTGTCGCGGGGTTCCGGCGAATTCCGTGCGAAACTGCGCGGCACTCGGACCACGCCAGACGCCTGAGAGATTGCTACGGTCCAAAGGACCGTTCAGCGGCTCGGCGTAATACGAGTAGTCACCCTCGGGCAGCCCTCGAATTTCGAACTTTCCATCGCGTCCGGTGAGCGTGCTCGCTACTGGCGATCCCTTGGCGTTCACGGCGACAACCTGGGCCGCGAAGATTCCGCCGCGAGCGTCGCGAACCTCTCCACGCAGCGTGGAACGGCTCTCCTTGAAACTATCGGTCGGATAGATGTCGGCGAGAGCAATCTGATCGTCGGAGTCGAGAGCCGAGGGCTCTTTCGAAACATAAGGAAACATCACCGACGAGACGATGCCCGAATGATCAAGACCGAGCAGATGACCAACCTCATGCTGCAGGACGGCCTGGAAGCTGTAGTCACGGATCGCTACGCTATCAATCTGAATGTCCGCTTCGACAATCCTTCCGCTGTCTTCAAACCAGGTGGTGGTGTATGCAATGAATCCACTGTCGGCGAAAAGCTTGTCGTTGACTGTGATGGAGTTCTGTCCATCTTTTCCCGCGGGGGCTGGAACTACGCCGGCCGAAAGGAACTTTACCGAGCTCTGCTGAGGATTCACCCAGGCGTTGAACGCGGCGGCCACACTCTGTTCTCCTCCCTGAAACTTTGCAGCGATCGATGGATCGACTGCGTAGCGAAGCGGAAATGAGGGAGCGGACCAGAAGATTGCAGTGGAGGTTGAGCCCAGATCGTAGGTGAGGCGCGTAGCTGCCACGCCGAATCCACTGAGCACAAGCACCGCGACTATGAAAGTCGCTGCGCCGTAAACGTTCCGTTTCACGCGTTCCGATCTGAGCAGTTTTTTCATGGGATTCCGAGCTAAGCTAAAGCAATCGAAATGCCATAATAACTTTTCTGAGCGAATACTGCCAATCGGCGTTTGAAAGCTCGACGGGCAGACACCGCAATCCGGGCTACAGCACTGCGATCAGGTCGATCTCGACGGGTGATCCAAGTGGCAGTTGGGCCACGCCCACCGTGCTGCGTGCCGGCTTATGGTCTCCGAAAAATTCGGCATAAATTGCGTTGAGCGCCTGGAACCTGGACAGGTCAGTGAGGTAAACGGTAGCTTTCACGACATGCTGGAAGGTCGCCCCGGAGGCGGTGAGCACTTCGCGAAGATTTTCAAATACCTGCCGCGTCATCGCTTCAAAGTCGCCTTCCACGAGCTTTCCAGTGGAGGGATCCAGGGGAACCTGGCCCGAAGTGAAGATCATCTGTCCACTCTTCACGGCCTGGCTGTATGGACCGATTGCTTTCGGGGCCTTGTCTGTCGCTACGAAATCCATGGTGAGATGCTCCTTAATGTGTCTGCGCCGCAGTATATCGCGCGCCGTCCAGCCACAAGCCGCGACGCGCAGCAAGTTGAAGAAAGCCGCCGCGACGGAACAGGAACGTCATTCCGAAGGAGCACGCCGCGCTCGGTAGCGGGCGGAAAGAGAGCTGCGACTGAGGAAATCTACGCAAAAGGATCGCGCTGAACATTACAACTTACAGCGCCTCCCCTTGCGTAGATCCCTCGCACCACCATCCCGCCGCTTCTAATGAACGGTTTCTGAATATCGGTGTGAGGGCCGCGATGCGCGGTCCACGGCCTCACGGCCCTGGCTAAAGAGATGCCGCCCCTCCGGGGCTCCGTGTGTGTTGGTTGCAGGAGCGATACTTACGATTGTCGACGACTACTCGCTGCGAGGAGCAACCCGTTCATGTCTGTGAAACCGGCGTCACGCGCTGATTCCGCGCTCGGGATGACGACTCTTCTGGCTCTGTTCCCCGACGTCGGTTCCAGCTCTCGAGTGACGCGCTGCTATTTTCTGGAGAAACTGCGACACTGCGCCGATGAATCGCAGTGAGGAGCGGAATCCCGAGCGGTCACTACGCAGCGAACTTCCACCCGTCGCGTTGCTGCTCACGCTGATCACGCTACTCTTCAGTGACATTCTTTTTCTGGGGCAGGGGTTCTATCTTCGTGACGTCATGGTCTACGCCGAACCGGTGAAGATGGTGCTTCGTCATCTTCTGCTGTCCGGCCAGGTTCCTTTCTGGAATCCATTGTATGCAGCAGGTCAGCCGCTCGCCGCTAACCCGGCCTACGAAACCTTCTATCCTCCGCAACTGCTGATTCTGCTCCCTGATTTTCAGTTCGGATTTCAGCTGCAGATCGTCCTGCATTTTTATCTGGCTGCGATCGGAATGTACCTGCTGGCTCGTTCCTTCGCCCTGTCACGGACGACCGCCATCATCGGCGGATTCACCTTCGCGGCGGGCGGTCCCATGCTCTCGCAGGCCAATCTACTGCCGATTCTGTACGCCTGGTCATGGATCCCGCTGATCCTGTTCTTCGTCCATCTTCACCAACTGCAAAAGCAAAGACTTCACTTCGTCGTCACGGCGATTCTTCTGGGGGTGCAGGCAACCATCGGCGAACCGGTGAGCATGCTGCAGACATGGGCCATGATCGGTGCCTACCTCGTCTACAGCAGTACAGGCTTCAGGGTCAGTCGCTGGCGGGGATTGTGGCGAGCCACGCTGTTGACGGGAGCACTCGTGCTCTGCGGTCTGCTGGTGGGCGCGATTCAGTTTCTGCCGATGCTCGACTTCACGCGCGACACGGTTCGAGCGCACGGTTTTTCCTTCGCCGCTGTGGCCGACTGGAGCATGCCGCCTGCGCGTCTCACCGAGTTGCTGTTGCCGTTTTCTTTCGGTCATCAGCCACTCGGAGAAGGGCCTTTCTGGGGAACTTCATTCCTCTATCCGACCGAGCGTGTACCGTTCACCGCGAGTCTCTACTCCGGCCTGCTGGTCTTTCTTCTGCTCCCTGCCGCAATGCGCAAACACGATCGCGTCAGTATTCTCCTTCTGGCGGCAGCTCTACTGTTTTTTATGGCGAGCTTCGGAGCGCACACACCACTGTTGCGCTTCCTTTATGACGCAGGATTGGTCGGCGGGCTGCGGTTTCCTGAGAAGTTCGCTCTGCCAGGCGTCTTTGCGCTCCTCCTCTGCGCACTGCCGCAGCTCGACGCGGTACTCCGCGGCGATCGGCTGACCATCAGGGTGACCGTGGCGACAGCCGCGCTGCTGTCACTGATCGTGATCATCCTCTGCGCTCCTCAGGTTCTTCGCTTTTCCGCGCAGCAATTCGGCGTAGACGGTAATTCGGTCCTGCAATTCAGTCGCGTCGTCCGCAGCGATCTGTTGCAGACGCTCATCAAGCTGCTCTTCCTCGGAATGCTATTCGCGGTGCGAAGCAGAGTGAGTGCGGGGGTCGCGTCGGCGCTGCTGATCGTGTTCACGGCCGGCGACCTCCTCCCTCTCCGCTTCGAAATCGCACCAGCGATTCCTCGATCTCTCTACAGCGCTGGCGCACCGCCTGAGGAACTGCAGCCGACCCTGACACGTGGCCGTCTGTTTCACGAGGCGGAGTGGCATGACGATTCACCGCTGGCACTGATGTACGCGTCGAATGTGCGTCCATCGGAACTGATGCGCCGGAACGCCATGATCCCGCGTGTTCCTAATTCCTACGGCCTCTCCTCGGTTTTCGAGCGTGATGTCGATCGCACGCTTCTGTGGGAGACCGATGAATTGATCACCGCGATGTGGAAAGTGAAAGCAAGCGGACAAGCTCAATGGCGGGTGCCTTTCCTCGATATGTCGAACGTCGCTGCGGTGACTGCATACCGGCCGTTCGTCAGCGAGATGACGCGTGCGGGCGGTGATCCGACCCGCGTTCGACCGATCGCGTTGATACCGCTGCGTCAGCCCTCGCCGCGCTTCTACATCGCGGGAAGCGTCCAGCAGATCGGCGACACCAGTGAATTCGTCTCACGACTCTCCACTCGACCGCACAACATCGGAACGGTGTTCATTCACGGGACTTCCTTTCGGCCGGCCCGAGCGGTTGTGACCGACATCGTCGAAACGGCCAGCTCTGCACGCATGCGGGTGGTGTCCGAGGGGAAGACGTTTCTGGCAATCAGCGTGACGCCACACAGATACTGGCGCGCGAGGCTGGACGGACTGGAAATCCCCCTGATCGTTTCCAACATCGGATTTCAGGGAGTGGTGATCCCGGCGGGCCGACATCACTTCAGCATGCGCTATTTCAATCCGGTCATCCCTTTCGGAGCGGGAATCAGTGCGCTCACGCTACTCGCGCTTCTTCTCTGGCTGAAGTTCGAAGTGAAGGTGGTGTTACGGCCGGGGGCCGGGGTCGAGGGGCCGGAATAGAAGGATCTACTGACCGATGGAAATCCCTTCGGTTGGCGAGGGTGGTCGAGTCGGAATTCGCAGAGCATCGACACTGGCATCGAGCCGTCGACGGGTGGAGGGGACCTTGCGCATGTAGTTGTCCGTCTCCGGCAACGAGATCAGGAGCCCGGTCCGCAGGCGCTTCACGTTCTGTGCTCCCCCGTTGTAGAGCGCGGCGGTCAATGCCTCCACGTTCTCTACGTTCGGAGCCATCCGGGTCGCCTCAATCCTTTTCGCCTCCAGATGCTGCACCAGAAAGGCGGCCATGCTCCTGGCTGAAAATCGTTCGTCCAGCTGTGTCGCCAGGTACTCACCGGCCTCGTACATCAGGCTGTCATCGAGTGTCAGGAATGTTGCACCGTACCGCGCGTCGAGGAGACGGTCCCGTTCCGCGGTCATCTGCATCTGATACCGACGCCAGCTGACTCTCTGCTCTTCCTTGAGCGCGTCGTACTCTCGTCTTACGCCCGTTGCAAAATCCTTCAAGGCCACCGGGTCAGCACTCTGCAGCAGCGCTTCGACCTCTTCGAGTCGCTCCAGATTCAACCGATCCGCACGCAGCGTGCGCTCGAGCGTGTCTGCCGGGCCATAACCCTCGAGCAACTCGATTTCGTCGAGACCGTCCTGCCGGATCTGGAACGCCGCCTCCAGAAGAGTGCAGGCGCGAGCGATCGAAGAGGTTCCCCCTTCTGCCGCGGTCATGGCCACGCGCCAGGCATCGAGCAGCGGCTTCTTGGTGATGTAAGCCCGCAGCCCGGTCACGTACGCCTGGGAGACGAAGAGACGACCGCGAAAATTTTCCTGCAGATACGCAACTGGGGTTGCCTGCGCGAGACCCACGGCACCAGCTTCAGAGACGTCGAGAATTCGCCCGTTGGTCTCCGCGTGCGCAATTGCCAGCAGGAGCGTGACGGGCGGCGAGGCCGGCGCTGAACGCGATGCCTGGTCGATGACCTCCACGAGTTCGCGCGGACTGCGCGTCCAGAGTCGATCCAGCTCCGCTGCAAGTATCCGTCGCTGCGTCAGTGCGAATGCCGCTGCTTCGTTCCTGGCAGACTGCTGCTGGCTCGGCATCAGTGCAGCGTCAGGTGGCGAGGGTGGAATGGTTGCGGCGACAGGAGTGGGGGTCGCGTCGTTCCGGCCGACTGATACACAGCCGTTCGAAGCAACCAGACCTACCAGCAACGCTACGATAAACAGGCTACGGAGCACCATGTGCGATCCCGAACGATTTGCTTCAACCGGATATGTCTCCCGCCCCCAGGGCACAAACGAATTGCAGCGGTGGCGCAGACCGAATCACTATCGCAGAATCAGGGCATGACGTCGACTAACGGACCGGATCGCGTTTTCGGGCCCGGGTCAGCTCGTCCCTGAATTTGAAATTTACATGTATC
>JBKJUK010000380.1:0-19634 GCA_046590705.1 Thermoanaerobaculia bacterium
GATTAGCGCGGTACATCCCTCGCACCCACCCATCCCACCGATAGGATGACGACTCCTCGGCGATCTCGTTTCTTTCTCTCAGTCGCCGCGCAGCGCGGTCCGAGGCTCGGGATGACGATCCGTCGTCGCTCAGCGCGGTCCGGGCGTTCTAACCGGGAGCTTCGGCGTCATGAACATACGCAGCAAGCGCTTCCTGCCACGGTCGCAGTGGTGCGAGTCCGAGTCGTTCCGAGTGCTCGCATTGCATCGGAGTCCAGCGCGGGCGCCGGGCCACCCGCACCACTGACTCAGCACTCTTCTCGAGGATCAATTCCTCACTATCCACGGTACTGAGGCCGAGCAGTGCCGCCGCTGACTTTGCGAATTCCGGGTAAGAACATACTCCGGAGTTGTTCACGTGAAATACGCCGTAATCCCCTGCAGAAACAATCTGTGCAATGCGCGGCACCAGGTCGAACACCCAGGTAGCGCTCGCGAAGATACCGCTCAAGGCAATGACCGTTTCGCCCGCGCGCAGCTTGCGAGGAACCGAGGCAAGGAAACTCTCCTTTCCTGCTCCGAAAACCCATGAGGTGCGAACAATCCACGAGCGCGAGCAGGCCGACAGAACGGCCCGTTCACCTTCGAGCTTGGTGTGTCCGTACACATTCACCGGGTGCGCCGGATCGGTCGTCGTATAAGCGACGCCATCGGTGCGCTCTCCTCCGAAAACGTAGTTGCTACTGAGGTGCATGATCGACGCTCCCGCTTTCTCCGCAGCCTCGGCGAGGTATCGCGGCCCGAGCACGTTGATGAGTGCTGCTCCGGCAGGATCGCGCTCGCACTCGTCGACACCAATGACCGCGCAGTTGATGATCAGATCCGGTCTGAGCCTTTTCATCAACGCGGCGACATCGTCTCCGTTCGTTATGTCGAGATCGGCACGCCGCAGTGGATGCAGCTGATGGTTTTCGCCGAGGCTGCCTGTGAGGGCTCGGCCGACCAGGCCGCCGGCCCCGGTGATGACGATGCGCACGCGCACATTGTAGAACCGTCCAGCGCTCGAACCCACCTGATGCGAGCCGTCTGAAGCACAGGCAATCCTGCCTGTGGCTGGACAACCCTGAATTCCGCGGACGACTCACGTCGAGAGCAGAACTGTGTGGCACAGGCAATCCTGCCTGTGGCGCGGAGGAGTGAGTTCAATACGACCGGAACGAGAATGTTGTTTACCCGAACGAAATCGTCCTTCGAAGTCAGTGCGTCGCGCCACAGGCAATCTTGCCTGTGCCACACAGTTAGAGTTACCTCTGCTCGATCCGCTTTTTGACGACCCAGGTGGACATCGAACGCATCCCATGCACGACCACCGTCTTCAGCGGCTCTACCAGTTCTCCGTCGAGGGATTCCGTTGCTGTGAGCAGCATGGAGTCGTCGACCAGGAACCGATCGCTCCCGTCGGGAAGGTGAAAGCGCCTCCCTTCGATCTTCCGAAGCTGACCATCCAGACCGACTTCCGATGCCGTGCGGACGAATAGAGTCCCGCCAGGTCGCAGAACTCTCCACAGACCGCGAAGCATCGCCTGCCAATGACTCTCGTCGCGAGCAAAGTGCAGCACTGCGCTGCAGATCACGTAGTCGAAGCTGTCGGCCGCAAAGGTCATGGCCTCGATCGGCTCGACGCGAAAATTCTCGGGTGGCGACTGCGGCGAATAGGAAGCAGCGAGGCCTCTGATCGCTTTGATCGAATTCGAGGACTCGTCCACACCAAAGACTTCGTAGCTGTTCCGAAAAAAGTACACCAGGTTGCGCCCGCCGCCACATCCGGCGTCCAGAATCTTCATCTCCGAAGTGATTCGACCTTTCAGCAACTGGTCGAAGAGGTAGATGTCGATCGAACCGAAGGTGTCCTGGAGTTTCTGAAGATTCATGGCTGCATTGTGCATCAGACACCTGAAGCGAGCGCGATGCACGCGAGACGCAAAAGCGTATGGGTTGATGCGAATGGTCCGCTACATTTGTCACCCGCGTTGTCGAGTGACACCGTGTCACAGAGCCGGAGGCCCGGCATCGAAAAGCGCAGGCCGTGTGGCCCGGGACCATGACGTCTCGAACTCGCCTTCGGGGCTCGGGAAGGCTACATGGGGCTTCGCTCCTACGTTACAGTGGGCTCTGATCATTCATGGCGAACTGCGAGTCAGGGACGCGGCGCGCGCGCCCCTGACATTCGGTTGCAGTGGCTTGAAGCTAGTCGCTGAGGTTCCGAATGACTGTCGGAATGTCGAGGTCGTTGCCAAAGTCGGTATTGGCCATCGGGCCGAAGCCAGACGTCCCGTCAGGCCTGCTGAATCCTTTCCGGAAAAATGGAGGATCGTAGATCTCGCCTTCGGCTCCGATTTGCGAGCCAGGCGCAATCTCCTCCGAGGCTGGCGCAGCGGCCATCGATCTCGAAGAAGACTCCATACCGCGAGACTCCATGCCCCGCGATTCCATGCTGCGTAAATCGACACCGCGCGCCTCCATCAACCTCGACTCGAGTCGATCATGATGAACCGTACTGCTGTTGCGGCCTGAAAGCGCCTCTCCGCGCTGATTGAGCAGGCCGCGCGTGGCGGCATCGAAGCCGGTGGCAATGACGGTCACCTTGATCTCGTCCTTCATGGAGGGATCGATGACCGTACCGAAGATGATGTTGGCCTCGTCGTCGGCCGCTTCCTGAATGATCGACGCTGCTTCATGAACCTCGAACAGGGTCATGTCCAGACCGCCGGTTACGTTGATCAGTACGCCCTTGGCACCTTCGATCGAAGCTTCTTCGAGGAGAGGTGAAGAGATGGCGCGCTGGGCAGCTTCCACCGCGCGATGTTCGCCGGTGGAAACGCCCGTACCCATCAACGCCATGCCCATGCCATGCATGATGGTCTTGACGTCCGCAAAATCGAGGTTGATCTCACCCGGCACGGTGATGAGATCGGAAATACCCTGCACTGCCTGCCGAAGAATGTCGTCTGCAATCTTGAACGCATCACCGAGTGAAGTCCCCCTCTCGACAAAGTTCAACAACCGTTCGTTCGGAATCGTGATGAGTGTGTCGACGGTCTCACGCAGAGCGCGAATTCCCTGCTCTGCCTGCACCCGCCGGCGCTTCCCTTCAAAGGCAAATGGCTTGGTGACCACCGCGACAGTGAGCGCCCCGAGCTCCGCGGCAAGTGAGGCGATGATTGGTGCAGCACCAGTTCCAGTCCCACCACCCATTCCGGTGGTGATGAAGATCATGTCCGCGCCGGCCAGTGACTCGAGAATGCGATCAGCGTCTTCCAGCGCGGCTTCGCGTCCGACTTCCGGATTCGCGCCTGCACCGAGACCCTTGGTCAGCTTGCTGCCAATCTGCAGACGTGTCGGCGCGAGCGAGTGCTTCATGGCCTGAAGGTCAGTGTTCGCGACCAGGAACTCGACGCCACCGATGCCCGCCTGAATCATCCGGTTGACTGCATTTCCGCCGCCGCCGCCGACGCCGATTACTTTGATTCTTGCTGGCAGCTCGTCCATTGAAATCTTCAACCTGTTGTCTCCCGGTGCTTCATCGAATGTAATCATCTGGTTGTCTCCCTGTCGGCGACTACGCCTGGAACTCACTTCTATCTCTCACTCTGTGCGAACCACGAACGAAACGACTCCGCGACTTTCCCGAGGCCTGTACGCTTCGGTCTGCGCGCGTTGTTTTTGTGCCGCAGTCCCCACAGAAGCAGGCCTGCCGCCGCGGCCCATTCCGGTGCGTTCACTGTGTCCGAAAGACCGCCGAATCCTTTCGGCAGACCCTTCCTCGCCTGCTGATCGAAAATCTGCTCGATCATTTCAGTGAAGCCATCCATCTCAGCTCCGCCGCCGACCATGACCACACCGGCGCGGATTTCCTTGTCCAGTCCGACCTTCTCCAGATCGCGATACACGAGCTTGGCCAGCTCACACGCACGCGGCTCGAGAATGTTGGTGAGCTCATGTTTGGAAAGTATCTTCGGTGCGCGACCGCCCACAGTAGGAACCTCGATCGGATCATCCTCGGTGACCAGTGACGACAGCACACAGCCGTAGCGTTTCTTGATGCGCTCGGCATCTTCCATCGGCGTGCGCAGCACAACCGAGATATCGGAGGTGAAGTGACCTGCTCCGACCGGAAGCACATTGGTGTGGACCACGTTGCCTTCCAGGAACACCGCGTAATCGGTAGTCCCTCCGCCGACATCCATGAGCAATACGCCCATCTCCCGCTCGTCCTGGGTGAGCACCGCTTCAGCGGCGGCAAGCTGCTCGAGCACCAGCTCAGTCACCTCGATGCCGGCCTTGTTCACGCAGGTCAGCACGTTCTGATTGTGGGTGCGGGCACCGGTGACGATATGCACATTGGCTTCGAGGCGCGAGCCTGTCATTCCAAGAGGATCGTGAATCCCATCCTGCCCGTCGACCACGAACTCACGTGGAATCACATGCAGCAGTTCGAGTTCGTTGGGAACCTTGATCGACTTCGAAGCTTCGATCACGCGATCGATGTCTTCCCGTCCGATCTCTTTGTGCTTTCCCATGACCGAAACCACACCGCGGGAGTTCACTGAGCGGATGTGATCGCCAGCCACTCCCACATACGCAGATTCGATCTGCACGCCGGACATGACCTCGGCTTCGTCGACCGCTTTCTTCACGGCCTCGATGCCCTGATCGAGGTTGATGATATTTCCGCGACGAGTACCGCGCATTGGCGCAGTTCCCTTGCCGATGATCTCGAGCTGACCTCTGTCGGTGATTTCTCCGACGAGCACGCACACTTTCGACGTGCCGATGTCGAGCGCTACGATGTGATTTTCCGGTTTCGGCATCGATTCTCCCCTTCCCTTTCCTGTCAGTCCGCGATCACGCTGGCCACCACTACCGGGGCGACATGCGTAATCAATTCTTTTCTCGGTTTCATGACGATTCGTTTCGCAAAGCGCAGATCGGCGTACTCAATCGACGCTCGCGTCAGATTCTCCGCCTGATAAATCTGATAAAAACGTCTCCACTTCGAGACCGCATCTTCTTCCTGCATGAACACCGGCGCGCCGATCACCCGGTCGATCACCATCAGGCCTGCCGGTGCCACCGGAGAAACCTCGGAGATTCGCGAGTACAACGCCGGATCGCTCTTTTTCATGCGGAGAAGGAAGGCCACACATCGTGCGACTTCGCTTTTGCCCGCACGCGAGATAATGGGAAGCTCTGCGTCGCCAACCGCCAGCGACAACGGCGCGAAGACCACTCCAGCCGCGTCCGCGTAATGGAAGTCGTTGCCTTTGCGAACGAGTGCGACGGCCTCACGTTCAGTCAGACGAATCAGCAGCGTATCGGGAAGCTTTTTCTCGATGGCTACACTGTCGACCCAGGGCAGTCGTCGCAGCTCGGTCTGCACGGATTCGATGTTCATCTGAAAAAGATTCGCGCCGCGGAAGCTGCGTGCAACAAGATCGATGTCAGATTGTGAACTGTGCTTCGCGCCAGTAACCGTTACCTGCCGGACCTCGAATCGTGCGTCGGATTGAGCGTTACGATAGAGCCACAACGAGCTCACCACCACCAGGGCGACCAGCACACCATTGCCGACCACAATCAGCATCCGTCGCGCCTGAAGCTGCCGCTTGTTCCTGCGTAACCCGGGAGGGTCGCTGGCACGGAGGAAACGGTCCTGTGTCGTGGACATGCTCACCAGCTCGCACCCACCAACTGAAAGCCGACACGATTCACATCGCCCGCACCCATGGTCAAAAAGAGATCGTTGCTCTTCAGCTCATCGCGAAAAAAGTGCACGAGCTCAGACTGATTCCAATCGAGCAGCTTCACGTTGAGCGCGCCGGCGGATCGTGCAGCATCCGTAATCATGGCCGAGTTCACGCCCTCAATCGGCTCTTCACGCGCGGGATACAGCGGCGCCACAAAGGCCTGATCGGCGAGACGCAGCGCTTCCGCGAAATCTTTGAAGAAATCGCGAGTGCGTGTAAAGAGGTGCGGCTGAAAGAGCGCTACGATCCGGCGGTCCGGAAAGCCGCGTCGCGCCGCTTCGAGCGTGGCACGCACTTCAGTGGGGTGATGGGCGTAGTCATCGACGACGATGGCGCCACGGTAGTCGCCAAGAATCTGGAATCGTCGCTCTACACCACCGAAACGCGACAACGCCGCAGCGATGGTCTCGAACGGAATGTCGAGTTCCAATGCGATCGCGATGGCAGCCAGCGAGTTACGAACATTGTGTTCGCCAGGTACATGCAGACTCACCGACCCGAGAAGTTTTCCTCGGAGCTGCAGTGCGTAGCTGCATCCACCTTCTGAGAACTTCATGTCGGTGGCGCGAAGGTCAGCCTCCGGTCCGGTCCCGTAACGAAGGGCACGTTTCGATGACTCGTCCAGCAGCGCCCGCACATTCTCATCGTCGGAACATCCGACCAGCATTCCGTAAAAAGGAACCTTACTGGCGAACTCGGCGAAGGTCCGGCGAATGTCGTCGAGATCCTTGTAGCAATCGAGATGATCCGCTTCGATGTTAGTGATCACGGCGTAGGTCGGATGCAGCGTGAGGAACGAGCGGTCGTACTCGTCGGCCTCGACCACCAGGAAGTCACTCGCTCCAAGCTTGGCGCTCGACTCCAGGTTGCGCAGCACTCCGCCCACAATCAATGTCGGATCGAGCCCGGCCTCTGCCAGCACGATGGCGGTCATGGCCGAGGTGGTTGTCTTCCCATGTGTCCCAGAGATGGCGATGCCGCGCTTGAGCCGCATCATCTCGCCCAGCATCTCGGCGCGACGAATGACCGGCACGTGCAGTTCGCGTGCAGCGAGCAACTCGGGATGATCTCTTCGCACCGCAGAAGAAATCACCACCAGGTCGGCATCAGCCGCATGTGAGGCGTCGTGGCCGATGGAGACGTTGACTCCGTTTCGGTCAAGCCGGTCAGTGATGGCCGTGCTCTTCGCGTCACATCCGGAGATATGAAAGCCATAGGCAGCGAGGATCTCAGCGATCCCGCTCATCCCGATTCCGCCGATGCCGACGAAATGGATATTCTTAATATGGCCGAAATTCATAGTTTTTTAGACATGATTTAATCGTTAATTTTAAGATCCATCAGGATTTAATGCAATTCATTTCTAGTTAATCGCTCAAGAATGTCAGCGATGTTTTTCGTGGCGTCAGGTGTAGCGAGTTCTTTTGCTCTGCTGCCCATCGAAGCGAGTCTGGCCTGATCCGACACGAGTTCGCCGATTGCTGCAGCGAGACGTTCCGGAGTTAGATCCCTTTCAGTCACGACCCGGGCCGCGCCATGCTGCTCGAGGACACGCGCGTTCATCTCCTGATGGTTGTTCGTTGCCAGCGCGAACGGAACCAGAATGGATCCCCTTCCGACAGCAGTCAGTTCACCGACAGTCATAGCTCCCGAGCGGCAGACGATGAGATCTGCGGCCGACATCTCCGAAGCCATCCCGTCCAGAAAGGGAACTACTCGAGCGGTGGCAAACGCCGAGGATCGGTAGGCCTGCTGAACCTTGTCCAGGTCGGTCTTGCCGGTCTGGTGAACGATCTCCAGCCGGTCGCGAAGATGCGCCAGAAACAGGAGCGACCCCGTGACGGCCTCGTTCACGATGCGCGATCCCTGACTGCCACCGAACACCAGCATCCGGATTTTCGACGCTACTGCAGCGCGTGGTGAGGCAGTGAAGAATTCCGCTCGAATGGGATTTCCAGTGATGACGCCACGGGAGCGAAACTGCTCCAGAGCAGGCGCGTATCCAACAAGGACTTCCGAACTCACACGTGCCAGCAGGCGATTGGTCAGACCAGGAAACGCATTCGACTCGTGAACGGCGGTGGGAATGCGGCGCAGCGCAGCGGCCAGGACTACTGGTCCTGATGCGTAGCCACCAACGCCGAGCACCACGTCCGGTCTGTGCTTACTCAGCAGTCGCCAGGCCTCAACCAGACTCCATGGAATACGTGCGGCGTTCCGAAGAGTGAGCAGAATGGACTTGCCCTTCAGCCCTCCGATGGACACGAACTCCAGCGGGAATCCTTCGCGGGGAACGAGAGTCTTTTCGAGGCCGTATTCGGTTCCGACGAATACCACTTTTCGACGTGCATCACGCGCCATGAATTCACGGGCAATGGCCACGGCGGGATAGATATGTCCTCCCGTTCCGCCGCCGGCCACCATGAGTGTGAGAACTTTTTCTGTATTCAATTCGCTCATGGTCAGTCCGTCTGTTGCGAAAGGTTCAGCAGCATGCCCACCGAAATCATGCTGGCGATGAGCGAAGATCCGCCGTAGCTCACCAGAGGAAGCGGAAGCCCCTTGGTCGGAAGGAGACAGAGCGTCACGCTCACGTTGATCAGCGCCTGAATACCGATGAGCAAGGTGAAGCCCATCGCTGCGTAGAACGCGAAACGATCCTTCATCAGGCCGGCCATCCGGAAACCGCGCCAGATCAGAAAAGCGAACGTGGCCAGCAGTAGAACCGCACCGATGAATCCGAGCTCTTCTCCAATGATCGAGAAGATGAAATCAGTGTGTGGTTCGGGCAGGAAGAAAAGTTTCTGCCGTCCGCGACCGATCCCAAGTCCGGTGAGTCCACCGGTGCCGATGGCAATCATCGACTGCATGGCCTGAAATCCTTTTCCGAGCGGATCGGATTCAGGATTCAGGAAGGTCATCAGACGATCGCGCCGATAGTCCGCGGAGAGAATGAGCATCACCGCAGCCGGCAACGCCAGCGCGCCGAACAGCGCGATACGCTGCCAGGCCAGTCCGGCGATGAACACCAGCGCTGCAGCCACGATAAGTATGGTTGCGGCGGTGCCGAAATCGGGTTGCAGCAGGATGAGACCGGCCACGATGGCCAGCACTCCGCCGAGCGGCACGAGTGTTCCGGAGAATTCGTTGATCTTCTCTTCCTTCTGCGCGAGAAACGAAGCCACGAAAAGCACAACGATGGGCTTGGCCATCTCTGATGGTTGAAACTGAAAGAATGGGAAGACGAACCATCGATGCGTACCGTTGATCGGCTTCTGAAACAGAACCAGCACCAGGGTGGCGGCAAGGACAGCGAGCAGTCCGAAAATCACCCGCTGATCCTTGAGCAGCCGTAGATCGATATGCATCAGAAACAGCATCAGGCTGCCGCCAGCGACCAGCCAGACCAGCTGCCGCATGAGGAAGTAATAGGGGTTATCGGTTCCCACTTTCTGAACAGCGATGATGGCCGAGGCGCTGTAGATCATCACCAGACCGATGAGCAGAATCAGCATGGCGCTGCCGAAGAGATACCGGTCGTAGGAAAGTTTTCTACTCACCGCGCGCCTCCGGCCTGACTCGCCTTCGAGGCCAATCCTTCAACCAGTGTCGCGAAGTGTTTTCCACGCTCTTCGAAGTTCCTGTACTGATCGAAACTGGCGCAGGCAGGCGAGAGCAGAACCGTAGTACCTGCAGTGGCCCTGGCCGCCGCGCGCGCGACTGCACCAGCCATATCCCCCGCTTCTTCGAGTTCCACCCGGCTTCCGAGTGCCTCGGCGATTCTCGTCGCTGACGAGCCAATGGTCAGAAGTAACAGGACCTTTCTGCCAACGATCTCTCCGAGTCGTTCGAACTCTCCGTTTTTGTCTTTGCCGCCGAGGATGAGAATGACTTTTCCGTCAGCCATGCCTTCCAGCGACTTGAATGTCGCGTCGACGTTCGTACCTTTCGAGTCGTTGATCCAGGTGACACCGTCAATCTCGCCTACGACTTCCATGCGATGCGGCAGGCCGCGGAATGATGCGAAAGCCTCACGAACAGCAGAGTCGTCGACGCTACATGCCCGCGCGGCAAGCCAGGCCGCCAGCGCGTTTTCGACGTTGGCGATGCCACTCAATTTGAGTTCAGCGCGAGGGATGCGCGCGATCTTCCCGTCAACGTTCAGAACCAGATCGTAGCCGTCGAGAAATGCACCTTTCTCAACGCGGCCCACAGACGAGAACTGCCATACCGCCGCAGCGGTTTTCGGCGTCGCTGTCCGCACGTCGGCAGCGTTCACGATCGCGACATCAGCCGCAGTCTGGTTTCGAAAAATTCTGTTCTTGGCCGCGGCGTAATCGTCGACGGTCTGATACCGGTCCATGTGATCTGGGGTGATGTTGAGCAGGAGTGCTACGTCGGCGCGGAACGACTCCACCGCCTCGAGCTGAAACGACGACAGTTCGACGACATAGGTTCGCTCCTCGGAGGCCACAACTGCACTGAGTGGCACGCCGATGTTACCGGCCACAATCGGGTCTTTCCCGGCAATGCGCAGGATCTCACCGATGAGCGCGGTGGTGGTGGACTTGCCGTTCGATCCGGTGATGGCCACCACCTTACCTTTCAGTTCTCGAAAGGCCAGTTCGATCTCAGCGATGATCGGAAGTCCCTGCTCCCTGACTCTCTGCAGCAGTGCGACCTCCGGGGGGATACCAGGACTCAGCACGACCGAGTCGAACGCATCCAGCTCTTTCGGCTCGACACCGAAGAACTGCTCTACGGCAGGATCGAGTTCGCTCGCGACAGGAAGTTCGGACAGAGGTTTGCCGTCGGTGATGGCCACCGCGCGGCCCTGCCGTGCCAGCAGGTTCGCTGCGGCTACGCCAGATTTTCCTGCTCCGAAAACGAGAACCTTTCCCATCCGCCCGCGCCGCCCTGATCCGTTATCTGAGTTTGAGTGTCGAGAGACTGAGCATGGCAAAGATGATCGCGATGATCCAGAAACGTACGACCACCTTCGTCTCGCGCCAGCCTGAGAGTTCGAAGTGGTGATGCAGCGGCGACATCTTGAAGACTCGCCGTCCGGTTGTCTTGAAGGAGATGACCTGAATGATGACCGAGAGCGCTTCGAGCACGAAGAGTCCGCCGACGAAGACCAGCAGGATCTCCTGCTTGATCATGACCGCCAGACAACCGATGGCACCGCCCAGCGCGAGCGATCCGACGTCGCCCATGAAGATCTCCGCAGGATGCGCATTGAACCAGAGGAATCCGAGTGACGCCCCCACCATCGCTCCGCAGAACACGGCCAGTTCTCCCGCTTGAGGGACCCAGGCGATGCGCAGGTAGTCGGCCACTTTGAAGTTACCGGCCGCGTAAGTGAGGATGGTGTAGGTGACTGCCGCGATCAAGGTCGAGCCGATGGCCAGACCATCGAGGCCGTCGGTCAGATTCACCGCGTTCGACGCGCCGACCAGGACAACCACGATGAACGGGATGTACATGAACCCGAGGTTGATCACTGCGCTCTTGAAGAACGGGAACGTCAGAGTCGTGGAGTAGGCGTTGTGAATCTGCGGCAGATAAGCGATGGCTAGTCCGGCGATGAGCGCGACCACCGTCTGAAGTGAAAACTTCTGCTTCGAGGTCAGCCCGAGGTTCTGCTTTTTGGAGAGCTTCTGGAAGTCGTCGATGAAGCCGATGGCGCCGTAGGCGAAGGTGACGAAGAGCACGATCCATATGTAAGGATTCGTCAAATCGGCCCAGAGCAGAGTCGGAATCAGGATCGCCAGGTTGATCAGGATCCCGCCCATGGTGGGCGTACCTGCTTTCTTCTGATGGGACTCGGGACCTTCCTCGCGAATGAACTGCCCCATCTTGATCTCGCGCATCCGATTGATCAGCCATGGTCCGAGAATGAAAGAGATCAGCAGCGCGGTGAGTGCGGCGTAGGCGCTTCGGAACGTGATGTAACGAAACACGTTGAAGGCCGAGACTGAATCACGAAACGAAAATAGGAGGTAATAGAGCACCGATCAGCCTCCAGCCTGCAGAGCAGTAATGATGCGATCGAGGCCGATCCCGCGTGAGCCTTTCAGCAGCACGAAATCGCCCGGTTTGATGAACTCTTTGAGGAATGCGGCAGCGGCTTCGCTGTCGGCGAAATGATGGATGGCATCGCTGCTCCGACCACCGTTTGCGGCGCCTTCGACCAGCGATTTCGAGCGAGGTCCGACTCCGATCACCACGTCCACGTTTTCCGGAATCGCAGCTCCAGTTTCCTGGTGATATTTCAATTCATCAGGACCGAGTTCGAGCATGTCGCCGATCACGGCGATGCGCCGCGCGGCGTCGGTTGCTTGTCCGAGAAGCGTCAGCGCCTTCCCCACTGCATAAGGATTGGAGTTGTAGGTATCGTCGTAAAGCGTGGCGCCTTTCCATTCGATGACCACACCGCGGTGATAGGCCGGCTTGAGTTTCTGGATCCCTTCGTCGATACCGCCCCAGCTGATTCCCGTGACGCGAGCAGTGGCGATCGCGGCCAGAAGGTTCTCGAGGTTGTGCCTGCCGGGAAGAGAGAGTGTGACCGGTCTGGACTCACCCTCAGCGCGAAGCATGAACTGCGAGCCGAGTAGACCTCGATCATTCAGTTCATCAGCTTTGTAATCCGCTGCAGCATCGACTCCGTAGGTGACCTTGCGGCCGACGAAACCTTCCGCGATTCCAATCACCCGCGCGTCGTCCGCATTCAGAACGACTACGCCGCCATCGGCAAGATTCTCGAGTAGTTCCCGTTTCGCTGCAGCGATCCCGTCGATGGAGTCGAAAAACTCCAGGTGCACCGGCTGAATGGTGGTGTAGACACCGATGTCGGGACGGGAGAGCCTGGCCAGAAATTCGATCTCACCCTTCGAACTCATTCCCATTTCCGAGACCACGATTTCAGTTCGGTCAGGAGTATTTGCCAGACAGAGCGGGAATCCGATCTGGTTATTGAAGTTGCCCCACGACTTCCAGGTGGAGCGTTCAGTCTCCACCAGAGTCGAGATCATTTCCTTGGTGGTGGTCTTTCCAGCGGAACCGGTTACGGCGATGAGCGTTGACGGGAATTGCTTTCGCACTTCGCTGGCAAGCTTCTGCAGCGCGACGGTAGTGTCGTCGACTCGTACGTAAGCTTTGCCCGGAATCAACTCAGCGGGCATCTCATCGACCACCGCGCCTTCCGCTTTCTCGAGGGCACTGACCAGAAAAGTGTGACCATCGAGACGATCGCCGCGGATGGCGAAAAACAGCGCGCCCGGCTGGGCTTCCCGGCTGTCGATGACCACCGAGTCGAAGCTCTGGTTTCCGCCCGCTTCGACCGAGCCGCCGATCATGGAGGCAAGCTGCTCAAACGTCAGCTTCGGCATTCCCGGCCTCCTTCCTGCGTCACGCGCAGGACTGCAGTGTTCTCTTCAGGCTCCGCAGCCTGCCACTGAAAACGACCGTCTCCCTTCCCCGGGAACTGCCTGACGCTCGTCTTCCCACGCTCTCCCCCGCAAATCCGCGGAGCCAGAACAGAACACAGCTTTAATGTATGTTGATTAGAATACATCATAGATTGTTCGCTTATCAAAAGTTTTTCTCAGTCTCTTTATTTTGACTGGTTTTCGTGTTGTTTAATCCTGACCATGCCGATTCGACTTCCTCGCGGTCATCGAAGTGAATGATCTGGTCGCCGATGACCTGGTAGTTCTCGTGTCCCTTGCCGGCAATGACCACCACGCTGTCAGCAGGCGCTGAAGCCAGAGCTTTACCAATGGCCTCGCGCCGGTCCTCGATGACCTCGAACTTCGCGTCAGAAATCGACTCGATCCCTGCACGAATTTCTTCAATGATCCGGGCCGGTGATTCGCTGCGAGGGTTATCGCTGGTGAGAATGGTGTAGTCAGCCAGCCTTCCGGAGATCTCCCCCATGACCGGCCGCTTGCCCTGATCGCGGTCGCCGCCACAACCGAAGACGATGGTCACCTTGCGATCACCGGCCAGTTCCCTGACAGCATGCAGCAGTTTCTCGAGTGCATCAGGCTTGTGCGCGTAATCAACCAGAACGGTCGGCCCGTTCTCCAAAGGCACTCGCTCGAAACGCCCGCGCACCGCGCTCAGCGCCCGGATTCCACTCTCGATGGCAGCGACCGGCACACCCATCACCAGCGCCGCACCCACAGCTCCCATCCAGTTGTAAAGGTTCGGCAGCCCCACCAGCACCGAGTCGATTTCGACCGGACCCTCAGGAGTGATGAGCCGCCCATGAAGCCCGTCCACATCAATCCGAAATCCAGCCTCGGGGCGAATCTCACAATCCTCTCCCCGTCCGAAGCGCATGCAGTTAGCGCCAAGTTCTGTAGCCAGTCTCAGCCCGTACTCGTCGTCGACATTGACCACCGCAGTCCTGCGCTGGCGATCAATCTGATCGAACAGAATCTTCTTCGCGGCAAAGTAATCTTCAAAGTCCTTATGGAAATCGAAATGGTCACGCGAGAGATTCGTGAACACAGCCGCAGCGAAATGGATACCGAGCGTACGCTTGAGGGCCAGCGCATGCGAGGACACTTCCATCACGGCGCGGGTAACCTTCTCTTCACGCATCTTTGCGAACCACTGCTGCAGAACCACTGCATCAGGGGTGGTGCGATCGGCAATCTCGCGGTGCGAACCAGCGCGGTATTCGATGGTTCCGATCAGACCGGCGGGCTCACCGGTGGCGTCGAAGATTGCCTCGATCATTCTGGTGGTGGTGGTCTTCCCGGAAGTACCGGTGACACCCACGATGGAGAGGTGATCTGCAGGTCGTCCGTGGAAGTTCGCGGCGATCAAGGCCAGCGCACTGCGAGCATCAGCCACCTGCACATGCGTGACTTTGTCGAGCGCGAATTTCTGCTCGGAAACGATGACACGCGCTCCCTTCTCGATGGCTGACCGGATGAATGCTGATCCGTCGGCTGCCAGACCGGGAATGGCTACGAACAGCGAGTCGGGACCGGCCTGACGCGAATCGTAGACCACGGATGCAACCTCGACTTCAGCTGAACCGGTCACTTCGCCCCCGACATCTCGCAGCAGATCCTGAAGTCTCATACGCCGACTCCCGCCACGCCCATCTGCAGGCTGATCTTCTCGCCGCGGCGAACGCGGATACCGGGAAGCGGTTTCTGCAGGCGTACGAATCCTGAACCCTCTGCTCCAACCGCGAGACCAGCGTTCGTCGCTCGACTGATGGCATCGCGCGCATCGAGTCCCCTGAAATCAGGTACGACCACATGCGACGCGCGCACGACCACCGGCGCTGTGCGCTGCAATCTGGCGATGACGGGAGGCTTCAGTGTCAGTTCGCGTGCAGGAATGGAAGGCGGCACTTCCAGGTACCGCAACGTCGCCTGGGCGACTTCCTGAAAGACTGGCGCGGCGATCGTTCCGCCATACTGCGCGCCGCGCGGGGTGTCGACTGCCACCAGGATCACCAGACGCGGACGGTCTGCCGGTACATAGCCGGCGAACGATGCAACCACGTCCGAGGAGTATCCTCCGCGACCCGGTTTCTGCGCGGTTCCGGTCTTCCCGGCCACGACATGTTCGGCAAGCGCTGCACTCTTACCGGTGCCGCGCTCCACGACAGCCTTGAGCATCTCGTTCAGCACGGCTGCGGTGCGCGCGGAGACCACGCGTCTGCTCTTGTCTGTTGGCGCTTCGTAGATTGTTTTCCCATTGCTATCGATCACGCGCTGCACGATTTTTGGTTGCGGGAGCATGCCGCCATTGGCGATTGCGGCCACCGCTCGTGTCACCTGCAAAGGTGTCGCCGCCATTTCCTGACCGATCGAAATCACGGCGTTTGAAAGTTGTGACCAACGCTCAGTCCGTCGAAGCATCCCCGAGGTTTCGCCGGGCAGTTCGATCCCACTCTTCTCGCCGAAGCCGAAGGCTCTCACATATCGATAGAGACGCTTCGAGCCGAGCGCGAGACCGACCCTTATGGTGCCGACATTGGAGGAATGCACAAGTACTTCCTCGAACGGAATCACCCCGTAGGCATGACCGCCGTGCTCTTTGATGCGCACGTTGGCGATCTGGATGCCGCCGTTGTTGCAGTCGATCATCTGCGAAGGCGTAACCAGACCCTCTTCGAGACCTGCTGCCGCGGTCACGATCTTGAACGTCGATCCCGGTTCGTAGAAATCCTGCACCGCGCGATTTCGCCAATCTGCCGGCGTGAATTTTCTGAAATCATTCGGGTCGAAAGTCGGCGCAGAAGCCATCGCCAGAATTGCGCCGTCACGTGGATCCATCACCACCACCGAGCCGCTGGCGGCGCGATATTTCTCGACCGCACTCTTCAGCGCACGCTCGGCGATGAACTGGATCACCTCGTCGATGGTCAGCACGACATGCGATCCGTCGCGCGCGGCGTTCTTGCCACCACCGCCCATCAGATACATGCCGCGGCGGGCATCACGAAGCAGCGTGACCTTGCCGGCCTGCCCCTGCACGTGATGATCGAAGGAGTGCTCGATCCCGGCGATTCCAACGCCGTCGAGATTCACATACCCGAGAACGTTCGCTGCAAGGGCCCCGCGCGGATAGGAACGACGGTGTTCTTCGAGCGTGTAAATCCCGGGAAGCTTGAGCTTCCGCACCTGCGCCCCGACTTCCGGACTGACCTGCCTGGCGATCCAGGCGAACTCGTTCCGAGCCTTCAGCTTCTTCTCGATGTCCGGGATGCGCATTCCCAGCACCGCCGACAGTCGCTGCGCGACGAGCTGCGGATTCTGCACTGCCTGCGGATCGGCGTACACCGAGTCAGCGGGAATGCTCTCAGCGAGAATGCGTCCGCGCGCGTCGCGAATGGAACCGCGCACCGGCGTAAGCGAAATCGTACGCTGCTGCTGATCCGCTGCGCGTGCGTTGTAATCATCATGACGGACGAGCTGAACCTGCACCAGCCGGCCAACCACCACCGTGGCCCAGAGGGACAGCACGATTCCCATGATCGAAACTCGCCGCGCCGAGATCGTCACTGAGTCACCTGCAACTGGCTCACCGCGTTGCGGACGATCACGATTCGCGAGGCCTCGGTCGTATCCAGTCCAAGCCGTCGGGCCTGCGCCTCCACGACCTGCAGGTTGGTCAGACGCTCGATCTCGAGACGCAAAGTCTTGTTTGTGATCTGAAGCGACTTCTCGTTCTTCTGGAGTTTGCCGGCCTGGCTGGCCAGACGAATGACTTCGAGGTTCTGCCAGGTGAAGAGCAACAGGAACAGCGCGATGGGGAGGCCGATCGAAAAAACGGAAAATAGCTCACGAAAGCGCTCGCGATCGCGCTCCCTGGTGATGTGGCTGTTCTCTATCGTTTTTTTCTGTGCGTACATTTTCCCTGCTCGCTGAAGCAACGAACAAGGGTGAAGATTCTGCCTATCGGTACGACAATCGGACCCGACCCACACACCCACCCCACACGCGCCACCCCTCCCAGGATTCGACCGAACGTACACTCACGCCCGCCCTTCCCCAACCTTCACCCTTGCTGCTTGCCTCGATCACGCCCGTGATCCGAGACCTAACCCTTCACTACAGCTTCTCTGCAACTCTCAGCCGCGCGCTTCGCGCTCGCGGATTCCTTGTTTCTTCTTCTGTCGATGCCGTCAGCGGCCTCGATGTCAGTACCTGGACGAAACTGATCATTCCGCAACCGCACACCGGAAGATCCGGCGGACATTTGCATTCACCCTGCAGCCGTCGGAGCGCACGCTTGATGACGCGATCCTCGAGCGAATGAAACGAAATCACCCCGATGCGCCCCCCGCTTGCGAGTCGAGCCACGGCCTGATCGACGAACTCCTCGAGTCGCACGATCTCTTCGTTCGTGGCGATTCGCAGCGCCTGAAAGGTGAGCGTGGCTGCGTCGATCTTCTCCCGCACACCACGCTTGACGTCTCGCACGATCTGCGCGAGCTGCCTGGTCGTAGTGATCGGCTCGGTCTCGCGCAAAGCCACGATGGCCTGAGCGATCCGTTTCGCCATCGGCTCCTCGCCGAAATCGCGAATGATCCGCGTCAGCTCGTATTCATCGAGCGTATTCACCAGATCCGCAGCAGTCGATCCCTCGGCGCTCATGCGCATGTCGAGCGGTCCGTCGAAGCGGAAAGAAAATCCGCGCGACGGCTCGTCGATCTGCATGGAGCTGACTCCGAGGTCGGCCAGTACAGCGCCGATTTCTCCGACGTTCAGTTTGTCCAGAATTTCAAAGAGCTCTTCGTGCCGCCCCTCTATGAGCGTCACGCGACTTCCAAACCGCTTCAATCGCTCACCGGCCAGCTTCAGCGCCCGCGGATCGCGATCAACACCGACATATCTGATTGCTTCGTACCGCTCCAGCAACGCCTCGGCGTGACCACCCAGCCCGACCGTTGCATCGACTATCACCGCATCTGCATCGACTCCTGCGGGTACCACCCACTGCAGTACTTCTTCGAGCAGAACCGGCGCATGCCTCGCGGCGGTGCTGCTCGCCGGGATCTCAAACCCGTCATGACCCTGGCTGAGATCTCCGTCGTTCAAACTCAGACTCCGTGAAGCTCCAGCTCTTTCAGATCGTCGTCCGACAGCGGTGCTTCGGTCAGGCGGCGCTGAATTTTTTCTTCATTCCAGACAATCAGGTGATCGTTGCTGCCGAGCACCACCACGTCATTAGTAATGGAGGCCACATTGCGCAGGATGGAAGGGACCAGCAGTCGTCCCTGCGCGTCGATGCTGCCGACCTGACCGTAGTAGTTCACTCGCTCCAGCATCTTGTTCTTGGCGACGGAGGTCGAAGGGACGCGGGAGAGGCGGGCATGAAACTCACGCCAGACCGGCACCGGATAGATCAGCGCCTTTTCTCCGTCCATGGACGTGATGAAGCAATCGAGGCCGAAGCGCTCCTCGATCACACGCCGGAAGTCGCTGGGGACCTTGATCCGTCCCTTCTCATCGACTCTGGCCGGGGCATGCCCCATCAGTTCAAGACTATCCACGGTTCGACGTGTTCTCCTGCATTTCAGTTAAATTTGAAGAAAAACTACCACCAACGACCACTACTGTCCACAAATATCCACTAGGTGGAGAAAAGATTTACCTCGGATACGAGGTGTAGAGGGCGCGCGCGAGGCACTGTAGGGGCGCGTTGCGCGAGCCCGCTCCCCCGTTGGGACTTACGGCGACTGAAAGAAAGAACGTGATCGCCAGGCAGCTGTCATCCGATCAGCGGGAAGGGCGGTGCGCCGTCATTCCGAGCGGCGGGATGGGTGGGTGCGAGGAATCTGCGCACAGGGACCGCGCTGTAAATGTTGAGCGCGAACCTTGTGCGTAGATTACTCAGTCGCAGTCCTATCTGCACTCGCCATCGAGCACGGCGCGCTCCATCGGAATGACGTTCCTGCCCGTATCGGCGGCATTTTCCAACCGGGAAAGCCGCATGAGACCGAAGTTTCTCGGAAGCGGCGGGATCGGCAGTGATGCCCCAGAGGGCCGGAGGCCCGGCATCGCTGTAGCCACGGCCGTGAGGCCGTGGACGTAGCGCACCCGACATCCTTCGGAGCCCCGGCGGGGCGGCATCGATTCGACCGGGACGGAGTAGATCGTCGACGTTACGACAATGACCGATGCGTACGAATTGGGGTTCGTACCGAATGGCGGAAAGTCGCGATGCCGACGAAGATCAAGCGCGCAATGTCACCCGAACTCGAACCGCTGAGCACCAAGAGGAGCGCCGTCATTCCGAGCGGCGGGATGGGTGGGTGCGAGGAATCTGCGCACAGGGACCGCGCTGTAAATGTTGAGCGCGAACCTTGTG
>JBKJUK010000010.1:0-8511 GCA_046590705.1 Thermoanaerobaculia bacterium
TACGATTCGAGACCCCAAGGCCTCACGGCCTGGGCTATTTCGATGCCGGGCCTCCGGCCCTCAAAGGCAGCCCTCACACCGATATGCAGAAACCCGTTCATTAGAAGAGGCGGGTTGGGTGGGTTCGAGGGATCTACCCACAGGACCGCGCTGTACATGATGATCGCGAACCCTTCGCGTAGATTCCTCAGTCGCAGCCGGTTCTGCGCTACACACCGAGCACGGTGCGCTCCTTCGGAATGACGTCGCTGTCCGTTGCAGCGGCATGATTCGAATCCCTGCGTGGTACTGCTATTGCTCTCTGACCTTTCGTAGTAGCGGACGAATCCGCGAGAGGAGTCACCAATGGCCGAGATCAATATTGAACGAAAGAGGGGAGGGTCGCCGCTGTTGTGGATCCTTCTGCTCGTAGCGCTGGCCGTTGTGGGCTGGTTTGTTTACACCAACTACATGGCCACGCCCACGGTGCAGCAGGTTCCAGTCACCACCACAACCGGAATGGTTGTGTCGCCTTCCACTGGTCAGTTTTTCACGGTCTGAGTGGTCGGAAGTCGTAGGCTTCTTCGCGAGCTGGCCCTGCTCTGCGCCTCCGCCATCATGCGCTTGATGCGTGACTCGAATATTCGTATGCGCGGTCAGGTTTGAGCCAGGCGTGGGCGCAGCGCAGTTGAGGCTGAACTCCAGAAAAAGGAGAAGATCTATGCGTCAGGGACTCAAGCGCTCGGCACCGCTACTGCTAGTCGCAGCCATCGCCGCAGGTTGTGTTACTGCTGATCAGGGGAAGGTAGTGAATCAGAACCAAGCCGCAACAACCAGCGAAACTCCAGCGATGCCGGCACTGGCACCTGTCGCAGCCAATCCACTGCTCTCCGAGTGGTCAGGTCCTTACGGGGGTGTCCCTCCGTTCCAATTGGTGCGCGTCGATCAGTTCAAGTCAGCGCTGGAAGCGTCGATGACGACTACTCTCAACGAACTCGAGGCCATCGCCTCCAACCCGGCAGCGCCGACATTCGGAAATACAATCGAGGCCATGGAGCGCTCAGGTCGATCATTCGATCGCGTGCAGGCCATCTACGGAATCTGGGGAGGCACGCTCGCTACCGAGGATTTTCAGAAGGTCGAGCTGGAGATGGCACCAGTACTGGCTGGATTTTCCGACAAGATCACGCAGAACGAACGTCTCTTCCGTCGCGTTGAGGCGGTCTACAACTCACCGGAAAAATCCGCACTGACTGCTGAGCAGCAGCGGCTGATCTGGAACTCGTTCAAGAATTTCGTCCGCGCCGGCGCACGCCTCGAGGGTGTTTCGAAAACGAGGATGGCCGAGATCAATCAGCAGCTGGCGAAGCTGTACACCCGATTCAGTCAGAACGTTCTGGCAGATGAAAGCGGGCAGACCGTCACACTCAACAGTGAAGCCGATCTGGCCGGTCTTCCCCAATCGCTGCGCGACTATGCTGCCGCTGCAGCGACGACACGCAAGCAGCCAGGCAAATGGGTGATCACCAACACACGTTCCTCGGTCGATCCTTTCCTCACCTACTCCGACCGACGAGATCTCCGGGAGAAGGCCTGGAACATGTTCGTCAATCGCGGCGACAATCCAGGAGCGCACGACAACAACGCCATCATCTCCGAGATCCTGGAGCTTCGTGCAGAACGCGCCAAACTCCTCGGGTACGAAACCCACGCCCACTGGCGCCTCGAAAACGCCATGGCCAAGACGCCCGAGCGTGCCATGCAGCTGATGGAGTCGGTGTGGACACCGGCCGTCGCGCGGGTGAAAGAAGAAGTCGCCGATATGCAGAAACTCGCCTCGAAAGAAGGCGCGAAACTGACCATCGAGCCGTGGGACTATCGCTATTACGCTGAGAAAGTTCGGAAAGAGCGTTACGACCTCGATCAGAACGAAGTGAAGCAGTACCTGCAACTCGACAAGCTGCGTGAGGGTATGTTCTGGGTGGCCGGTGAACTCTTCGGCTTCAGCTTCACGCCGGTGACCGATATCCCGGTCTATCACCCGGACGTGAAGGTCTGGCAGGTGACCGACAAGGCTACCGGAAAACATCGTGGACTCTGGTATTTCGATCCGTACGCGCGTGAGGGAAAGCAGTCCGGTGCCTGGATGAATGCCTACCGTTCGCAGGAACGCTTCGCCGGTGAAGTCGCCACGATCGTCTCCAACAATTCGAACTTCGTAAAGGGTAAGGAAGGCGAACCGGTTCTGATTTCGTGGAGCGACGCCGTAACACTGTTTCACGAATTCGGTCACGCCCTCCATGGATTGTCTTCGAACGTGAACTACCCGTCGCTCTCCGGTACTTCCGTGGCCCGGGATTACGTTGAATTTCCTTCACAGCTGCTCGAGCACTGGCTCTCTACGCCGGAGGTTCTGCAGCGCTTCGCAGTGCATCAGAAGACCGGAAAGCCGATTCCCCAGTTACTCGTCGATCGGATTAAAAAGGCAGCAACTTTCAATCAGGGTTTCGGAACCGTCGAATACCTAGGCAGTGCTCTGATCGACATGAAGCTGCACCTCGCGGGATCCCAGAAGATCGACCCCGACGCCTTCGAACGCGACACGCTTACTCAGATGGGTATGCCGAAAGAGATCGTCATGAGACATCGGACGCCGCAGTTCGGTCACGTCTTTTCGGGCGACGGCTATTCAGCCGGCTACTACAGCTATCTCTGGTCCGATGTGCTCACTGCCGATGCCTTCGGAGCCTTCACCGAAGGTGGCGGGCCGTACAGTAAAGAAGTGGCGAAGCGGCTGCGCGACAACATTTTCTCCGTCGGCAACACCGTCGATCCAGCGGAAGCGTATCGAAACTTCCGCGGGCGGGATGCCGACGTCAAGGCCATCATGAAGAAGCGCGGCTTTCCAGTGAAGTAGGTTCATGCTCGCTATCACCAGGAGGCCTGCGCCAGGGCAAACGATGATCAGTAAGGGGGGTTGTTAGAAATTGTACGCACGAAGGGGGCGTTACGACGCCTGAGTGGAAAAGGGATTCCCGATCCAGAAGAAGTAGCAGATGATTGAGATGGCGCGCTTGGTCTGGCCCGCAGCACCCTGCACTCGAAAGCAGCCAAAATTTGCGCTCGATCTTTTCAGCATTCCTTCTCGCCAAATCCGAAGAACAACAGGAGAAATACTATGCCGGAAGTAAAAGCCTGGGCTGCACCAAGTGCGACTGAACCGCTGGGTCCAACCAGAATTCAACGACGCGATCCCGGACCTGAAGATGTTTTGATCGATATCGTGTTCAGCGGTGTCTGCCACTCAGATATTCATCAGGCTCGCGACGAGTGGGGCGGCAGTCTGTTCCCGATGGTGCCTGGGCATGAGATTGCCGGAACAGTTTCGGCTGTCGGCGCGGGAGTCTCGAAATACAAAGTTGGTGATCGCGTTGGTGTGGGCTGTTTCGTCGACTCCTGTCGCACATGCGAGTCCTGCCGGGAAGGCTTCGAGCAGTATTGCGAGAACCGCATGATTGCAACGTACAACGGTCTCGAGAAGGACGGGAGTACGCCGACCTACGGTGGCTACTCGACGCAGGTAGTGGTCGATCAGAATTACGTCTGCAGCATTCCCGAGAATTTACCATTCGATGCTGCGGCTCCACTTCTCTGCGCCGGGATCACCATGTTTTCACCACTCAAACGCTGGAATGTGAAGAAAGGAACTCGGGTCGCTGTGATTGGTATGGGCGGACTCGGTCACATGGGCGTCAAACTTGCCGCGGCCATGGGTGCCGACGTCACTGTCATCAGCCAGACTCTGAGAAAGAAGGAAGATGGTCTGCGATTCGGTGCGAAGGATTTCTACGCCACTTCCGATCCTTCGACGTTCGAAACACTGGCCAATCATTTCGATCTGATTCTCAACACCGTTTCTGCCGACGACGACCTGAATAAATATCTGAGTCTGCTCAAACGCGACGGAGTGATGGTGCTGCTCGGCGTTCCGCCGAATCCTTCCACCGTGCATCCGTTCAGCCTGATCCCGAAGCGGCGCACCCTGGCTGGTTCGATGATCGGCGGAATCGCAGAGACGCAGGAGATGCTCGACTTCTGCGGCAAACACAACATCTCCTGCGACATCGAAGTCATCCCCATCAGCCAGATCAACGAGGCCTACGAACGAATGATCAAAGGGGACGTAAGGTATCGATTCGTCATCGACGCTTCGACCATCTGAGGAGAAGGTCGAATCGTTTAGTTACGAGTTTGGACATCTTTTTGAACCGCGACGGGACGCGGTTGTGTGGAGCACAGGCAATCCTGCCTGTGACGCGATGCACTGACTTCGAAGGACGGTTTCGTTCCGCGTAACCGAACTGTCGCTCCTATCGGCGAACCTCCGCCGACATGCGAAGCATCAATCGAACTCACTCTCCTGCGCCACAGGCAGGATTGCCTGTGCTCCACATGTCGCGGATATGCAACGCTTCCTACGAAGCTCACGTGCGGGGATTATGAATGCCTGTCTACAACTGCAGGTGCGTGAACGCCTGCGGAACCGGGGAGTCGAAGCGTTGCTTCTTTCCGGTGCGGGGGTGTACGAAGCCGAGAAGTTTCGCGTGCAGCGCGAGGCGTCCCAGCGGATCTTCCAGGCCTTTCCCATACATGTCGTCACCAATCAGCGGATGTCCAGCCTCTGAGAAGTGCACCCGAATCTGATTCCGCCGTCCCGTCTCGAGGGTCACGTCCAGCATCGAAAATTTCTCACCCGCCGCGCGCACCGTGTAATGCGTCACGGCCTGCTTGCCCTCTGAGGCATCGGCGATGCTCCGCATTTTTCCAGTCCGATCTTCGGCCAGCGTGGAGCGGAACGAGCCTCTCGGAGTGGCCAGCTTTCCGTGGACGATGGCCACGTACAGGCGATCGATCTCATGAGCGGCGAAGAGTTCCTGCATGCGTTCGTGAATCCAGCTGCTCTTGGCAAAGACCAGTAGTCCTGAACTGTCGCGATCGAGTCGATGTACGTGCTGAACCCGGATGTCGTGGATCGAGCCTCGCAGATAGCGATTGAGAATCTCCTCCACCGACTCGCTTCGGTCATGCGACGACGGAACGGAGAGGATTCCTGCGGCCTTATTGATGACCAGCAGATCGTCGTCTTCGAAAAGAATACTGACGCGCTTGTCCAGGGTGCGTCGTTCTGCATCGTTACCGCTGGCGACCTTGTCACCCGGAGAAATTTGTCTGCTGCCAACACGCTCGATGACACCGTTCACGGTGACCCGGTCGTTCTGCAACATTTTGCGAAGGGTCGTCTTCGAAGAGTCGGGGTAGCGCCGCTGCAGGAAGTCGAGCAGGCTGATCAGGTCAGTCATTTTTCTGACGATAGTGCGCTTGTCTCATCTGACGCAAGTGAGCGACAGGTCAGATCAGATGCTCGTTGCCGAGCAGGGGCGTCGACTTCAGGCGCTCAAGGTAAGACCCGAAGTCCGCCGGAGCGATGGGAACACTGAAAAGGAAACCCTGGACGGCCTCGCATCCGAAGCGTCGAAGAAATTCGACCTGTTCTAACGTTTCGACGCCTTCCGCGATGACATGCAGCTGTAGACGATGGCTCATGGCGATGACCGCGGAGACGATCGCCGCGTCGCTCTCGTCGGTGGTCACGTCGCGGATGAAGCTGCGGTCGATCTTGACCGTGTCAATCGGGAATCTCTTGAGATAGCTGAGCGAAGATTGCCCGGTGCCGAAGTCGTCCATGGCGATGCGCACGCCCATGTTCTGCAGGGCCGTCAGTGTAGCCAGCGCCTGTCCGGTGTTTTCCATGGCGATGGTTTCCACGATCTCCACCTCCAGTAGTTCCGGAGGGAGACCTGTCGACAGCAGAACCGCGGCCACGATCTCATGCAGATTCCCTGAATGAAACTGACGGGCAGAAAGGTTCACCGCAACACGTCGCGGCGGATGTCCTTCGTCGAGCCATCGTCTGGCGTCCGCACATGCGGTGCGCAGAACTGCTTCTCCGATCGGAACGATCAATCCTGAGTCTTCCGCGAGACCGAGGAAGTCGCCCGGAAGGATCACGCCACGAGTAGGATGATTCCAGCGAACGAGAGCCTCGAAGCCGATGACAGCCCCGGTCATCAGTTCGATCTGCGGTTGGTAGTACACGACGATCTGATCAGTGCTGAGGGCACGTCGGAGATCATTCTCGGTTGCCAGACGCTCCATGGCCCGGCTGGGATTCAACAGGGGTGAGCAGACTTCGAAGCGATTGCGTCCCAAATCTTTGGCCCGGTACATGGCCACATCGGCACTTCGAAACAGCGATTCCGGATCGGTGCCGTCCATTGGATAGGTAGCGATTCCGATGCTCGAGGTGACATACAGCTCCTGGCCGAATACGTGAAACGGTTCGGCGATTCTGCTGATGACCTGACGAGCCACGGTAACGGGCGCGTCATTTGATTTCAGATCAGCGAGGAGCAGCATGAATTCGTCACCCCCCACACGGGCCACCGAGTACTGATCCTCTGGCGACGGTCTGAGCCTTTCCGCGATCTGTTTGAGTAATTCGTCTCCGGCTGAGTGGCCAAGTGTGTCGTTCACTCGTTTGAAAAGATCGACGTCGAGGAACATCAAGGCCACCCGGTGTTCTTTGCGGGCTGCGTGTCGGATGGCCTGATCCAGACGCTCGACGAACAGCGCGCGATTGGGGAGACTCGTCAACGAATCATGAAAGGCCTGGTATGCAATGCGCGCCTCGGTGGCCTTTTCTCGGGTGATGTCACGTGCCACGCCGACAAGTCCGATCACATTTCGCTGATCGTCATAAATAGGTGAGGTGCTGAGTGAAACGGGAAACTCTGTACCGTCACTTCGAAGATTGAGCAGCTCTCCGCTCCATCCAACAGTGCGACTGTCAGTGGAGATGTGAGCTCTGATGTCCGAGTCGTTTCTTTCCGAATTGACGAGGGTGATCGGCTGTCCCAGCACGTCCTGAAGCTCGTATCCGTAGAGGTCCAGGAAGGCACGATTGACGTAGGTGATCCGGTCGTTGAGATCGGTGACGGTGATGGCGTCGTGACTACTCTCGAGTGTGTGCGCCAGGATGCGATTCCGCTCTTCAGCCTCGCGCGTTGCGCTGATGTCGACGACCGTACCCTCGATGAGTAATTGCCCGCCGTCATCTGATTGCGAGCTACTGGCATTCATCAGGATGTTCGCTGCTGTGTTGTTGCTTCTGCGCAGGCGTACATGGAGGTTCGTGCAGGCTCCTTTCATGCTCAACGCTGAAACCACGGTCTCGCGGTCGCGCGGGTCCCAGTAGATCGATGAAAGCTTCGCTGTGCCGAGCGCGGCGATCGAGCTGTAGCCGAGCATCGACAGCATCGAGGCGTTCATATCGGTGATGGAGTCGTCGACGGCACGAAATTGACCGGCAGCATTTCGTTCGAACAGTTCGCGGTAATGACGTTCCTCATTTCTCAGTGATTCGGTGATTCGTTCAAGCTCAACGGTACGCTTGCGAACCTGTCGCCGTAGCAGAAGAACCCATAAGACGAAAAGCAAGGTAGCCCCGACTGCTGCGCCGACGACGAGTCCCACCTGCCGTCGCGTAAACATGGGTGCGGCGTGCCGGAGTCGAATGTCCTCGTGTGTCCTCGGGAGCAACTGAAAGTCCGAGGTGAAAGGAAACTCCCGGTCGAACTGCGAGGATATGCCCGTGACTTCGATGACCGATCCGGGTACGAAGCTGGTCTTGGAAAATTCTTTGAGTTGCGTCGCGCCCAGATACACCGTGAGAATCTGATCGCCCGCTTGAAGCAGGACTGTCATGCTGCGCCTCTGGCGCCGTACGTCGACAACCCTGCTTTCCGTCACAACAAGGCGGGCTGAGTACCGGGTGGAAATCAGAGACTCGGGTTTGACCTTCAGTGGAGGGGGCGGCTCTCCTCGCCCAGTAATCAGCAGTGTATCCACGGTCAGCTGCACGGTTCCCGCGTACACTCCGATCCGGCCGGTAGCCGTGACCCGGTCGCCCGGTCTCACCGGGGGAAGTGGCCTGCGCGAAAACAGGGTCAGTGCTCCATCGGGGTCCTGGATATGGATCTTCGGCATTCTTTCTCCGAAGGTTGTTCCGGCGGTCGAGGAAACACCGCTCACGCGTACAAGTTCGCGATTGTGGAGCGCACGACCATTCGAGTCCCGAAGCGAAGCCTCGCGAAGGGAGAGGTTCCTGGGCTCGCCGGCCGCCTGAGCGGTGACAGCCCAAAAGAGCAGCTGGATGATTGAAAATAGAACGCGTTTGCTCATGGTCGAAAGGAATCTAAGGGTGGTTGGACAGATAGTACCGCGTGCAGTCCTCTCCTGAGGAGATGAGCAGGAGAATCGCGGTGGGCGCGTGGGTGAAGCCGAGAGCGACGGAGGATTTGCGTGACCGACAGCAGGACCGCGCCACGCGGCGACTGAGAGATTGAAACAGGATCGCTTTGCATCATCAGGAGCGCCGTCATTCCGAGCTCGGAATCGGCGCATGACGCCGGT
>JBKJUK010000149.1:0-11641 GCA_046590705.1 Thermoanaerobaculia bacterium
GAAATAGCCCAGGCCGTAAGGCCTTGGGGTCTCGAATCGCAACGACGATGATTCCGAGCCCCGGAAGGGGCGGCATCGCGACTTCCGTGTAAGCTCGTCTGTGCTGTGATGTTCAGCTGATCATTGCGCAGAGAATCTTCAGTACGGTGAGTCGCTGTTTCTAGAAACACGCTGAAGCCAATTCGTCGAGAACTATTCGCCAACCTGAGTGGTCGGATGACGGTGATACGGCAGTTGAACGGAAGTCGCGATGCCGCCCCTTCGGGGCTCTTGAATCGTCCCGATGCGCGGTCCACGGCCTCACGGCCGTGGCTAAAGAGATGCCGCCCCTCCGGGGCTCCGTGCGTGTTGGTTGCAGGAGCGATACTTACGATTCTCGGCGACTACTGCTGCGAGGAGCTACCGTTCATTTCTGTAGAACCGGCGCCACGCGCCGATCCCGCCGCTCGGGATGACGTCCTGTTGATGACATCCAGGTTGATCATTCTGCATTCTCTATTCACCATTCTCCATTCGTCGGCGCAACCGCAGGCGCCGTGCTAAATTGCGACCGCAGGAGATCGCCCCGTGAAAGCTACCGTTGTCGTTGAATTGAAATCCGCTGTGCTCGATCCGCAGGGAAAAGCCATTCAGCACTCGCTCCATTCGCTCGGTTTCGACGGCGTGGAAGATGTCAGGGCCGGGAAGGTGTTTCGCATTGAGCTGAAACCTGAGGCTGGAACCCGTGAACAGATCGAAGAACAGATTCGTCAGATGTGCGAGAAGTTACTCGCCAACACAGTGGTCGAAAACTACACCTGGACGATTGATCAGTAGCCTTGCGCTGCTGCTGACGCTGAGTGGATCACTTCTCGCCGAATCACTGACTCCGGCTCCGACGCGCGATAGAAAGGTTGTGCGCCGCTGGTCGCTGCCTGGCAACCCGCGAGGTCTGGCCGTCGCTGCCGATGGAACCATCTACGCAGGCCTGGCGCAATCACAATCCGTCATGGCCATCAATCCTCTGTCGGGCGCGATTCTTCGCTCGACAGTGCTGGATCTCGAACACATCGCTGCCACCAAAGAACTCAGCACGCTTCGAATCAGCAGCGATGGCAAGCGGCTGGTCGTGGCCAACGGCAGCGACGAGAGCGTGACCATCCTCTCCCTCCCGGAGCTCGAGGTGGTCCGCGAGATAGGACTCGAGGGGGAGACCATCCGCGACGCGATTCCCGACCCGACCGGCAGGTACCTGTACGTGCTCGGTCGAACCGTTCATGTGTTCAATGCTTCAGGCGATCGCGAGCTCACCACCATTCGCTTTCCGGAGCCGATGGCAATCGCCTCCGATTCAGCCGGACGACTTCTGGCCGTGGTCGGCTCAGAACAATTCAGCAGCGGCAAAGCCACGGTGGTTTCCCTCATCGACACCACCACCTGGAAGGAAGTCGTGCGCGAACCTTTGCAGACTGATCGTGTGATCGAAGCGGCGCGTTTCGGGGCCGGGGACTCCGCGCTCATTTTCGTCGCAAAGAACTGGCTGGGCGAGAAGTCCCTCGTCACACGGGCAGCGAAGACCATGGCCGCCGACAACGGACGCATGAGAATTCGCTTTGATTTCGGAGATCTGGTCAGCAGTGAAACAGTCTGCCTTCCCCAGAATTCAGGGCCGCAGATCCTCACCGCGGGACCTGCCACCGGCCAGGTGTTGATCGCCGAGCGACGATGCAGTGCCAGCAGCTCGTTCGTCGCCTCCGAACGTAAAGTAACCGCGCTCTCGATCTACGGAGTCGCTGCCTTCGCCCTGCAGTGGAACGCGAAGGCCGGAGGCGTCGTGACCACTGATCCGGCGGGTTATCTTACAATCTATAAAGTTCCCGAGAAGCGACCGGTACGATGAGTGCAGCTGAGATGGAGCAATGGAGCAGAGAAGATGAAATTTGGAATCGTCGCGCTTCCAGGCTCGAACTGCGATCATGACGCACTGCACGTAGCCGGCACGGTGCTCGGTGCTGAAACCACGCTGCTCTGGCACAAGAGCACCAGTCTCGAAGAGGTCGACTGCGTCATCATTCCCGGAGGATTCTCGTACGGCGATTACCTTCGCGCGGGTGCCCTGGCCAGCTTCGCCCCGATCATGGAACCGATTCGCCAGCACGCCGCCGCGGGGGGACTGGTCCTCGGAATCTGCAACGGCTTTCAAGTGCTCACCGAGGCGGGACTGCTCCCGGGTGCGCTCCTTCGAAACGGAGATCTGCGTTTCATCTGCCGTGATGTTCATCTGCGCGTCGAATCCACTTCTGCGCCACTCACTGCGGCGTTGAGTCCCGGCGAGATTCTTCGCGTTCCAATCGCCCATGGTGAAGGAAACTATTTTGCCGACGCGGCCACGCTGGACGAACTGGAGCGCAACGATCAGGTGCTCTTCCGCTATTGCGACTCGGAAGGACGAATCACGAAAGAAGCAAATCCGAACGGCTCCTCGCGCAACATCGCCGGGATCTGCAACAGTGGCAGGAATGTCATCGGAATGATGCCCCACCCCGAACGCTGTTCCGAGGAGGCGATGGGCAACACCGACGGCCTGCGCCTCTTCCGATCGCTGATGGACTCAATGGCCCTGTCTATCTGACATTCTCCATTCTCCATTCGACATTCTCCATTCATCTAATACAATCGCGCTCCATTTCCGGAGGTGACGCATGGCTGAAGAACGAACCGAAGTTTCGATCGACGCGTTGCTTCACGAAGACCGAACCTTCAAGCCTTCTCCGGCCTTTGTCGAGGCCGCGCACGTAAAGGACAAAGCCATTTATCAGGAAGCCGCGAACGACACGCAGGCTTACTGGGCAAAGTGGGCAGCTGAACTCTCGTGGGAAACTCCCTGGACCGAGGTCCTCGAGTGGAAACCTCCCTACGCGAGGTGGTTCGTCGGTGGTCGCCTCAACGCGTCGTACAACTGCCTCGACCGTCATCTGGAGACACGAGGTGACAAGAAAGCCATCATCTGGGAAGGCGAGCCTGGGGACACACGAACGCTCACCTACCGTGAACTCCACGACGAGGTCTCACGTTTCGCAAACGCACTCAAGAGCCTCGGCGTAAACCTCGGGGATCGCGTCGCCATCTACCTTCCCCTCGTACCAGAAGCTGTGGTGTCCATGCTGGCTTGTGCACGCATCGGCGCGGTGCACTCGGTGATCTTCGGTGGCTTCTCTGCGGAAGCGCTTCGCGATCGCATCAACGACGCTCAGGCCAAGGTGCTGATCACCGCGACCAGCGGATTCCGGAGAGGTAATCTCGTTCCGCTTAAAAAAATGGCCGACGAAGCCATCCAGGACACTCCGTCGATTGAGAAAGTGGTCGTGGTGATGCGTCGCAAAGCGTCGGAAGAGGGTGATGAAACCATCTCCATGCAGAGCGGACGCGATTTCTGGTACCACTCAATTACACATGCAGCCTCGCCCGACTGTCCGGCGGAATTCGTGGATGCCGAGCAGATGCTGTTCACGCTCTACACCTCGGGAACTACCGGAAAGCCGAAGGGTATCGTTCACACCACCGGCGGTTATATGACCGGAGTCCACGCCACGACCAAATGGGTCTTCGATCTCAAGGACGAGGATGTCTACTGGTGCACGGCTGACATCGGCTGGATCACCGGCCACTCCTACGTGGTCTACGGGCCGCTCTCGAACGGTGCGACTGTACTTCTCTACGAAGGCGCCCCTGACTGGCCAGCGCGCGATCGCTTCTGGGAACTCATCGAAAAGTACAAGGTGAGCATTTTCTACACAGCACCCACCGCGATCCGCGCATTCATGAAGTGGGGACGAGAGCATCCGGCCGGCCACGATCTCTCCTCCCTTCGACTGCTGGGAAGTGTTGGTGAACCGATCAATCCGGAAGCGTGGATCTGGTACCACCAGATCATCGGCGGAGAGCGCTGTCCAGTCGTCGACACCTGGTGGCAGACCGAGACCGGCGCAATCATGATTACGCCGCTTCCGGGCGTGACCGAAACGAAGCCTGGATCGGCCACCCATGCCTTTCCAGGCATCACTCCAAAGATTCTCGACGAGAAAGGGAATGCCGTGGAAATAGGCGGAGGCTATCTCGCCATCACCGAACCGTGGCCATCCATGCTGCGGGGGATCTATAACGATCCGGAACGTTACGAGCAGCAGTACTGGTCCAAATGGGATGGAATCTACTTCACCGGCGACGGGGCCCGCGTCGACGACGACGGATTTTTCTGGCTGCTCGGTCGGGTGGATGACGTGATGAATGTGGCCGGACATCGCATCGGCACCATGGAAGTGGAGTCTGCGCTGGTCGACCATCAGGCTGTGGCCGAGGCTGCCGTGGTTGGCATCAATCACGAGATCAAGGGCACGGCCATCGCAGCGTTCGTGATCATCAAGGAATCGCACAAAGCCCGATTCGAACAGGATCCTGCCGGACTCGAAGCTGAACTCAAGGAACATGTCGGTAAGAAGATTGGCGCGATCGCGCGTCCTGAAAAGATTCTCATCAGCGCCGATCTGCCGAAAACGAGAAGTGGAAAAATCATGCGTCGACTGCTTCGCGACGTCGCGGAAGGCCGGGCTCTCGGCGACGTGACCACGCTCGCCGATCCGTCTGTAATCGCCTCACTCAAGGAGAAGTACGAATCGGATGAATCCTGACAAACCAGAGGGAGCCACCAGCGCCAGGCCCCGCAGAAGAATCACCCAGCCGACAGTCACTCCTCCAGCACGACGAACCTACATCGTCACCGGTGGGACCAGAGGGATCGGTCGCGTCACGGCCATGCGACTGCTCAGTGAGGGTCACGCCGTGGTGGCCAGCTATCTCGACTCCGCTGAAGCGGCGAAAAAGTTCGAGACTGAAACGCGGGCCACACTTGCTGCGGAAGGTCCGAAGCTCATCACGGTGAAGGCCGACGTCCGCATCCGGGCGCGCGCCGACGAACTCGTCGAGCGGGCCATCGCCGCATTCGGCGGCATCGACGGGCTGGTCAACAACGCCGGCATTCGTCGTGATGCACTGGTGTACAACATGACCTCGGAAGAATGGGACGACGTGCTCTCCACCAATCTGGAGGGCGCATTCCACTGCGTACAGGCGGTTCTCCCCTCTCTGATGAAACAGCGTTACGGCGTCATCGTAAACGTGACCTCACTCTCAGGCTTGCATGGAGTGGTAGGGCAGGCCAACTACGCAGCAGCCAAAGGCGGGCTGATCGCCTTCAGTCGAACACTTGCCCGCGAGGTCGCGCGCAGCAGCATCCGCGTGAACTGCGTGGCGCCAGGCCTGGTCGACACCGACATGACCGCGGAACTCGACTCTGAAGTAAAGAAAGAAATGGTGCGCGCAATCCCACTGCGGCGGATGGTCAGGGCCGACGAAGTCGCGGCGGCAATTTCTTTTTTCCTGTCCGATGAATCGAGTGGTATCACCGGCCAGGTTCTGGCCGTGGACGGCGGAACTACGGCCTGAATTTCCTCATGCCTCCTTACATCTCCGTAGTCATCCCGACATTTCGTCGTCTGCCGATGCTGGAAAAAGTGCTCGATAGTCTTGCCCGACAGAAGGCCGCGCCTGCATTCGAGGTGGTGGTAGTCGATGACGGTTCAGGAGACCGTACCGTCGAGCGACTGCGCGCACGTGCCGCGACCACGCTTCCTTTTGCTTTCCGATTCGCTTCGCAGGAAAACGCAGGTCCGGGACGGGCCCGCAATCGCGGCGTGATCATGGCTGAGGGAAATTACATTCTTTTCATTGGCGACGACACTGTTCCCGCCGACGATTTCGTGGCCGAGCACGCGCGAGTGCACAGAGAGAGCGGCGAAGACCCCATGCTGGCCTGTCTCGGATACACAGGCTGGCCTGCGGAGCAACGTACGACTCGGTTCATGCACTACATCAACGACTACGGCCTGCAGTTCGGATACAGGCTAATCGAACATGGAACCGACGTCCCCTTCAACTTCTTTTACACCTCCAACATCTCGCTCTCCCGGACGCTGATGATGGAACATCCTTTCGATACATCGTTCCCCGCCGCAGCGTGGGAAGACATCGAGCTCGCATATCGACTCGAGGCTCTGGGACTGCGCATCCGTTACAACAAGTCAGCGGTTACGCGTCACCATCACGAGATGAACGTCGATTCGTTCGCGAGGCGCCAGTATTCGGTCGGAAAATCAGGCGCGATCTTCAACACCAAACATCCCGAACTCGGACATTTCCTCGGCGTCGAAGAGGTCCGAACCATACCGCTGGCCAGTGCCCGGCAGATGGCGGGACTGAGATTTCAGGCCAAACTCGGGGAGAGAATCCCTTTCCTCAGCCGGGACTCTGTCTACGAGAAGCTGATGCGTCAACACTATCTCCGTGGCCTGCGTGACGGACTGAAAGAGGCTGGTTCACTCGCGTAGAATGCGCATCGCATGAGATCAACCGGCACGTTCATTTCCGTCGAAGGCGTAGAGGGTTCAGGCAAGAGCACCCAGGCTATCCGGCTGGCGCAGGCCATTCGCGCAGGCGGGAGCAAGTGCATCCTGACCAAGGAGCCGGGAGGCACGCGTCTCGGAGATCGCATACGAAGCATCCTCCTCGACCCTGAGGAAGATGGGATGGATCCGGTCACCGAACTCTGTCTGTATTCGGCTTCACGCCGACAGCATCTGACCGATGTGATCCGGCCGGGTCTCGATCAGGGCGCGGTCATTCTCTGTGATCGATTCACCGACGCCACGCTCGCTTATCAGGGGTTCGGCCGCCTGCTCGATCTCGGCCAGCTACATGCCCTCAATGACTGGGTCACGGAAAAAACCTACCCCGACCTGGTACTGCTCTTCGATCTTTCCGAGTCAGTTGGACTCGACCGTGCGCGCTCACGCAATGCAGCGCTCGATATGCAGAACGAGAGCCGGCTGGAGGGCGAGGATCTACGGTTTCACCGTCGTGTGCGTGAGGGCTATCTGGCACTGGCCGCATCGGAACCGCATCGCTTCAGCGTGATCGACGCCTCGGGAAGTGTCGATGAAGTTTTCGCTCGCGCCCTGTCCGAATTACATCGCCGCTATCCCGCGCTGAGAGTGTCGCGAGGCCCCTCCGCATGAGATCGATGACAGCGTTGCTGCTCGAGTCCGCGCGCCGCCAGGAACTGCATCATGCTCTGATTCTGCACGGCTCGGATGCTGTAGCCATGCGCTCACTCGCGCTGCGCATCTGCAAGACGCTCAACTGTCTCGAGAGCACTGATGGCGACGATTGCATGTCCTGCGGCAAGATCGATCGGGAGCATCATCCGGATATCCACTGGCTCACACCAGGTGCCGAACGGAAGATGATTTCCATCGACCAGATCCGCGCCGCAGTCGGCGAAGCGGGCGTGCGTCCCTTCGAGGGCAGGAAGAAAGTCTTCATCATCGATCCCGCGGAGGGGATGAGTATCGGAGGTGCGAACGCGCTTCTCAAGACGCTCGAAGAACCGACACCATCGACGCACTTCATTCTTCTCGCTCGCTCCGTCGAACTGCTGCTGCCGACCATCCGCTCGCGCTCTCAGTCGATTGCGGTACGCGAAGGCGTGATGGAAAATGCGTCCGTTCTGGCAGGAAGAAAGAAGATCAGCCTGCAGGCCGCACGTGCAAGAGTTCGAAGCGGAAGCGAGGGCGCTGAAGAGATGATCTCGGAGATGCTCGAGCTGCTTTCGCGATACGTGGAGAAACGGGAAACAGCGGCACTGCTGCAGATCGCAGCCCTGGCCGCCTCGGTCGACGACCCGCGAGACGGAATCACGGCCTGGGCGCAACTGCTTCGCGACCTGGTAAGTCTCAGCCCTGACGATTCGCTGCAGCCTCGAGCGTTTGAGCTCGTGCAGAATGGCATTGCACCTCAGGTGCTGATGGAGTCGGCCGAGGCCGCGCTGCGTGCGAGCTTGCGACTGGTGGTGAATGCTGATCCCCGTTTGCTGATGGAGCAGGCGGTTTTGAAGCTGGCCCCGGTCAGGGGGCCGGGGGCCGGGGCCTGATGAACGCAGAACGATGAAGTAAGAAAGAGAAACAGCAAAACCTTGCACCTTCGCACAGACGTCATTCCGATGAGCCACGCGATCGTTGGCGTGACGCAGCACTTCCTGCGAAGAGGAATCTCCGGTCCGCACGGACGCGGTGCATCGGTACGACCCACGCGGCGCGGACCGGAGTTTCCTCTTCGCATGCCCACCTCGCAAACTCGTTCAAGCATCCCGAGCTCATCGGAATGACGTCGCGGCTAAGTTGCAAAGTACGCGGTCTGCTCTGGACCCGGACTGTACTCCGGCCCCCGGCCGCTTCTATACGCCGCCGGCCCGCCTTAAAAAAGATTAGCCCCGGCTTTTGACCGGGGCTAAATACTGGATGGGATTAGGAAACTGGCTGGGGAAGGATTTTGAGGTAGGGTTTTATGGAAGATAGTTTGAATGATGTTCCCATCATGATTTGGCAGGTCGAAACTAGGGTGGAGTGATTTCCGCCTGCCCATCCAGTATCAATATATTCTGTGACGAATGCGAGTATAAATGGTTTCGAAAGGTAGATTGTGAAAAATTTCTCAATGTAACAAGTCCGTAACAAATGACCCATTTTGTTGAGTTTAGCGTACTGACTGTAACCTACGGGACGTTCGAAATTAGTCCCGGGCTCCGCAGACTGCTTCAGCGTCGAAGTAGACTCGAATCAGGTACGAAGGGGTGGTCAATTCGGATGTGCCCGCCCAGAGTCTCGGCCGGTTGTCCGTTCACCAGCAGGCGGACTCGCCTCGCGCTGCGAAAATTCGCGGCCACGGTATGAGCCACCGCATGCAGAGCCATCATCTCTGCATGGCTTCCTGTGTTCCACCCCGCAGCCAGGGTCGCGCCGCCCACGTCAACGATGGCAGTCCCCTCGGGAAGCAGATATGCGCCCCGCAAAACCGCGTCTGCAGGAAAACCGCGACCCTTCATCGGCGTTTTCGGACCCTTGATCAGCTCGTTCAGAACGGGGGCGATCGCAGCTTCGTCACTTTCCGCAAGCTGCAGCGTCCTCGGTTCCGCACCCAGCAGGGCGTCGGGACCTTCGAAGTAAAGTTGCACAGTTCGCGGTGCAGTCTTTACCTCTACTGCGGCCGGCGCCGCGTCGCCTTCGCTTCCGGAACACCCCGACATGAATCCGGAGAGAACGAGCGCGATCAAGGCGGTGCCCCGTTTCGTACTCACGGCTGCTTTACTCCCGTTGCGGGAGCCGGCGGCTTCACTGCGGCCGGCGTCGGTGCGGGAGACGTGACCGCTGCGGCCGGTGGTGCGGCAACCGGAACGCGCGTGTTCATCCCCAGCCGTCCTTCGTACTCGCCCTTGTATCGACTGATGGCGTTGGTCAGGGCCGCAACGAGTTTGTCCTGAAACAGAGGATCCTTCAGTCGAGCTTCTTCCTCTGGATTCGAGATGAAGCCGACTTCGACGAGCGCGGCCGGCATCGTCGCTCCCACCAGAACCTTGAACGGCGCCTGCTTGACTCCCCTGCTCGGCACGGCGGTGGCCTTGTTCATCTCGTCCTGGATGACCATGGCGAAGCGACTCGACTCGCTCAGGTTGTCCTGCTGGGCCAGATCCCAGAGGATCAGCTTCAGGTCAGAGGAAGGAGCCACAGCGGCGACCGCTCCTCCATTCTCACGTTCGGCAGCTCTGCGAGCAAGTTCGTCCGATGCGTCGAGCGAAAGAAAGTACGTCTCCGTTCCATGCGCGCCGCGCGCGACTGCCGCGTTCAGATGGACCGAGAGAAATAGATCGGCTTTGTATTGATTCGCAAGCGTGGTACGGCTGTCGAGGGAGACCACCGAGTCGTCAGTGCGCGTGAGAATGACGCGAACGTTCAGCTGCTGCCCGAGTTGTGCAGCGAGCTTACGGCAGATCGCCAGCGTGGTCTCTTTCTCCATCAGACCATTCGCACCGACCGCGCCCACTTCCCTGCCGCCGTGACCGGGGTCGAGCACAATGGTTCGGATTCCCGGAAGATCCGCCGGCCGCACGGTTCTGGGAGTGACCGGCTGCAGGTCGGAATTGACTCCCGCTTTGAGATCCAGCACGAGTCTGAACGGGCTTTCGAGGCGATAGGAATTGCCTGCAACCTCTGCCGTGGTCAGGTCAACGATGATCTCCGAGCCACTGACGGTCACCTTGCCCACGAGCGGATCTTCGAAGGTCTGCTCCGGAGTCGAAGAAAGAATCGGATTCCGAAATCGTAAGAGGTAACGGGAGGGTTCGCGCGTCACGCTGTAAATCGACGGTCCGGAGAGTTGGATGACAATCTTCGAGATTCCCTCACTGCTCACAACCGAGACCTGCGCCGTCAGAGGCTGAGCGGTCGCGGCTCTGATCGAGAGAATCTTTCCATCCCAACTCACGTCCTGACCACTCGCCAGACGGAGGTAGCCCTGGAAGAACTGCCAGGGTACGAAAGGCCGTCCTTCGATGCGCGTCGGTGCCGCCGGCATTTCCACCAGGTCGTCGCGCACGACTCCGAATCGTCCGTCCGGGCCGAACGCACCTTCGACACCATTCACCATCACACGGAAACCCTGCCCATCCGCCTTGATCGTACCGCCGAGCGCCGTCACCACTTCATCTGCCGCAACGAATGCGTTCGGTCCCTGCTGCACCACCGTGAGCGGTCGGTCTCCGGCCGCGAGACGCAGAATTCCTTCGGGCACTGCCTGGGCCAGAAGAATGGACGTGGCAGCGACAGCGGAGAGACTGAAAGCGATCAGGAACTTTTTCATACGCACCCACCCGGGACAAAGATAGCGGGATTATCCTCCTAGAATGGCAGCCGGCAAAATGGACGCTCCGCAGAGCTGAAGAATCGCACCGCGGGGAGACGTCCTTCCCGCATCTCCCTGAACGATGCGGGCGGGACACTGACTTCCAACGCCAGACGCGGGCCGGGGATCGCGATCGAACGGCGCCCGCACGATCGATCCGGACAAGTGGAGCACAGGCAATCCTGCCTGTGACGGGACCCACTGACTTCGAAGGCCAGGCCGCAGAACGCAGAACTCAGAACGCTGAAGTAAATAAAGAGTCAACGCCAGCGTCAGCCCTTTTTCTTACTTCATCGTTCTGCGTTCTGCGTTCTGCGTTCACCAGCTCCGTCAGCCTGTAGACTGATCTTCGATGCGTAAGAAGTCGATGGTCCGCCTGGCCTGGATTCAGATTTCGGTCGCCCTTGTTTTCCTTGCGGCGGCCGTCTTCAACGATTTCGCCGCGCCCTCCCTGCAGATCTGGTATTCCCCGCAGACGGGTCTCGTCCGCGACGTGCTCCCGCATGGAGCAGGGGCGCGAGCAGGGATCATGGCCGGCGATCGCATCCTTACCATTGGCGAGACGCGCATATCAGATCGAATCGCGCCGCTTTATCGGGTCGCGCCGGGAACACCAACCACAGTCGTGTTTCAAAGAGGCAATCGTGTCCTCGAGGTATCCGTCATTCCTGTCAGCACCTGGCAAGCCCGCGGCGAAGCACTGCGGGCTGGTGGCACCTACAGCGCCTCGGCCCTGACCGGCTATCTCCGCACACCGGTGAATCTCTGGATGGCAGCGCTCGGACTCACCATCATGTTCCTTCGCTCCGGAGTT
>JBKJUK010000176.1:0-3872 GCA_046590705.1 Thermoanaerobaculia bacterium
ATCGACGATCTCTTCGCAAAATCGCCGGTCGATTACACCCCGCCGGTCATCGAGATCACCGATGGCGGCGCGCCGCTCGCCGACAACACCAAGCAGAATCGCGACATTACGCCGGTACTCAACGTGAGAGATGATCTGTCGACCTTCACCGTCGACGCTCGGCTCGACGGCGCGAGCTTTACCTCGGGCACCGCCGTGACGGCAGAAGGCTGGCACACGCTGGTGGTCACGGCCGTCGATGCGCCCGGCAATCGCAGCAGTGTCACCATCCGCTTTCTCGTCGACAAAACGCCGCCGGTCGTCGCACTGACCGAGAACAATCAGCCGTTCATCCCCGGCTCGTTTCTGAGTCGCGATGTCACCGTGCGGGCCACGGTGACCGACCTGAGCGAGACCACTATGGTGGCGTCGCTCAATGGCGCCCCCTATTCGCTCGGAAGCGCGATCACCGCGGAAGGCACGTATACGCTCACCGTCACGGCGACGGACGCGGTGGGCTGGAAAACAATCCTTGGTCCGATTGCCTTCACCATCGACAAGAGCGCGCCCCTGCTGACGTTCACCTCGCATGAAGCGAACGCTGTGATCACCTCACCCGCCGTACGCATCACCGGGAAGGCGGACGACGCTGTGAGCGTCACGCTCAATGGTGTGCAAGGTGTGATCGACACGACAGCGGGGACGTTTACCGGACTTGTCACCCTGCTCGAGGGCGCGAACACGATCATCGCGCGCGGAACGGATCGCGCCGGAAACGTTGGCACTGCGACGCTGACGCTCGCGCTCGATACGCGCGCGCCGGAACTCACCGTCACCGCACCGCTTTCCAACAGCTGCACCCGCGAGACGACACTGCAGCTGCGCGGCACGGTCAACGACGTGCGCATCGACGTGGTGCGCATCCGCAGCGGCGAGACGGTCGTGACAGCTACACTCGACGCCACGAAATCCAACTGGAACGCTGCGCTGGCTCTCCCCGCTGAAGGGAAGATGGCCATCACCATCGAAGCAGTCGATACCGCAGGGAATGTCTCCACACGCTCGCTTACGATCACCGCCGATCGCACCGCGCCGCAGATCGTCATCTCCGAGAATGGCGTCCCCTTCGGGACCTCGGGCATGGCCTACCTGAATCACGCTCCGTCGCTGCTCGTGCGCGCCGACGATGCCGATCCGGCCGCGACAGTGACCGCAACGCTCGGCGATGCGCCGTACATCTCCGGCACGCTGATCGTGAAGGAAGGGGAGCAGACGCTGAAAGTCGTCGCCACCGATTGCGCCGGCAACCGGAGCGAGAAGACGGTGCAGTTCAACGTCGACCGCACCCCGCCCACGATTCGCAATCTCCGACCGGCCAGCGGCACGACCATCGGTTCTGCAGCGACAACGATTGAAGGCGAGACCGACGCGGACGTCACGCGCCTCGAGCTGCTCCCATCCGCGATTTCCGCCGCCCCCGCCTCCGGCCGCTTCGGCCTCAGCGGCGCGCCCTTCACCGAAGGACTCAGCCGCTTCGTCCTGCGGGCCACCGATCGCGCCGGTAACACGAGCGACACGCCCTACGAGCTGCGCCTCAAGACCAGTGCTCCGTCGGTAGAGATCCTGGAGGGGGGAGCGCCGATCGCGACGGGCGCCCTCTTCAACAGAATCATCGCGCCCGTCGTTCGCTCGAACGAGCCGGATGCCACCATCACCGCCACACTCGGCGGCGCGCCCTTCACCTCCGGAACCGCGATTGCCAGCGATGGCACCTACACACTCACCGCCACCGCGACCGATACGCTGGGACACACGTCCGAAACGACGGCGCGCTTCACCATCGACCGCACGCCACCCGTCGTCACCATCACCGCGCCTTCTGCCGGTGAAACGAACGCCGAGCGGATCACCGTCCGTGGCATTGCCACCGGCGCCAGCGCAGTCGTGGTCAACGGCATCAGCGCAGTGTCAGGGACCCATGGAGGATTCGAGCTGGCAGCGCTCCCGCTCGAAGTAGGCGAAAACCTCATCACCGCCACAGCTCGCGATGCCGCCGGAAACATCGCATCCACCTCGGTTTCAATCGTCCGTTCCAGCGCCGCCTCCGGAATCGTGCTGCTCTTTCCCTCCGACCGCAGCCTGACCAACCGCCCTTCGACAGAGATCATCGGCCGCGTGCTCACGCCCACTGCCACAGGAAAAGTGAACGTTACCGTCAACGAGGTCGTCACCACCGTGACACCTGACAGTGCGGGCAGTTTTCGTCTCAGCGGCGCGCGGCTGAAAGAAGGAGAGAACCTCATCACCGCGACAGTCGCGGGCACGGCCGCAAATCAGACTTCCACCGCGACCGTGCGTGTCACCGGTGACTTCACGCCGCCGCTCCTCAGGTTGCTCGAATCGAACGTGCCACTTGCAGATGAAGCGCGCTTTGCGGAGAAAGCCGCGCTTTCTCTGACGGCAACCGATGCGGGCGGCGCAGCAGACGTCACGGTCACACTCGATGCCGCTGCCGTCACGCTTCCCATCACCATCACCACGCCCGGCAGTCACGTGCTCATCGCCACCGCGCGCGACAAGGCCGGCAATCAGACGCGCCTGGAGCGATCGTTCGTCATCGGAGGACTTTCCGGTGCAGGTCCTGGCGGCTGCAAACTCGAGGGGTTCGATCCCGCCGAGGATGCTGTCATTACGGCGCTGAGCGGCACGCTGGTTGGGCGTACGGGCGGTGCCACGCATGTAACGGTGAATGGCGTCCCCGCCATAGTCTCGGGCGGCACCTTCCTTGCCACGGTGGAACTTCCGCTCGAAGGCCTCAACCAGATCAGGATCGTCTGCACGGACGCCGCTGGAAAAGAGACCGGTACTCCGGTAACGCTTCGCTGGAACCGGATTACCAACGCGCCCTCGATCACCATCACCGCTCCGCCCGAAGGGTTCCTCACAAAAGAAGCGCAGATTGCGGTGAGCGGCACCATCAGCAGCGGCGTCTCGTCGGTAGAGATCAACGGAGCGGCCGCCACCCTCAGCGGAGAGACCTTCACCGCACCGGCGGCGGGCCTCGGGAGCGGCCTGAACATCCTCACCGCGCGCGCAAAGAACCTTGCCGGTGCCCAGGCCGTAGCGACGCGTCGCGGAGTTCGCCTCGAGAGTACGCCTTCGCTGGTGATCACCTCACCCTCGGCCGACACCATCACCGGCAGCAGCACCATCGATGTGAGCGGAAGCTACAGCGGCATCGATCCAACAACCCTGACGATCGGCAGCAGCGCCGTTGCGACGCACATCGCCTTCGACGATACCAGCGGAACGTACCTTTTCCGCAGCGTGCCGCTTGTCGCGGGAGCGCAGCTGCTGCGCGTCTCCGCGCGCGACCGCGCCAACCGTGAGGCCGTAAGCGAAACTCGGGTAACGCTCGCCGCCTCAACCCCTTCGATCAGCATCCAGAGTCCCGCCGACAATGCCCTCATTCCGCTCAGCGCACCGGCAGCGATCACCGTGAGCGGCACCTTCACGGCGGGCCCAGGCGCGATCGTGGAAGTGAACGGCGCGGCGGCCACCATCGACGCCGCAACATCGAGCTTCACCGCCTCGGTGCCGGTCGCGGCATCGTCACCCATCACCCCGGTCATCGCGCGCGTGTCGCTGCCGGATGGGTCGGGAGCCTCCGATCTGATCCGGCTGCAGCGGATTGCGAGGGCGCCAGTCGTCCGCGAGATCTTTCCTCCCGCCGAGGCGACGGAAGTCGATCCCTCGGCGCTCATTCTGATTTCGTTCAGTAATCCGATGGACCGCGCCACGCTGGTGGGTGGCGGCTTTACGCTCGAGTCATCAGGCGGCACGCCCCTCTCCGGGTTGCTTCGCGTCGACCGCACAGTCGCGAGCTTCGCGCC
>JBKJUK010000301.1:0-7856 GCA_046590705.1 Thermoanaerobaculia bacterium
CTCAGCCTTGAACTTCGTGTGTGGCTTGATCGATCCGGTCTTCGCGAGGACCTGTCCCCGCTCGACGTCTTTACGCTCAGTACCGCGGAGAAGAATTCCGCAGTTGTCGCCTGCCTGACCTTCGTCGAGCAGTTTTTTGAACATTTCGACACCGGTGACGATCTTCTTGACGGTCGGACGGATTCCGACGATCTCGATTTCATCGCCAACCTTGACTTTGCCACGCTCGATACGACCAGTGACGACCGTTCCACGACCAGAAATCGAGAAAATGTCTTCGACCGGCATGAGGAACTCACGATCGATGGCACGTTCCGGAATCGGAATGTACGAGTCGACGGCGTCCATCAGTTCCATGATCTTCGAACCCCATTCCGACTTCGCGTCGCCGCTCTCGAGAGCCTTGAGGGCAGATCCACGAATGATAGGAATATCGTCACCAGGGAAGTCGTACTTGGAAAGCGTCTCACGGATCTCCAGCTCGACGAGCTCGAGAAGGTCCGGATCAGCGGCGTCGACCTTGTTGAGGAAAACGACCATGGCCGGAACACCGACCTGGCGCGCAAGAAGGATGTGCTCTTTGGTCTGCGGCATCGGTCCGTCAGTGGCGGCCACGACCAGGATTGCGCCGTCCATCTGCGCTGCACCGGTGATCATGTTCTTGACGTAGTCAGCGTGGCCGGGACAGTCGACGTGCGCGTAGTGGCGCTTGGCAGTCGAGTACTCGACGTGCGCAGTGGCGATGGTGATACCGCGCTCGCGCTCTTCCGGGGCTTTGTCGATCTGGTCGAAGGCAACGTAATTCGCTGTTCCCATCGAAGCCAGGATGCGGGTGATTGCCGCTGTGAGCGTGGTTTTTCCATGGTCGACGTGACCAATCGTTCCGATGTTGACGTGGGGCTTACTGCGATCAAATTTTTCTTTAGCCATCGCTACAACCTCCTGAAGTTCTGCGCTTTCCGAATGTGCGAAACAGACAACTGGATGGCCGGGCGCCGAGACGCTCGGACCATCAATTCAACGACTAACCTGCCACCTTGGCGATGATCTCGTCAGCAATGTTCCGCGGTGCAGGCTCGTAACTCGAGAACTGCATCGTGTAGCTGGCGCGACCCTGCGACATGGAACGGAGCTGCGTCGCATAGCCGAACATCTCCGAGAGCGGAACAAACGCGCGAATGGCTTTTGCGCCTGCGCGCTCTTCCATCTGCTGAATCCGGCCACGACGACGGGAAAGATCTCCCATCACATCACCAGCAAAATCTTCCGGCGTTACGGCCTCGACGTCCATGATCGGCTCGAGCAGAATCGGGTTGGCGCGCTTCGCACCTTCCTGATACGCCATGGAACCGGCGATTTTAAACGCCATTTCCGAAGAGTCAACATCGTGGTACGAACCGTCGTACAGAATTGCCTTGATTCCCGTCATCGGGTAACCGGCGACAATTCCCTTTTCCATGGCTTCTTTGATGCCCTGCTCGACCGGCTTGATGAACTCACGCGGGATCGAACCACCGACCACTTCGTTCACGAACTCGAAGATCGTTCCGTCCGTAAGCGGCTCGAAGCGCATCTTCACATGACCGTACTGACCCTTACCACCCGACTGACGGACGAACTTGCCCTCGGCCTCTGACTTCTTGGTGATGGCCTCGCGGTACGCGACCTGCGGCTTACCGACGTTCGCAGCGACGTTGAACTCACGCACGAGACGATCAACGATGATCTCGAGGTGAAGCTCACCCATTCCACGAATGATGGTCTGATTGGTCTCAGGATCCGTATGGACCTTGAAGGTCGGATCTTCCTGCATGAGCTTGGCGAGCGCCAGTCCCATCTTTTCCTGGTCAACCTTGGTCTTCGGCTCGATGGCGACGGCGATGACCGGATCAGGAAAGTTCATGGCCATGAGCACGATCGGCTTGTTCTTCTCGCAGATCGTGTCACCGGTGATGACGTTCTTGAGTCCGACCGCAGCGGCAATGTCGCCCGCCCATACTTCCTTGATCTCTTCGCGCTTGTTCGCATGCATCTTCAGCAGACGCCCGATACGCTCAGTGGTTCCCTTGGTCGAGTTGAACACGGCCGTGCCTGACTCGATGTGTCCCGAGTAGACGCGGAAGAAGGCCAGCTGACCAACGAACGGATCGGTGGCGATCTTGAAGATCAGACCAGAGAACGGCGCGTTGTCCGCTGCAGGACGCTCATCCGGCTCGCCACTGTCAGGGTTGGTACCAATGATCGACGGGATGTCCACCGGCGAAGGAAGGTAGTCGACCACTGCATCAAGCAACGGCTGCACACCCTTATTCTTGAATGCTGATCCGCAGACGACCGGCGTGATCGTGCCCGACAGAGTTGCCTCACGAAGCGCCTTCTTCAGCTCGGCCTCGTCGATTGCTTCACCAGCCAGATACTTCTCGAGCAGTTCGTCATGAGACTCGGCGATCGACTCGACCATCTTCTCGCGATAATGCTCAGCGTCGGCCTTGAACTCAGCAGGAATCTCTTCGATTTCGTACTTGGCGCCCATGGTCTCGTCGCGGAAGATCAAAGCCTTCATCTTGACGAGATCAATGACACCTTTGAACTTCTCTTCGGCACCGATCGGGATCTGCAGAGGGACCGCATTCTTTCCGAGCTTCTTGCGGATCTGCCCGACCACTGCCTCGAAGTTCGCACCGACGCGATCCATCTTGTTGACGAATGCGATACGGGGAACGCCGTAGCGGTCAGCCTGGCGCCAGACGGTCTCGGACTGCGGCTCCACTCCACCGACTGCACAGAAAACACCGACTGCACCGTCGAGTACACGAAGCGAACGCTCAACCTCGGCCGTGAAGTCCACGTGACCGGGGGTATCAATGATGTTGATGCGGTGGTCGCCCCACATGGCGGTCGTAGCTGCGGAGGTGATGGTGATTCCACGCTCCTGCTCCTGAACCATCCAGTCCATGGTGGCAGTGCCGTCATGAACTTCTCCGATCTTGTGGGTGATGCCCGTATAAAACAGGACACGCTCGGTCGTCGTCGTCTTACCGGCGTCGATGTGAGCCATGATCCCGATGTTGCGCTGTTTGTCGAGTGCGACCTGTCTAGCCATTGTCAGTCCCTTACCTGCACGGAGAGTCCCCCACGAAAAGCAGGCTCTGCCCGCCAATCCGCCAGGGATCCGCAGCCGGACGTTGAAATCCGGCACCGACGACGACGGAGCAAAACTCCGGCATCGTGTTGATCTCGCGAGATACAAGCGTCGCGATCCAACCAGTTTTTACTCTTCTATTTCCCGTTGCTCGGCCCGGAACCGCAGAGCCAGGCTCTGTGTTATCCGATCCGAGACGGAGCATCGGGGGGAACTTCATACTGCCGTGGTGTCTTACAACTACGTCGAGCGGCGAGGTATTGCACCCTCACCACCCGAGTACTCCTTGCTACCAGCGATAATGCGCGAAGGCCTTATTCGCTTCTGCCATCTTGTGCACATCTTCGCGCTTCTTGATGGCGTTACCGCGATTGTTCGCCGCATCGAGAATCTCGCCGGCAAGCTTGTCCTGCATGGTTTTCTCACCACGTGAAGTGGCGTACGTGATCATCCAGCGGATCGCAAGCGAAGCACGACGCGAGGGACGAACCTCGATCGGAACCTGATAGTTCGATCCACCAACACGGCGGCTCTTCACTTCCAGGGCCGGCTTCACGTTGTCGATCGCCTTCTTGAAGATCTTGATCGGGTCATCTTTGGAACGGTCCTCGACTTTCTTGAGGGCACCGTAAAAAATGCCCTCGGCCACGGCCTTCTTCCCCTGAATCATCAATGAATTGATGAACTTGGTGACGAGCTGGCTGTTATAGACCGGATCGGGCAGTACTTCTCTCTTGGGAACTTCTCTTCTTCTCGGCATTGAAATCTATCCTGACGTTAAACTTTCGGGCGCTTAGCGCCGTACTTGCTGCGACCCTGCTTCCGTTTCGCCACGCCAACCGTATCGAGCGTTCCGCGAATGACGTGATACCGCACGCCCGGCAGATCCTTGACTCTTCCACCGCGGATGAGCACGATCGAGTGTTCCTGAAGATTGTGGCCGACACCCGGGATGTAGGTCGTCACTTCGATACCATTCGTAAGACGTACACGGGCCACTTTACGAAGCGCCGAGTTCGGCTTCTTCGGAGTCGAGGTGTACACGCGCGTGCAGACGCCACGACGCTGCGGGCTCGACTGCAGGGCCGGCGATTTAGTCTTCGACTTCATCGCGTTGCGGCCTTGTGCTACCAGCTGGTTAATTGTCGGCATTCGTTTCCTCTAAGGCTTTTTAAGACGGAAAACAGTCGTATCCACTACGAGGGGTCTCGTTGGGAACGCGCACTCTACTCAGAGGCCATTGCTTTGTCAACCCCATGTTCGTCGCTCAACAGGATGGTTTCGAACTAAAATTCCGGAGTCGAAGTCCCTCGCTGCCCGCGGCTGGCCGGTTCATACTACCAAGGTGGACCAGGCCCGCGCACGCCGATTACGAGCAGTTTTGTTCAGCCTGGCGGCAGCTCTGGCTTTCGCCGCCTGGGGCGGAATGCAGGGCTGGCTGCGGGGAGGGCACCGGATCGACGAGGCGCACAAGATCTCCGAGGCCGCTTTCCTGCGACTCGCGCTGGCCGGGGACGCAGAATCGCCATTCTGGACACAAAACCGTGTCGACCGGTTCAATCCGCCGATTGGAAAGTTTCTCTTCGCCGCCGCCATTCTCGCGGCGGGCGAGGAACTACCTCGCCTTCCCACGCTCTCTCTGCTCGCGCCCGACAACGGTCTCATGCCCGGGCTGCCTCCGCCCCCGCCAGGGCAGTCGCAACTCCTCCTGCCCTGCCGGATTCTCGCTTTTTCGGCGACATCAGTGGCTGTTTTCCTTGCCATGCTCCTTCTATTCGAATCTGGACACGCCATTGCTGCTCTGCTCGCTCTACTGCTTTTCGCGACCAATTTCGTCACGGCCACGCACGGTGGTTCAGCAATCTTCGATCCCCTGCTCCTGGTGTTCGCTCAGGCAACAATTGTTGCGCTGGTGTATTGGCTCGGAAAACCCGATCGACCCAGGCGCCTTCTGCTCGCGCTCATAGCCGCGGCACTGGTCGCATTCGCCACACAAATCCGCTTGTCCGCCGGTCTGCTTGCTGTGCTCACAATGGCTGTGTTTGTTCTCGGTGCGATTCGCGAGAAGCGAGCCGCAACCCTCGAGTCAGCGGCTGTTTTCGCGCCCGCATACATCCTTTTGTCAGTGGCCATGAATCCGTATTACTGGGCAGGAGTGAAGTCGGTGGGCTCGTTCATACCGACAGTGGTCGCGCGGGTCGGGTTACAGCTGGAAGATGGTGGTGTCCTGATGGCCGCACTGCGGCGCTCAGGGGGAACGTTCGCATCTAAGGCTGAGAAGTGGTCGTTCGTATCCGAGACGCTGTTTGGCGACTTCAGCGGCATTCTCCTGCTGGTCACGCTCGTGGCCGGCATCGCCTCAGTGGCGCGCTACGGCCGCGATCTCGATCGACTCACAGGCGACATCATCATCGTTCATCTTCTGGCCGCGGTGCTCTTCGTGATGTGGCTGCCTCTGCCCTGGCCCCGTTACCTTCTCGTGCCCCTGCTTCCGCTCACCGTCGCTGCCGTCGCCGCTTCAACGCCGCTGCTGCACATCGTCAGGCAACGGATGATGGAAGCGGTCACAGCGAGCCGCCGAGCGATTGAACGTTGAGCCCGACGCTACAATCTACATCCATCTATGAACGAGTCCCCAGCCAACGGCGCAGCGAAGACGTTTCTCGTGCTCGCTCTACTGTTTGGAACGCTATCGGCGCTACTCACTCCACCGTTCCAGGTACCAGATGAGCCGGCCCACTTTTTTCGCGCCGTATCCGTCTCTCACGGTCGATTGAGTGCAGACGCGAATGGCGCGTTTCTTCCGGCCTGGTCTGTCGATCTCGCCCGACGGCAGCTTGGAAAGTTCTCAGAGGATCCGTCCGCCCGGACCTCGCGCGCGCAAATCGTGGCCAGCGCACCGGCCGAATACGATGAGGCGGCCATCTTCGTTCCCGGAGGCAAGCCGGGAGTCGCCTGCCGTCTCTGCTACACGGCTTCCTCGTACACACCGCTTCCTTACGCGGCTTCGGCAGTTGCACTCTCGTTGTCCCGGCGATTACAGCTGCCCCCACTCACCGGGTTCTACGCTGGCAGAATCGCAAACCTTCTCCTGGCCACAGCACTCATCGTTGCAGCCATTCTCATCGCACCATTCGGCAAGTGGCTTCTGGCGCTGCTCGCTCTCTCACCGATGTCCGTCCACCTGATGGCCTCCTACTCAGCCGACTCGCTGACGATTGCCTCAGCGTTCCTGCTGTTTTCGATGTCTGTTCGTTCCTGGTTCAAACTCGAGGGCAGGTTTAATCCAGCCTCTGTTCACCTTCCGGTGAGCGGGGCCGTATTCGCGCTCTGTAAACCAACTCTCATCCTGCTGCTACCCCTGCTCGTCCCGCTTCGACGCGCGCGAACTTCCGCTGCCGCGCTGACTCTGTACGCAGGAACGATCGTCGCCGCCCTGTCGGCGGCTTCGTGGTGGAGCGCACGTCCGCTCGAGAACATGCTCATCTCACCAACACAGCAGTTCTGGGGAATCGTGCGTAATCCCCTCGCCTTCGCGAATGTGCTGGGTCGCACATGGATTGATTACAGTCCTCGGTATTTCGAGGAACTGGTCGGCAAACTCGGGTGGATGGATGTGCATCTCCCCGCCCCTATTCTGCTCGGCTTCTACGTCCTCATCCTTTACGCCTGCAGAGTAGAAAGGTCACCCCTCAACGGCGCGCAACGCCTGATGCTGGTCGTGACATTCGCCATGTCGGCCCTGCTCGTGTTCCTGACGATTTACCTTACATGGAATCGCGTCGAGGCCCCGCTGATCGACGGAGTACAAGGCCGTTACTTCATACCGCTCTCACCGCTGCTCGCTTTCGCGATCACGCGCCCGAGCGCAACTGCCGCGGCACGCACTTCTCATGGTCATGCGCTGCTGTTGATCTGCTGCTCGACAGCGATTCTGATCGGTTCGACGTATGCAGTGCTGGCGCGGTATTACTTTGTGTGGTGAGTCGCGAAGACTGTGCTTCTGTTACGAACGCCGGCAAGTGCCGAGGCGTTTGACGCTGTCTGATCGGATCGCCTCAGATCCAGAAACGAGTGGCCGCTGTCGGTGGCCACCGTCCAGGAACCCGCCTTCATCTTCACGCCCGGGTCGGCGACTACCGCGTCTGCTCCAGCACGGCCAAAGTGACCAAGGATCGCGGCTTGCCGCTGCGGGTTCGCGGAGACCAGCGCCCCCAGGTCACGCTTCGGGACCTCCGCAACAATTCGAACGTTCGCAAGACGTGCCCAATAGGCAGCACTCATCGAGTCGCCGATCACAGCCACCTGGCTTCCGCTCCCGAAGCCATTTCGCGCCAGCAGCGCAGTAATCTGACGTACATCGTTCCCTTTAATCCCTGAAGACATCCGCATCGCAATGATGTCGTTGACTGGCGTGGCAAAAAGAAACGAAGCTGCAAGTACGAGCCCCAGATTCGCGACCACGCCGCGGGTGTCGCTCCGGTCAAGTCGCAGAGCAGCAGCGGACGGCAGAACCATCAGACAGATCGCTGCAGCGACAAAGCGCGGCTCAATATGCACAGGCAGGTAGAGCAGGAATACTGCGACGCCGACCAGAAAGAGGCAGATGACTTCGCGTGAGCGGGGCGGCCACGATGCACAGTATGCGATCACGAGTCCGAGCAGGGCCGGAAACACACTTCGCACCAGTTCGAGAACCGCAAACGATGTACGC
>JBKJUK010000344.1:0-9823 GCA_046590705.1 Thermoanaerobaculia bacterium
ATTTCACCCGAGTGATTCGTGCCGATCCCGCACGTGCTGGTCTTCTGTACGCGGGGACCGAGCGCGGCGTGTACGTCTCCTTCGACGATGGGGCGAACTGGCAGCCGCTGCAGTTGAAGCTTCCCATCGTTCCGATCACGGATTTACAACTGAAGAATGGAGATCTGGTGGCATCGACCCAGGGTCGCGGTTTCTGGATCCTCGACGATCTAACTCCTCTTCATCAATGGAAACGTGAAGTTGCTGACAGCAAAGCATTCCTCTTCGCTCCGAAAATCACGCCAAGAGTTCAGGCTGCGTCGGCGCGCCGTGTTCCGACCTTCGAAGGGACGAATCCGCTGCCGGGGCTGAACGTCGACTTCCTGCTCGGCAAGAATCTTCCTCCGGACACAAAAGTCTCAATGACCTTTCTTCGAGAGGACGGGACTGTCATCCGCGAACTCACCGGAGAATTGAAAGCGGAGCAGGCGCCGGCAGAGAAACGAACCGCCGCCATAACCACAGCGCAGATCGAGAAGCCAGTGAAGGAGACAACGGCCGAATCCGTGAAGAGCGAGGGCGGAGACAAAGAGAAGAACATGGGAGGAAGTACCGAGAAGGACGACAAGACTGCCGAAGAAAAGAAAGAAGAGGAAGCAAACAAACTCCCCGATTTGGAAAGAGGACTCAATCGATACGTCTGGAATCTGCGCATGCCGCAGGCCAAGAAGTTCGACGGCATGATCCTCTGGGGTGGCGGCACGGACGGCCCCCGCGTTCCACCCGGTTCGTACAAGGTGCGACTCAAGGTGGGCGACGAAACGAAAGAAGTTCCTTTCACGCTCACGACCGACCAGCGGTCTTCTACTTCGGCCGCCGATCTTCAGGCGCAGTACGATTTTCTACTGGAAGTGAACGGAAAGCTCACCGAGGTACATCGCCAGATCATTGCCATCCGCGAGGTGCGCAAGCAACTGTCGGAGTTGAGAAAGCGCGCGAGCGATCCAGCCCAGAAATCGATCGTCGACTCTGCCAAGGCGCTCGACGCCGGAATGACTAAAATCGAAGAAGCGCTGTATCAGACAAAACTGAAGAGCGAGCAGGATCCGCTGAACTACCCCATTCGTCTGAATGACAAGCTGGCCGCGGTTGCCGACTCCGTCTCCCTCGGCGATTTCGCACCCACCGCACAAGCTCTAGAGGTCAAGCGAGAACTAACAGCAGCAATCGACGCGGAACTCGCAAAACTCGAGGACATCTGGAAGAACGATCTACCCGCTCTGAACAAGCTCGTGCGCGAACAGGAAGTTCCCGCCATCCGAAGAAAGCCCTGAACGTCACACGCGTTGGCACTTGCAAGGGAATTGTGTAGGGGCGAGCTGCGCTCGCCCGCTCTCTCGGCATCAGAAAGAAAAGCAAGGGAGAGCGGGCGCGCGCAACGCGCCCCTACAGTTCATTCTCCGTTCTTCAGCATCTCCAGCACGCCCTGCACGAACATTGGTTTGCCACCCTGTGCGGGGTGGCGGACCTTTGTATGCTCGAGCCCAAGAGCGGTAAGAGACTTCGCGGCTTGATTTCCGACGGCCAGAATCAAACTGGGCTGGAAAATCTTTAGAAGTTGCGTGAGGAACGGCTCTCCCGATTTCAATTCAGCCGAAGTCGGAGTGCGATTCGAAAAAGGATTTCCAGATTCGAATGGATGAAAGGGAAACGCGTTCCAGAGAAGCGGCAGCGGTCGGATCGAGCCGATCGTTGACCGAACGATGGTCGCACTGGCCTCAGTAGAGAGCTTGCTCGCCGACGGCAACCCACCCTCGCTTTTCGCTCTGCAGTACCCGCGAGACCGGCCGAATATGCTTCCCCCTTCATTCTCGCTCAACAGCAGAGTCTCGCTGAGAAAAGGAATGCCGGTGAGCCTCCCACCGCGATGACTCGGGGCCTCTCCAATCATCAAAGCGTCTGGTCCGCAATCCTGCATGAATCGAAGATATCGACGCAGGTTCGCGCGGCGGGTCCGACAGGCCGCACTCCCCGAGCCGAGCGCGGAAGAATACTGATTAACGGAGCGATCCGACGAGGGCGAGAGCGCCAGTCGCCGAATCAATTCATCAATGCCGCTCAATGAACCTATACGAAGCCGGCTGGCTTCCTCGGTCTGAGTGAGGCCAGCCGAATCGAGCTTCCTGAGAAAATCGGTTCGGGCAGCCATAACGTGTGAGGAACTTTCTGTCCATCGACCACGATGGACAAGACCTTGTCGTCTGCGTCCGTTTCAAGATCAAAGATCGTAGCGTACTGGAGTTCGGTCTGCTTCTTCCCGGTGACGAGCAGTAACCGTCGAGAGGTCACGTAGATATTGACCGGTTCACGCTGAGCCCAGACCATCGTGCGAATGGTCTCGTCGTCGACTACGGTCTTCTGAATCTCGCGACGGGCCTGATAGCCTGACGTTGCATGGAAGCAGACTTCCTGAAACTTCAGTTTGATCGGTACTTCCACCTGAGTGAGGTTCGCTGGTGTCAGAAGATCCAGCTTTCGGAACTCTTCGATCGCTTCGATTTCCGAGGCGATATGACGATCCTCCAGGCCCAACGCGGCTTGCACGGAGGCCAGCAACTGCTCGTGAGCTGCATTCAGACGGTCGTCGGCCAGTAAATGCCACACCAGTTTCTGGTAGAACTGTTTCTTCACCAGCATGGCGTCATCGGGATAAAGCCCGACTGAAGCGGCTGTGTCGTCCATGCTCTTCGCAAGACCTTCCGGCCCAATCTGATCAATCACCGCCAGATCGCGCAGTCCGACATCGATGACCGTGTTGCGGGCCAGCGGAGCAATTGCGTCGTACGGAATCTCCTTCAGCGCGCGTTCCGTTCGCATCGCCGCCAGAGCCTCGGGCGTGTGGTTGTCGGGAAGAGTATTCAGTCGTGCGGCGAAAGAGCCGATCATCTCCTCGTTTCGTTTACGGATCTGCTCGACTTCGATCCGCTGCTGCTCTTCCTGAGAACGAATCACCTTGCGTTCGCGTGCCGACAGAACCAGCGGAGTGCCGATGATGATCAGTCCCAGCACGATCCATATCGCTCCGACAGCACCCTTCGCGGCGATCGTAGCCATGCCCAGAAGAATGATCAGAATGCCGAAAATGATCGCAGCCAGCGACAGGTACGATTTGAGTGAGGCCTCGCCAGTACCGATCAGATCCCAGATGGTCTTAGGACGGCGCGCTGCCAGATTTCGCTCCGTTTCTTCTGCCGAGCGCTCTTCCTGGAAATAGAGTCCATCGGTGCCATGGCGGAGGAACTCACCGTGCGGACCCGTGCTGAAACCAGGGTCGCCGACGGAGGCGGAGGCGTCGCGCTGGGCGACGTTGAAACGAATGGTGCCGGAGCTGAGAAGTTTGCGTACGTATAGGTTCACAGGAGCGGGAGAATACAAACCGCGTTCCATGTCTGAAAATGCGGGCCGGGGGCCGTGGTCGGGGGCCGGAGCGACGGCATCAGCGATTACGTCGCGACGGCATTCCAATGAGCACGGGACGCTCTAGCCACACCGACATCTGCGATCAGGGCGTGACGTCATTCCGATGAGCACTACACGCTCTAGCAAGCCATGCGAGGTGTACGGGCGAAGAGGAATCTCCGTTCCGCGCCGCGAGAGTTCCCCCCGACACACCACATCTGCGCGGACCGGAGATTCCTCTTCGCAGTCAGCGCGGCGTCAGGCCCGATCCACGCGGCTCATCGGAATGACGTTCCTGATGACGCGGCCGGAACCGGAGGGAGGAGACCACAGCGAATCGAATCAGCTTTCTTCCAAATCCCCGCCGTCAGTTTTCGCTGCTGTACCAGCTTCGGGCTTCGGGCTGCGACGACGCGGTCGGCGCTTACGCGGTGCGGCCGCCGTCTTCGAGCCTTCGGCATCGTCGGCACTACTTACGCTCTCCCCGAAATCCCATGAACCCTGAGGCTCCCCAGCTGCCACATCCGAGGCAGCGGAATCATCTGGCTCCGACAACTCCGTCTGGACGTCATCTGAGGCCTTCACGGCTGCAGGCTTCTTCCGGCTGCGCGGACGAGGTTTGCGCTTGCGGGTCGGTTTGACCGAGTCACCAGCGGCAATCTCGTCTGTCTCAGCAATTTCTGATTCGTCGGGTGCGACAATTTCCGCGGCCTCTGACTCTCGTTCTGCCGGATCGTCGTTCGTTTCTGCAACTGCAGCACTGCCGGAGGGAAGATCGGGCCGTTCTTCACTGGAAGGCCCACGCTCGAGCAATTGATCGCCGAACTCCCAGAGTACCGGCGTCAGAGGTGATTCGCTGATGGCCGCTTCGACCTCAGACGAATGCGCGCCGCCGCGACCGCCACGACGCCTTCCACCGCGACGGCGACGTTTCTTCCTCGGAAGCGAGCCGTCTGCTGCCTCACCCTCGACTGCAGTTTCCTCATGATCTGAGGAAATCTCGACGCCATCCTGCAGCGCCTCTTCCGACTCCTCTGTCTCATGCGTCACCGGCTCGGAATCGTCTGCTTGATCATGGGGAGACGCGCTCTCGGTCGTTTCACCCACCGCAGCCACACCATTACGGCCCTTCCGTCTCCGACCGCGTCGTTTGCGTTTCGCTCCGCTTCCTTCCGGGTGCTGCCCTTCAAGCTCTGATTCGGGCGCCGCTACCGAAGAAGGCGCTGCCACCTCGCTCTTCGGCGGTGCTGGAGCTACGTGGTTCTGCGGCACAGACTTCTGCTTCCTGTTAGGCCCGAGGGGACGGTTTGGCTTGTGGGCATGCTCGACGGCGACCGGTGGGACGGCGTCGGCACCGCCTCGATTGGTCCACTCGATTTCCTGTTCGGGGCGATGCAGGCTCGAAGACGCGATCACTTCCACACGAATATCGAACTCACGTTCGAGCGCGGCGATCTGCTGTCTGCGACCATTCTGGAAGGCGTCGGCCAGTTCGGGGTGCAAGGCAATGCGTACCTGACCGAGTGATCCCTGCGCTGCCCGCGCTTCAATTCTCCTGAGCAGGTTCAAGCCGACCATTTCCGGACTGGCAATTCTACCGGTCCCTTCACAGGTCGGACAGGCTCTGTGTGTACGAAGGTTCAGGGCCTGCTGAATCCGTTGCCGGTTGATCTCCACCAGGCCGTTGTCGCTGATTTTTCCTACGGTAAAGCGGGCCTTGTCGCCCTTCATGGCATCGCGAAGCGTCTTCTCTACGTTGGTGCGATTCTTCTGGCCACGCATGTCGATGAAATCGACGACGATCAAACCACCGATATCTCGAAGGCGCAGCTGCCGGGCCACCTCGCGTGCCGCCTCGACATTGGTCTGCGTCGCTGTCTCTTCCTGATTGGCCGCGCGCGTTGCCCGGCCGGAGTTCACGTCGATGGCGACCAGGGCCTCGGTGCGATCGATCACGATCGAGCCGCCGCTCGGCAGCGGCAGCGTGCGTTCGAAGATCCGCTCTACCTGCTTGTCGATATCGTATTTCGCGAAAAGAGGGAGACGGTCGCTGTACCGGATCAGACGCATCTTCCCGCGTGGCATAAAGGTCCGGATATATTCGCCGGCCTTGTCGAACGCGTGGTCTTCGTCGATGAGAATTTCTTCGACAGAAGTGTCGAGGTAGTCGCGAAGCACCCGGATGATGATGTCCTGATCGCTGTGCAGAAGTCTCGGGCCGGAGCCCTTCGTGAACTCGGTCTGGATTTTTTTCCAGAGCCTCAGCACCGCGCCATGATCTTTCGTGAGCGTGGTCTTGGTCTGCTCGATGGCATTGGTGCGGACGATGAAGCCGCCGCCGTCCGGTACCTGCAGCTTGGCCACCTGATCGCGAAGCTGCTTGCGCAGTTCCTCGTCTTCGACTTTCCGGGAAACTCCGCGGGTGTCGTCAAACGGGGTGAGCACCAGGTACCGGGCTGCGAGGCTGACGTTGGTCGTCACACCGGCGCCCTTGGTCCCTTCAGCGTCCTTCGACACCTGCACCAGAATCGGTTTCCCTCGTTCCAGCACGTCAAGAATACGAGGGCGACCACCACTCACCTCTTTCTGGTAAGCCTCGGGGACAATGTCATTGAGCGAGAGAAAGCCGTCCTTCTCCGCACCGAAGTTGATGAAGGCGGCATTGAGGCTCGGTTGAATGTTACTGACGATTCCGCGGTAGATGTTCCCTCGTCTGAGGTCGCGTCCTGCCGTTTCGATCTGAAAATTTTCGAGAGCGGTATCGTTAACGATGGCGATGCGCAGCTCTTCTTCCTGCTGCGCGTTGATGAGCATCCGGCGTGTCACTAAGTCTCCAGCGGGGCGAGCATCGAAGCTCCAGCCCGGTACGTACAATCCGTCGCCATTGTACGCGAGTCGACAATTCCGGGCCCGCACCATTCTTGCACTGCCGACCCGCAGATGAAATCCACCTCGAGTTCGGCCACGTAAGCAGACTGTGTTGAGAGCCTTCAGACAAGGATCATCGAGACCGGCTTCTCTGGCGGCCCTGACGCTGTTCCTCGCTGGCATCTACGGCCTGCCGCTGCTGCATGTCGTCAGGCACAGCTTTCCTCACGTTCACCTTGGAAACGCAATTGCCCTGCTCCAGCCGGAGAACATCGAAGAGATCCTCGCTGATCGCCAGGGCATCGCCTCGCGCGGCGAAACTGAGCACGAGAAGCTTCATCGAAGCGGCGTCGACCATCACCAGCATCACCAACAGAGATCTGAAGGTACAACCCCTCGAAACTCTTCACCTTCGGATCATGGTGAGGGGAGTGCCGCGCATTTCCTGGCGCTGATTGCCGACGCCGCGATCACCTTCGAGCCAGCGATCTCCCCGGGCGAAATCGTCTCGCCGTTTCTTCTCGCTGGCGACCAGCTCCCGAGCACGTCCCCAACCACCGGTGACGCCTTCGGTCGAGCACCGCCCTCGGGCTGCTGACTCATCTCCCGTCGGTCAGAGATGATTGGGGACGGAGTGCGAGGAACAGATTCCGCAGCCGGTCTTTTGAAGTATTAGGATCGGCGTGAAGGAGCATCAACCTTCGAGCGCCAGCCCTCCTCGCCTTCCCCCACTCTCCGAACGACACCCGCAGCAGCGCCTTCGAGCGAAAGCCCGAGGCATTCAGTACCGGAGAAGTCATGGATTTCGCAACTGTTCCTGGCCGCACCAGTCAGGCCTCATTCCAACTCGCAGCATTCGTCGCGGCCTTCCTTTTCATCCTTCCCTGCTCGATCGGTTCCGCATCTGCCGCAGTCCTGCGCGGCCGTGTGATCGATTCCAGCGGCGCGTCACTGCCAGGCGTTACCGTTGAAGCGCGCACCGTCGCAGGGAAGACAGCAGTGACAACAACGAACACTGACGGAAGCTGGAGCCTCGACGTCGACGCTCCTGCGATCGATCTGACCTACTCGCTGGTGAACTTCGCCAGTTCTGTCAAACGAGGAATCGACGTCTCAAAAGCAGATTCACTACAGCAGACCCTGTTCCTCTCCACGTCTGCGGACGTGGTGGTGACAGCGAAGACTACCTTCCGCAATCTCGCCGACATGAACGATCCAGTGAACGATCTCATCGGCTTCGCCGACAGTGGCACGGTCGGCGTCGTCACTTCGGCCCAGATCGAACGGCAACCTTCGAGACGTCCCGGTGATGTGCTCGAAACGATTCCAGGCGTCATCATCAGTCAGCACAGCGGCGAGGGAAAAGCGAACCAGTACTACCTCCGCGGCTTCAATCTCGATCATGGCACCGACTTCGCCATCACCGTGGCCGGTACCCCGGTCAATCTGCCGACTCATGGGCATGGTCAGGGATGGGCTGATGCGAACTTTCTGATTCCGGAACTGGTCAGTGGAATTCAGTTCAAGAAAGGCCCTTACTTCGCCGACGAAGGTGACTTCGCAACTGCTGGCGCGGTGAATGTGAACTACGCCAATATCCTGGACAAACCGATCGTCTCACTCACAGGTGGAGATTTCGGATATGCGCGGCTGCTGCTTGCCGGATCGCCTGCGCTCGGCAGTGGCTACCTGCTCTATGGTCTGGAGGTTGGAAAGAATGACGGGCCCTGGGTACGAGGAGACGACTACCGCAAGCTCAACGGCATCGTGCGCTATTCGCAGGGCGGTCAGCGGGGCGGATTCAGTATCTCGGCTGCCGGCTACAACGCAAAATGGAACTCCACGGACCAGATTCCGCAACGTGCAGTGGATGACGGAAGCATCTCCCGCTTCGGTCTGATCGACGAAACGGACGGCGCGGAGGCACACCGTTACTCGCTCGCCAGCGAATGGCAGACCGGCGGCAACAGCTGGCTGGCACACGGCAGCCTGTATTTCATCGACTCGTATCTCGATATCTTCTCGAACTTCACCTACTTTCTCGACGATCCCGTGAACGGTGACCAATTCGAACAGGTCGACGACCGCAAGATCGGCGGCGGCCAGGGAACATTTCGCAAGACTTCGCAGTGGGGCTCGATCTCCGCAGAAAATGTGATCGGTCTGCAGGTCCGAAGCGACGACATCGGCGATGTAGCACTTCACAAAACGCGCGCGCGCCAGCGTCTTTCTACTGTTCGCGGGGACGTAGTCGACCAGCTCAGCGGCGCGATCTTTGGTCAAAGCAGCATTCAATGGTCCAGTCGGATCCGCACAGTAGTTGGCCTTCGCGCAGACTCTTACCGTTTCGACGTTTCCTCTGACAATCCACTGAATTCCGGAAAGAGTGACGCGACACTGGTCAGCCCGAAGTTCAGTCTCATTGCCGGTCCGTTCCGCAACACGGAGTTCTATGCGAACTACGGGTACGGCTTCCACAGCAACGACGGGCGTGGCACCACCCAGCGCATCGATCCTTCGACTGGTGACGCAGTGGAGAGTGTCGACCCTCTGGTGCGGACTCGCGGAGCGGAACTCGGCGTTCGCTCGAAACCATTCAGCCGTCTCATGATCGCTGGCGGCGTGTGGGGACTCGATATCGATTCAGAGTTGCTCTTCATCGGCGATGCCGGCACTACCGAAGCCTCCCGACCCAGCCGTCGATCGGGGATCGAACTGGAGAGCTATTACAACATCACCTCGAACCTCGTCGCCGACGCCGATCTGGCCTACTCACGTGCAAGGTTCCGTGATGACGATCCTGCTGGCGATCGCATCCCGGGCGCGGTCGAAGGTGTGGCATCCGCGGGCATTTCGGTGATCGACATTCGCAGCTTTTCAGGCAGTCTTCGCTACCGGTACTTCGGACCACGTCCGCTGATCGAGGACGACTCGGTCCGCTCGAAATCATCCTCGACCTTCAACGGCCGGATCGGTTACACCTTCTCGCAGCGTCTGAAACTGAACCTCGACATCGGTAACGTCTTTGATGCCGACGCCAACGACATCGATTACTACTACGCCTCGCGTCTTCCGGGTGAACCTGCAGAGGGAGTCGATGATTTTCACACACATCCAGTCGAGCCTCGTTCGTTCAGGCTGAGTGTCGTCACAACGTTCTGATTCGTACAAGGGCAGGGTATCGGACGCGCAGCAGCGCGTCTGATACTCCTGTGGCCAGAGCCGATCTAAGCGGCGTCCAGGATCGATCCGGCCCAATCTCGAATGGTCGCTTCGACGACTTCGAGTTGATTGGTGAAGAAATGATCGGCCTTGGCCACGACGATCAACTCCGCTTCGGTGCACTGCTCCACCAGGGCCGTGAGCCTGTCCGAATCTCCATGATCGTCATCCGATCCATGAATGAAGAGTTTCGGCTTGCTGCAGCGCTTCAGGTAGCTGAGATCGTACTTGTTGATCGGAGCGCCGAGCAGGAACATCGCGTCCACGTCCTGATTGTCGCAGGCGACGCGACTGG
>JBKJUK010000391.1:0-11743 GCA_046590705.1 Thermoanaerobaculia bacterium
CTTGCACCTGCAGTGCGGAAATGTCGGCGGTCGCGGCCTGTTCGAGTTGGTCCGAGGTCACAACGGATACTGCGATAGGCACTTCCTGAAGATTCTCTTCACGCTTGCGCGCGGTGACGACGATTTCCTCGCCTGCTTTCTGAACCGTCTCCTGCGCAGCAGGAGTTTTGGGTACGGTCTCCTGGGCAAAAACCTGAACGCCGGGTAGTGCGATCAGCGCGACAAGGACGAAGCGGTTCAAAAGTCCTGACATCTTCGATGCATTCGTTTCGGGATTTATGCTCATGCGTTCGCCTCTCCTGCGTAGCGGTGCTGCTTCAATTTCTATTGGAGTCGGAGACGGAGGGGGATAAGCAAGCTCAGCGTAACCCTTTCTCAAGCTTTCCGACTGGTCGGTTTGTTTTGTGAGATCACTCTAATTCGACCTCCAAGACGTTGTCAAGGCGGAGTACCGCGGCTGCGCGGCGACCGAGAGAAAAGAAACAGGATCGCTGCGCTTCAGCAGGAACCGCCGTCATTCCGAGCGCGGAATCGGCGCGTGACGCCGGTTTCAAAAAATGAACGCGGTTGGCTGCACAAAGAGCGCGACCCGCCCCCCGAGCTGCGGACGCGCTGCTGCGCATCCCTACCCAAGGTCCGTCGGCGTTGCTGGTGTAGGGACGCGCAGCAGCGCGTCCGCAGCTCGGTGGAGCCACGAACCCGTTCATTAGAAGCGGTGACAGAGGTGGGTGCGAGGAATCTACGCACATGGACTGCGCTGGGAATGATGAGCGCGACCCTTGCTCGTAGATTCCTCAGTCGCCGTCCTGTCTACGTTAGATACCGAGCGCGGCGTGCTCCTTCGGAATGACGTTACTGGTCCGCCTCGGCGGCACTCTTCGATCTCCCACCAGCCCAAGGCCAGGCTCTCTGGGATCGCATGGCACGTCATCGGAATACTGCACGAGCCATGGCTGGACTGTTCGACACGATTGTTGACCCGAAGACACACGCGCTCCTGCGCCGCGAGAGCGAACTGCTCGTCGAATTGCGCGAGGTTCTGGAGAACGAACAGGTCGAGGACCGACGCCGGGTTGAGGATCTTCTGGCAGGACTCCAGGACCTCTTCACCATCGTCATCGTCGGTGAATTCAACGCTGGCAAGTCATCTCTGATCAACGCGCTCTTCGGGCAGAAACTCCGTGTCGAAGGTCCGATCCCCGTGGACGACCGCATCTCCATCCTCCGGTTCGGCGACGAAGCGTCCATCAAGTCGCGATCTGATTTCGTCGACGAGCAGTACTACCCGGTCGAATTTCTGCGCAACATCACTCTGGTGGACACGCCTGGAACGAATTCGATCGTCAAGCGTCACCAGGAAATCACGCAGGACTTCATTCCACGAGCTGATCTGATTCTCTTCGTCACCTCCATCGACCGGCCTCTCTCCGAATCGGAGAAGCTGTTTCTCGAGTACATCCGCGAGTGGGGAAAGAAGGTCGTGTTTGCGGTAAACAAGATCGACATCAAAAGCGAAGAAGAGATCGAGCAGGTGCTGGCGTATCTCCGCACCAACATCAAGACCATCTTCAATTTTGAACCGACGATTTTTCCGGTGGCAGCAAAACTGGCGCTGGCCTCGAAGACCGGCGAACTGACGCCGCGCGACTGGTCACGCAGCCGCTTCGAAGCATTCGAGGATTACATCTTCAAAGTGCTCTCGGAGAAGGAGCGGATCCGCATCAAACTGCAGGCGCCGCTGGACACGATCCTCTCTCTCTCGAAGAAACAATTCGCCATGATCCAGGCCCGCAGGGAAGTCCTGACTTCCGACATGACCCGCATCAACACCATCAACGGACAGCTGGGACTGGCCGAGGGAGATCTCACCGCGAACTTCAGTCAGTTCGTGGTCAGAATCGACAATCTGATGATGGAGATGGAGCGGCGGGGCGTCGACTTTCTGGACCGCTACATCAGGATCCAGCACGTCATGCTGCTGCGCGACGGCGCGAAGTTTCGCGAAGAGTTTCAGCGACAGGTTTTTCACGACTGGCAGGGATCGATTGACCGAACCATTCAGGAGTCAGTGGACTGGCTGGTCAAAGAAAACATGAAGCTCTGGCGCGACACGGTCGAAGAGTTTCATCGCGGAAGTGAATCGAATTCGACCGCGGGGATGATCGGAAAAGTAGGGCGTGAATTCGCCTACAACCGCGACGAAGTCTACTCGCGCATGCGTACCGAGGCAGAACGTCGCATCGGAACGTACAACGTGGAGATCGAGAGCAGAAAGACCATCGACTCGGCCATGCAGGGGGTCTTCCAGTCCTTCGGCCTCGGCGCCAGCGCGCTCGGCCTCGGGTACTTCCTCACCTCAGCCTTCAGCAGCGTGGCTCTCGACGTGACCGGCCTGACGGCAGCGACCATGCTGCTGGTCACCAGCTTTCTGATTCTTCCTTACAAGCGAAGCAAAGCCAAAGCCGAATTCGAAAAACGCATTCAGGAATTACGCACGCAGTTAAAGCAGGCGCTACTCCGGGAATCGACGACGGAAATCGGCCGCATGATCGCGCACGTCAACAGCGCCTTCGAACCCTACACCCGCTTCTACACCGCGGAGTCGACCAAGATCGAGACCTTTGCGAAGCGGTTGACATCGATTGATGCCGGAGCAAGAGAGATCACTGCCGAGATCGAAAAAATGGCGTGACAACCACGACGAACCGTCGTTCCGATGAGCCGCGCGAGCGCAGGCTCCACGCTCCTGTGAATGCGAAGAGGAATCTCCGGTCCGCGCAGACGTGGTGAAACAGCACGACCTTCGCGGCGCCGAACGGAGATTCCTCTTCGCATTCTCATCACGCAAGCTCTCCAAACTATCCAGTGCTCATCGCAATGACGCTGTGGGATCGCGCGCCTTCACTCCGGCACCACCACCCCGGCCCCCGGCCCGCACTCAGCCGCGAGCGCCGCGACGTCGAATGGCCGTCGCGATACCGTCGAGGTATGCCCCGACTGTCGACAACACTCCGCGCAGGCGGCCATCGCGATCGGCCCGAACTGCGTTCGAAAGCGGGCAACATGTGGGTAGGACTGGACGTGAAGGAAGACCACCAGACGGGAAATCAGGGATCAGTACAGAAGTGTGGCCGGCCAGCGCGCCTGTCTGCGGCCGAAAGTTCCCGGCAGCGGGATCGACCAGACGAGGCTCGAAGCGGTTGATGGTGTTGCGGAGGTTCAACAACATCTCGTTGCAGCTGTTGTTTGACGGCGCGCATCCACTCTCCGCCCCAAGTCCTGAATCGTGACCGGGCAACCCGTTGAAAATCAGATTGCCCTCGATGCGCAGATTGTCAGCCGCGACTGCCGGTGAAGGAACATTCGAGCCGTCTTGTGATGCGCCGGAATACGGCGCTGCAACCACGAGGTGCGCAGGGCTGATGAATCCGGGCGGGTTGAACAGAAGGTTGTTGTAGATGAAGACGTTCCGGTTCGGGATACGCACATAGTTGATTCCGTCGTCCACCCTGGTGGTGCCCCAGCCACCAAGTTCGAGATACGTTCGACAGAATGCTCGATCCGCGGCACCCTCCACGCCATCGCAGGACCTGCTGCCGTAGACCACCTCGATCATGTGCGAGCGCGAACCGGTTCGGTAGAGCGTGTTGTGCGCGAGAAGAATATTGAAGCCGCCGTTCACGCCGAGGCCTGCGCCTTGGGTATCGTGGATGACATTGTTCGTCACGCGCACGTCGTATGCCTCGTAATGAATCCAGGGCGGGGTCATAAACTGAAGTCCTGTTCCCTGTCCCGCGGTGAAACCGCCCGTTCCGCATCGCGAGATCTCGTTCCCTGAAATCTCCAGATGCGCTGAACCACCCTTCACGTACATACACCAGTCACCCGCGTTCGAAATACGATTCCGAACGACATGACCGAACTGCACCGCAACGAAATCAATCACGTTGTCGTCTGCGCCGGTTAGTTCTGAATCCTCGATGTAAATGTATTGACTCTGATTGATCTTCAGCGTCTCGTGGGCCTGACGATTCCCTCCATTGAGCCTTACGTTTCGAAGAAGGACGTGATCGCACTTCTCGCAGTGAAATGCGTCGCCTGCAGGCTCTGGATCGACAGTGAGACCGATCAGGTACAGGTAACGCACGTCGAAGATGTTCAGGTCGCCCGCGAGCACCACTGAACCAGGCCCGTCGACCGCGCGAAAGATGATCGGCGCGCTGAACGTTCCGTATCGGCTTTCGAGGTAGTTCGGTATCGCAGAACGATCGAGGCGACCCGCAGTGATCAGAACCTCCACCCCGGTCCCGAGGGGTGTCGCGCGAGGGATTCGATTCCAGGCGGCAGTAAGCGTGCGGAGTGCGGCGACTCGCGAAACTCCTGAGTTCGTATCGCTGCCCCGTTCGGGATCTACCCAGACGCTGGTGACCCGAGGATTCCCGATGCCGAATGACTGAGCGTGGCTCGAGAAGACAAACAGGAAAACGAAAACGACGGCGGCGCTGAATCTACGGTCGAACCGGGACATGGAACCTCGATCGAAATACTCGAGCCGATTATAAAACGAAGTCTTAGTAGACGATCGTGAACCTCCTGGAGGTAACCGCAAAGCGGAATTTTTCGGTGTACGCAGCGATACGAAGAAAATGCACGACCGCGTCTGCGCGGACCGGAGATTCCTCTTCGCAGTAACACCTCGCAAGCTCGCCCAAGTATCCAGCGCTCATCGGAATGACGTCGCGGTGCTCGCGGGAATCGCGGGCTTTCACTCCGACCCCGGCCCTCGCCCAGCTTCCTCAGCGCGCCTCGGCGTCCAGTGTCCGCAGCGCGTAGCTCACCCGCTGCTGGATCCTCTTTTGATAACGATGTCGTGACGAGGCTACTCGTCTCAGATACTGCTGCGTCTCCGGAAACGGCGGAACTCCGCGGTACTTCGAAACGTTCCCCTCTCCGGCGTTGTAGGCCGCGAGTACCAGACGAAGGTCTCCCTTGAATCGGCGGTTGAGATAACGGAGATACTTCGTTCCTGCCCGCACATTCTGTTCGGGATTTCAAAAGATCGGATACGCCCATCAGCGCACCAGTCTCAGGAAGCACCTGCATGAGTCCGTGCGCATTCCGGTGCGAGATCAGGTCGGGGCGAAAGTCTGATTCAGCGCGAACGACTGCCGCCACCAGGTCCGGCGAAAGGTTGTTGCGGACCGCTTCGCGATAAATGATTGCGCCGTACGGAATCTCGGTGCGGAAGAATTGCTCATTGACTACGTCGAGCGTAAGTGCCCTGACATTCCGCTGTGGTCTCAGGAAATCCTCTCGAACCTGGTCCGTGACCAGCTTCAGAGCTGGCCACGACTTCGGCGCTTCAGGCCTTGCCGCTACCGCCATGGCCTTTACAGGAACCTTCAGCGCCACCGCTTTCTGTCCTGTGACCGGATACGTCGGCAGGCCCGGCGCTCCTGAAGCATAGAACGCCACTGGTACTCCCACCAGAAGCGTTCCGCAGTATTTTCTGGCGCGAATGAGATGGCGCTGAGCGACACTCGAGACCTTGGAAGTCCATCCGTCATGCGACTGACAGGAGCAGATGATCCGCCACTGTTTCGCACTCAATCGAGGTTCGACGAAACTCGCCGCAGCGGTTGTAAAGGAGAGCTTCACGGCAGCGGTAAGGGCAAGTTTCGAACCACTTGAACCACGACCAACGCAACTCCCTTCCTCGCATAGCTTTGACGCAAGGTGGAGTGCACGACACCGATCTGGAAGAAACTGCGCGCCGCTGGTCGATGTTTCCAGGATCATTCAGTCGACGCGCAGAATTCTACTTCAATCATACCTAACGTCTTATAGCAGTGCTCCGACGAACGGCATCACACCGGAACGACTGCAGACTGCTGCGTTGCAAACAGCAACTCCGTTTCCGGTTTCAGAAGAACCCAGATCGTATAAATGCCGAGAATCGTTCCGAATGGAACGGCCAGCAGATTGAGAAACCCAAGGATCATGACCAGGGCCCTCGCCCACTGTCTGCGACGCAGCAGTCCAATTCCACCGACGATGCCCGGGAGCGCGAGAACGGTGAGCAGACCTGCAATCGCTGTCGCCACGATTGAGGTAACAGCCATGGCATCGCGGTCACCAGACAACACCCCGCCTCCGAGGACTGCGATGAAGACGATCGCTGCAAAGAGCAGCGTGAGGGCACTGAATGCGATGTAGAGAGTTCCGAGTACGGTGATATGGCGATCCATGTCTGCCTCCTGTTTCATTTTACGAGTCCGTGATGACATAGTTGCAACCAGGAGAACTTGCCATGAATCGGAGCTACGTCGCCACACTAATGATCCTCTTGCCTCTCCTGTCGTCCTGCGCCAGTCAGTCTGACGAGAAAGGTGAGATGAGCCGCGACGGCTTCGAGAGCGTGACTCTCAATGTCACAGGAGGCCTGCTTCCGATCGATCGTGACATTCGGCTGCTGCCCAGTGGCGAGGTCACTGTCGTCAGCCGCGGACGAGAAGCGAAGAATCTCCGTCATACGGTCGACGCCAGCGCGGTTGCGAACATCCGTTCGCTCATCTCTTCGGCGGCGTTCCGGACGTTGCAGCCGAGCTACGTTCCGCGCGATACCTGCTGCGACAGAATGACCTACACGCTGACCGTCGTGCGCGCCTCGGGTCAGCAGACGGTGGCGACTTTGGACGGGGTTCCCTGGCCAGAGACACTGGAACTCGTGATCGGTCGAATGCAGGAACTCGCAGCGGGGAAGTAGTCGCGCGCGACTGAGGACGCGGCGGATCGGTAACGTCATTCCGAAGGGGCACGCGGTGCTCGATGGCGAGCGCAGATACGACTGCGACTGAGGAATCTGCGCAAAAGGTCCGCGCGCATTTCTCACTGGGTTTCGTCGCGAAGACGTGGAGACCGCCCTGGTCCGAGGCACCCGGCCTTTTCGAGAGAGGCATCGTTGGACGAATCAGATTTCCCGCCTGCCTCAAAGGGCCGGAGGCCCGGCATTGAGTAGCCCAGGCCGTGAGGCCTGGGACGAGGGACACTTCCGTATGTCGTGAGCCCCAGCGGGGCGGCATCGAGCTTTCTCCACTGCGTCGCCGAGTGGCCGTGCGCGAGCAGTGCACGCCAAGATCGATGCACCGCGTTGGACTTGCTAGATTTTAACGTCGCGATACCGCCCCGCCGGGGCTCACGAGAGAAAATGTAGCAAATCAGTCCCAGGCCTCACGGCCTGGGCTATGACGATGTCGCCCCGCCGGGGCTGAAAGGAGACGCGGAGACTTCATCCAGTCTCTTTCTCTCAGTCGCCGTGAGACGACGGATAAGCGGTCTCGCCGCTCGGTGTGACAGCTCCGTCCGCGAAGACTATTCTTCCAATCGCTGCTTGAAATTCTGCAGCGCTTCCTGAAAGCGCGCGGCCGGGTCGTCTCCCGTGATGCGACGCGCCACGCGACCCAGGATGCCGGCGGGCGCAGCGAAGCGAACGTTCAGCTTCACCACCGTGTCCTGCGTACCTGGCACTGCAATGAAGTGAACTGACCCGGCATGCGGAAACGCCGATGAATCAGTGGTCTCCCAGGCCAGCAACGAGTCGCTCACTTCATTCACGACATGGGATGTCCATTCGATCAGGACGTCGCCTCGGCTTCGTGCGGTCCAGGTGGAGAGCCGCTGGTCATGCTCGATGACGCTGACGATGGAGGGATTGAACATCGGATGATTCGAGAGCTCTCTCCAGAACGCGAAGCAGGCTGCCGGAGTTGCCCTCACCAGAACTTCAGCAACGAATTGCTGACCGTGCTCGTAAAGCTCTTCAGGTTGCGATCTCCTGCCTGAAGCTGCGTAGACAGGACAGAAGCCGGTTACGCCACGACCAAGCAGAAGCCCTCCGGCCATGACCAGCAGCGCACCGGACCGACCGCTTCGGCGTACCCCTGCCACCATCAGAAGCAACGCGCCACCGATCGAAAGCAACCTCTCACGCTCAGTCAGTGAGCCCGGCCATGGGCTGCCGTCCGCATCGGCATGATTCATCGTCCCGGGACGCGCACCTTCAATCATCGTTTTCTCCCCGCTACTCTCTGAACAAGATCGACTGCAGTTTCGTGTCAGGCTTCGGCGCAGTTATTCAAGTTGTGGCTACTGCACCTGACTCGCATGAACGTCATCAGGACCGTAGACAGGCTTTTACAGCAAGACCCGTGCAGCCCCTCTCGTTCATTTCTTCCCTCCGCTCGCGGCCGGCTTGCCTTCCAGATAATCAATTGCCAGTTGCGACAACGATTCGATTCCCAGAAGCAGACCACTCTCGTCGACAAGGAAACGGGGCGAATGGTTCGCCGCTGCATCCTCGAGCTTCACATTCAGAGGCCGAGTCCCGAGGAAGTAAAAGAATCCGGGGATCTTCTGCTGGAAGAAAGCGAAATCCTCCGCGCCCAGAACGGCAGGCACGACCGTGAGACCCTTCCCTGCGGAACGTCGAAGTGTGGGCTCCATGCGGCTGGTCAACGACGGATCGTTGAAGGTGATGGGATAGCCTTTATCGATGGTGACCTCCGCGGTCGCTCCTGAACTCTGCGCGATCATCTCAGCAGTCTTTTTCACGCGGAGGTGAATCTGATCACGCATCTTCGAATCGAGGGATCGAAGAGTACCGACAAGTTCAACCTCGTCAGGAATGATGTTGTTTCGCACTCCACCACGAATCATCCCGATGGTCACGACCGCTGGTGCCACGGTCAGATCCAACTGCCGGCTTACGATCGACTGCAGGCCAAGCACGATCTGTGCGGCGGAAACGATGGGATCGACGCCAGTCCAGGGATAGGCACCATGCGTCTGCCGGCCTCGGACAACGATGCGAAGGCTGTCGACGGCTGCCAGAAGACTGCCCGGCCTGTAGTTGATTGTTCCAACCTCATAACGGGAGGTCACGTGCAGCGCGAAGATCGCAGCGGGCCGCGGGTTCTCGAGCGCTTTCTCCTTCACCATCATTTCAGCGCCGCCCTCTTCACCGGCAGGTGCACCCTCTTCGGCGGGCTGGAAAATGAATTTCACGGTCCCAGGAATCTGTTCGCGCATCGATGAAAGCACCCGCGCCACTCCCATCAGGATGGCCACATGCGCGTCATGTCCGCAGGCATGCATCACCCCTACTTCCATTCCGTTGTAGGTGGTGCGGACCTTCGATGCGAAGGGAACATCCACTTCTTCGCGAACGGGAAGAGCATCCATGTCTGCGCGCAGGGCCACGACCGGTCCAGGCTTCCCACCCTTCAGCACTCCGACTACACCGGTGTGGGCCACGCCCTCGCGAACTTCCATTCCAAGCGAACGAAGATGTTCTGCAACGATCTTGGCTGTACGGGTTTCGCGATTTCCGAGTTCAGGATTCTGGTGAAAGTCCCGCCTCCACCGGATCACGTCAGATTCAACTTTCTTCGCTTCTGCGATCACGCGCTCATTGAGCGTTGCGCCTTCAGCTGACACCATAAGGGAACCTCCGCAAACCAGAGCGACAGCGGTCATCAATCTCATCATGCTTTTCAAATGCTTCTCCTTCGCACGCAGCGCTTCCTGGCGTGGACTACCGATGCGGAGCACGATAGCAGTTGAGAGTGCTGGCGGAAAAGGCACCACACGCCGCTCCGACACAACTGCAGCGCACCGCATTACTGGCTACTGGCTACTGGCGGCTGCTGATACCGGCTACTCGCTACTGCTTATACGGCACTTTCCTTGCTGAGCATTTCCAACATGCCGGAACAAATCGACGAGAGACCTCACGAGGGGTGGAAAAGCAGCAGGCTGCTCCGCGCCGCAATCATCTTCTTCGCCGTTCTCGTCGGCATCAGGTTTCTCTGGGTAGCGCGCTCGGTCTTTCTAGTCTCTGGTCTTGGAATCATCTTCGGACTGGCGCTGATCAGACCAGTCGATTTTCTGCACCGAAAGTTTCGGATCAAACGGGGGATCGGGGCGGCCCTGCTGGTGTTCTCGATCTTCGGAGTCCTGGCACTTGCAGGGAAGCTGGCAGCACCCGCCATACGTGCGCAGTCGAATGAGTTACGCGAGCGACTGCCGAGAGCCGTCGATCAGATCGAGCAGTGGCTGGGACGGAATCCGGAGGCGGCCGCAGTTCTCGAAAAGTCCTCGGGCGGCAAGAACATACCTGCTACCGGCAGTGCGAGCGGAAGTGCAGCGACGACCAGCACTCCCGAAGCTTCCGCTCCGGAGCAGCAACGAGAATCCCGCAGCGGCGCATCGAACTCCGAAGCTTCGACGCCAGAAACGAAAACAGCCGGCTCAACAACCTCGCTTCGCGATCAGCTGGCCGCGCAACTCAGCAACGCGGTGGGATACCTCGTGCCCTTCCTCTCGTCCACTTTTGCAGTACTGGCCGGGTTGCTGCTGGTGGTGTTCGTGGCAATCTACATCGCCTCCGAACCTGAGCTCTATCGGAAAGGTCTGATGCATCTCGTTCCGGTGCGCTCGCGGCCACGCGCTCGAGAGGTCCTCGTGAGCGTCGCCGAAGTGCTGCGGCAGTGGCTCGTTGCCAGAATTCTGGCCATGCTGGTAATCGGCGGCATCACCTTCGGCGTGCTTCTGGCCTTGCAGGTTCGCGCAGCGGCGATCCTGGCTATTGTTGCCGGCATGCTCGAGTTCATCCCGTTCTTCGGACCAATCCTCAGCGCGCTTCCCGCCATCGGTGTAGCCCTGATCGATTCTCCGCAGAAGGCGGCCTACGTGGCCCTGGCCTGGCTGGTGATCCAGCAGATCGAAGGAAACGTCGTGACGCCGCTGCTCCTCAAGAATCGCGTAAACGTTCCTCCTGCACTGACGCTGATCGGCGTCGGTGCACTGGGAGTTGCGTTCGGTCTTCTCGGAATACTCATTGCCGAGCCACTCATCGCGGTGTCCCTTCTGCTGGTCAGGATGCTGTACGTACACGATGCCATCGAAGATCCGAATGCGGAGCAGGCATCAACCTAGCCCAGCAGAAAAATTCTTCGAGAAATGCAGACGAGTGGTCGTTCGTCTCTGACAAACAGCTGCATGCGTTTGGGCAGCAGGCGGAACAGGCCCTGGACGAATGCGATTCATCGCCACACATTGTGTACGAGTGAGCACTCAGCTACTGCTCGCAGGAATCGCGCAACTGGCATTCAGGCATGCAGTCGATCGATCGAGAGGAGGGAGAGAAGGGAGTGATGATCGAGACGGAAGCGGGATTCCAGTGTTCTTCAGCGCACCGTTCGAGCGTCGAAACAGAGCGCTCTTCGCGCAACAGTTTCAATCGACACCTGCGCGCTGTCAGGGAAAAAAGGTGACAGATCACTACAGAACAGTACAATCGTGAGCAGACCTTGTAGTTCAATTGAAACGAGGCACAAAAAAAAGGAGACGAATGCATGGCCACCTCAAAGAAAAGTTCGGGCAGCAAGAAGAGTTCGGCGAAGTCCAGCAGCAAGAAATCCTCGTCCCGCAAGTCCTCCGGTTCAGCAGCAAAGAAGTCATCTGCAAAACGTTCGACAGGTTCATCGAAGAAGAGTCCCGCGCGTAAATCAGCGAGCCGCAAGAGCAGCGTAAAGCGCGCAGTAGCGTCACGCGTAAGCAGCGCCAAGCGTTCGACCGCGAAGCGTTCACCAGCGAAACGTTCGACCGCAAAGCGTTCGACCGCAAAGCGTCCGGCAGCGAAGCGCTCGGCAGTGAAGCGCTCACCGGCCAAGCGTTCAACGGC
>JBKJUK010000398.1:0-2739 GCA_046590705.1 Thermoanaerobaculia bacterium
ACCAGATGGTCCATTGGTGCGTATAAGGGTGAGTACTACGCGCCCGGCACCGCGACATTCATGATCGACCGCATCTGCGCGGACGATCATGAATGTCGCGGTGCCGGGCGCGTAGTACTCACCCTTATCCGCACCGATGGACCAGATGGTCCTCCGCGGCCGAGTGTTGATGAGGGAGAGTCAGCGAGGCGTCACGGTGACGGCCGGGCGAGCGGTTCCCGCGACGTTGCCGAGGATGTCGCGACAACGGATCACGTATTCCATTCTTTCGCCTGAACCGATGGTCGTGGCGGGGCCTGACAGCTGGCGGTGGGGCCGGTTGTTGCCAGGCTTCTGCGACTTGAATTTCGCTTCAGCGAAGGGTGAGGGACCTTGAAATTCGATGGCAACTTCGCTCACGGTGACGTCGGCGCCACCAAGGTAGCGGAAATCCCATTCGAGTGCGTCTCCAACGCGGATGGAGAGTTCTTCCGGGTTCGGCACCACGTAGGTCCGACCTGCACTCTGCTCGATGTCCACGCGAATGGGAAAGGTACGAAGGGCCACATGGGGAACGACGAGATCGTCCGGACGCAGGATGCGATCCGACGTGGCCGGCGGGGCGGCTACAGAGAATGGCGACTCTGCACGCGGAGGTGCAGGAATGAAGGACGATGGCCTTCTTCCTTCAGGTGCCTGGGAGATCCAGGTCGCGAGCGGTCCGGATTCCTGTTTGAAACGGGTTCGTGCCTTCCGACCACGCGCGGACGGTGCAGGCTCCGCAGGACGTGGTGCTACCGGTGTGGCCGACGCTGCGGCCCGCGGAACTTCTTTGACCGCGACTCCCGCTGCTGCCTTTGCATCCGCTTTCCGGGCGACCGACGCTACCGCGCTGACTGCTGCAGCTGCAATGGTGGAGACGACGTCTTTCACGACCGACTTGATCGTGGCTTTTTTTGGTGCGCTCACCTTGGCGACAGGCTTCGACTTTGCTGCCTTCCCCGCCGCGGCTTTCGAGAGCTTCACAGGTTTGGTCTGCTTCGCAGGTTTGGTCTGCTTCGCAACTTTGGTCTGCTTCGCAGGTTTGGTCTGCTTTGCTGGTTTGCTCTGCCTGGCCGTTTTGGGTTGGGTCCTGCCCTTGGCCAGAATCTTCTTCGGAGCTTTCGCTTTGTTCTGCTTCAGCGTTTTCTTCGCGCTCGCCTTCGCGGTCGTTTTCACATTTCGAGCAGCGGGCCTGGTGATCTTCTTCTTCGGTGCCGCTGCCTTCTTCGATTTGGCGGTCGTGACTTTTTTCGGCAGCGCACTGCGCCTGGCCTGAGTCTTCTTGGCGGGCGCCGACTTCTTCTTCGATGCGACGGTGGTCTTCTTCTTCGGAGCTACTTTCGATTTCGAGATCACACGGGCCGCAGGTTTCTTCGCTGCCGGCTTCGTTGATTTCTTGGCTTTGGCAATAGGCTTCTTCACGGCTTTAGGGCGCGCCGCAACTTTAGTCTTGCGCACCGCTTTCGCGGCCACCTTCATTTTCCTGGCCGGTGCTTTCGAAGCCACCTTCACCTTCCCCTTCGGAGCAGGAGCCGGCTTCTTTCCGGGGGCCATTTTCACGGCCTTCGCGGGTGCGGTCCGCTTCTGCACGGCCTTCCCTTTCTTCGCGGCGCTCGACGACTTTTTCGGAGCAGCTTTGAGTGCGACCTTAGGCTTTGCGCCTTTGGAAATCTTCACGGACGATTTCTTTCCCTTCACCGCTGGCATATGTACGACCTCGACATGGATTTTTCAGGGCTCTGGAAAATGAATGGCGCAATATAACAACGGAAGGTCGGATAACCTAATGAATTCAGGCTTTTGAAGCAGATTCAGCGGCTGCGGATGATCACGCAGCTCCGATCTCACTCCTCAATGTGTCGACCAGTTGCCGCGCTACCTCCGAGATCTTTACGGCGTCCTCGCCCTCAGTCATCACCCGAACCATGTTCTCTGTGCCCGAGTAGCGGACCAGAATTCGACCGCGGTCTCCCAGATCTGCTTCAAATCGCCGGATGGCAGCCTGGGTGACGGGCAGAGTGTCGAGCGGTGGTTTCGAGGCCACCCTCTCGTTGAGGAGCACCTGGGGCATCGGCGTGAACGTTTCCCGTTCGGAAAACCGGCTGCCTCCGCGCCCGAGCAGCTGAGCCATGGCCAGAGCGGTATGGATGCCGTCGCCCGTGGAGTGTGTTCGCAGATCGATGACATGCCCTGACTGCTCGCCTCCGAGGATTGCGCCGTTGGAGATCATTGATTCGAGGACGTACTTGTCCCCCACGTTGGCGCGCAGAAGACGAATCCCCCGCTGCTTGAGCTTGTTCTCGAACCCGAGGTTGGACATCACCGTAGCCACGACGGTGTCGGCGGTGAGCTGGCCACTGCTGGCCAGATCGTCGGCCCAGAGATAAAGGATCTCGTCGCCATTCCGAACGGTTCCCTTGTCATCGACGAAAATGGCCCGGTCCGCGTCGCCATCGAAGGCCACTCCCCACTCGGCACCACGCGCCACGACAATCTCGGCCAGCTTCTCGGGATGCAGTGCTCCGGCGTTCTCGTTGATGTTGATTCCGTTCGGGGCGTCGTTGATCACTTCGATCTCAGCGCCGAGTCTTCGAAAAGCGTCAGGTGCGATGCGGTAGGCAGCCCCGTGTCCGGTATCCAGAATGATTTTTCTACCTGCGAGTGCGGTGCGATCGATCCCGCGAATGAGAAACTGCTCGTAGAGTTCGACCAGTTCGG
>JBKJUK010000105.1:0-3183 GCA_046590705.1 Thermoanaerobaculia bacterium
GTGTGATCCTCTTCGGACGCCTCCATCCCTGGCTGATCATTCGACATCCGTTTCTCCTCCTTTCCTCAAGATCAGAGTGTCGCAAAGGAGGAAAAACCTACCCCGAAATGGAAAAAAATATTCAGCGCCGCTGACCTGTTATCGTCTCTGCACTGCGGATGTTCTGTCGCAGAAGAAGGTTCCCGTTGGCGGAAAACGAAAGCACAGGATCAGTTGAGGAAACATATGAAAGCCTGCAGCCACTTCTGCGCTACGTGGTCTGTGCGAAATATCGCATTCCACCAACCGACGCCGAAAATATCATCCAGGAGATCTTTCTCGATTTACTGATTCATCGCGAACGAATTCAGGATCGTAAAAAGTGGCTCATAGGCGCTGCGTGTAACAGCAGTAAACATTACTGGAGAATTCAGAGCCGTTCTTCCTCTGATACTGAGAGGGAGGAAGCCATCGACCCGAAAGCGGTGGAACGGCAATTCATTCTTCTGCATGACCTTCGTCGCGTCCTTGCTAAGCTGGACGATCGATGCCGGGGTGTACTGAAGTGCCATTATGTGCAGGGATACTCGCTCGCAGAACTAGCCGTCACGCTGTCGACGTCCACCGAATACGTAAAGACCATGCTTCACCGCTGCAGGCAGCACGCTCGCACCGCATACGAGCGTCTCGAGGGGATAGGCCAATGAATCATCCGGATGAGGATCAGCTCCTCGATTACGCCGAAAAGCTGCTGGACTTCGAGCCTACGGTGCGCGAATGGATCGCCGGGCATCTACTCGAGTGTCTGGACTGTACCGAACAGTTAGATAAGGTGAAGCGCTTCAGCGCAAGTATGAGCGATCCCGTCGCGTGGAACACTGCTGGAGCAAAGTTCTCCGAAGCGAAGAACACGCTCGTGCAGTTACATGAGCAGATTCGTCTGGAGCGCAAATTTGCCGAGAGCCATCTGCCCCTGCGGCTCTCAAAGGCAGGGGGGGCAGAATCGCTCGTGCAGATTCCTGAAGCTCAAACCCTCGGCTCAGTGGAATTCATCATCGCCGAGGCTCACCGGCAACTCGACCGGGACCCTCACTATGCGCAGCAGCTGGCGCAGGTGGCACTCGAGATCGGATCCAGGCTTCGGACCCAGGGTTATCCGCCTCTTCTGCTGAAACTCACCAACGTCCACGCGCTCAAGGAGAGCGCCAATGCACTGCGACATCTGGGACGTTATCGGGAGTCACTCGAAGTTCTCGATCGCGCTGACGCTTTGATCGTCGATGAAGCGGCTGCGGGGTTTGATCGCGCCATCCTGCAGTTTGTGCGAGGCGTCGTCCTCTTCAAGATGGAGCAGCTGGACAGCGCCCGGCAATGTCTCAACACCAGCGCTGAAACCTTCATTGAGTTCGGCGACCGGGAACGCTACGACGATGCTCTATTGATGCAGGGCAACATTCTCTTCGAGCAAGGTTCAGTGCTGCACGCCAGGGAACTTTTCGAGTCACAGTTTCAAAGCAGAACGGGACCGGCGAACAGTGAGATCCGCGCACGCCTGGCGCTTAACATCGCAGCCTGTTGCACGGCCCTCGGTGAGAATGATGCAGCTGCCTCCTTTTTTGCTCTGGCCGAGGGTCTTTTCTCTTCTCTCGGGCTGACCACGGAAGCGTTACGGGCGCGATGGAACCAGGCCAGGATGCTTCTCCCGACCAGCCACGAACAGGCGATTGCGGCGCTGGAAAGTTGCCGGCATGACTTTCTCGCTCTGGACATGATCATGGACGCTGCCTTCGTCGAGCTGGACCTCGCCGAGGCGCTGCTCAACTCTGGCGAAACGCAGCGAGCTACTGCGGTCTGCCGACGTCTGGCAGAAACCTTCGTCGCGGCTGGAACCTCCTCGAGTGCGTCCGTTGTACTCTCACATCTTCGCGACGCAGCCACAGGCGGCTTGATGGATGTAGGCATCGTTCAGTACGTTCGCGACTTCCTCATGAGCGAACAGCAGGAAACAGGATCCTCCCTGCCGCTCAACTAACATCGTCGTCCTGTTCCTCTTCAGGTTTGCGCCGGGCATCTCGACAGCAATTCTCTCGACTGTGTGCGTCGACGAAGCTGGTCCCGTCACCTGATTGCCCACGATTCGGCAGGCGCCGCCACTGCGGAGCCAGCGACTGTGCGCTCTCAGTTCGCCCAGGCCACCGAAATTTTTCAAAAAAGTTTCACTCGCATTGATTACCGAATAGCCGCGGCCGTCACTCCTCATGTTGAAGCGGGAGGCCTCCCATCGATTAATGAGCAGCGCACGGCGTGTAGCCGCGTGCAACGGGAGAGTCATGCGATACAAGCACTTCGTCCGGGCAACAACGTTCGTTCTCTGCCTTCTCGTTTCTTCGCCCGCTTTCGCGGCGCGCAACAATTCAACAGAAGCACGCTCGTCGTCGGTTCGAAGCAACGTCATCGAGCGTGTCTCACGATGGATCCGCCCGATTCTCGTATCCATTTCCAGCACCCTCTCGGTCCCGAACGGGTGAAGATTGACTCCCGGGTTGGCGCACCGCGGCAACCCGGGAGTCCCGCGCCGCGTGGGAAGTGTCCGAACTTGCGCGAAAAGGATTCCGAGTTGGATGCTTTCAATTCGTCGTAGCAGGTCGGCTTCGAGCACACCCTGTGTGTCAACATCGAGTGAGACAGTTACCTGAAGGAAATTAGAGTAGATTCAGGGCGGTAGGACTGGTGCGATGTTGAAGAGTAAAAACAGTGCAGATGAGAGGGCGATCGACGCGGGGAAAGTAGAGGAAAGTAGAGGGTCAGGCCCATGGTTGTTGATTGTAAAGCGAAAAAGTCAGTTGCTCGTCGCGGTTGCCCGGCCGGTGGCCGACGCTCGGCAACGCCATTCAGCGGTGAATCGCTATACGCGACCATCACCAAGCGCGCGGTCGTCCAGGATTCGCGTCAAGGGAATGAGGCTGCCGAGTCGACGACGCAGCTCCGCCATTCGCGCTGCCGTTTGCGAGTAGCGGACTCTGTTGCTATGCGAGGTGAAGTGCGTCGATGGCTCGTGCGGCGATTGACTGCAGCAGTTTGTCGCGCGCGAGCTGCTCGTCGCATTCACGCACTAGCGTCGAGATGTAGCCGCTGCTGCGTAGCTTGAGCGCCGCGGCGATCTCGCGGAGCCGCAGCACCGCTTCGTTCCAGCCAATCCATGCG
>JBKJUK010000166.1:0-4182 GCA_046590705.1 Thermoanaerobaculia bacterium
TCAGGGCGAAGGCCAGCAGAGTCAGGTACAGAAACTTCGGCGAGTCGTTTCGATAACCATGAAGCCCCTCGGCGAGGAGCGGCAGAAACAGCACCAGAGTGAGCATGAAATAGTGAACCCACACCAGAGGTGAGGACAGCAGAAAGACCAGAATGCCTGCACCCACCACCAGCATCTCTTCTCGCATCGTTCGTCGAGGACGAGACTGCCTGAAAAGAAGCCAGGCGAACACCGCGGTAAGTGCGAGGGCAAGCAGGAGAGTCATCCATCGAGGTGCGCCTATTCCACCGGTCATGCTGAAGTTTCCCAGCGACAACGGCACGAGAGCTGGGGGCAGTTTCGAGAGTACGTCGTACCAGTCGAGCCAGGCCGTCCAGCTTCCAAAGTGCGCCGTCACCGCCACCAGGCTCGCGGACACACCGGCCAGCATGCCAGCGAGTGTTCTCAGCAGCATACGGGAGCCGTCCAGTCTCCAGGCATGCACGGCGGCCAGCGGAGCCACTGCCGCGAGATTCGGCTTGAAGCAGATCAGCAGGGCCAGCAGGACTCCGGGCAGGTATCCCTTCACCGCATTGTGAGAACTCATTCGCGCCGCAAAGTAGAGCACCAGCGCTCCGAGTTGCAGCAGGTTGACACCTGCTACTCGCAACTCCGAATTCAGCGGCTCGAACGACACGAAAACGGTCGTAGCCAATAGCGCCAGCGAGATGGCGCTATGTCCCGCGCTCAATCCGCAGTACACGAGAAAGAGAGTCAGGCAGGTCAGTGACACGGTGAGGTACAGGCGAAAAGCGCTTTCGTAATGATTGGGTAACCGCGCGAAAACTGAGTAGAAGAACGGAGTCGAGTACAACTCGAGTGTCGAACGATAGTTCGCGACTGCGATCTGTCGCGGCGAGGTCCCTTCCACGTTCGCTCTCCGGCTGAATTCTCTTCCGATCGGTCCCCACCATTCCTTGTGATAGAGATTGCCTACACCTGGCTCCTTGATCGCCATTGCGGCCACCCATGGGTGGTAGAAATCGATCGTGTTGGAACGGAGACCCTTGTTCCAGGCCACACTCGCGCCCCAGCATGGAAGAAGTAGAAGGCTCAGCAGAAGCAGACTCCTGCGAATGATTGGTCGCGGGGATCGCAGCGAAGGTGACTCGGGCTGGGGCGATGTCTCGGGTGACATGAATTCGATTAGATCATGTGCGCGATCGGCGGCGGGCATGTCCGAATGATTGAGGTTTCCTACGGCGAACGGGTAGGGGCCGCGGTTGTGTGGCACAGGCAATCCTGCCTGTGGCGCGATCCACTGACTTCGAAGCGCATTTCGTTCCGCTTGACCGGAATGTCGCTCCCATGGCAAGCCTCCGATGACACGTCCGGAAACATCAAGCAGCGGGGTTGGAATTCACTTCTCCGCGCCACAGGCAGGATTGCCTGTGCCACACCCCATCTCGGTGTCGTCGTTGAGCCGGCCGCGGGATTCCATGTGTCGAGCCACGCTGAATGAGAAGTCAGACCACGCCTACAACACCACGGTGTACATCAAGGTATTCAGATCGGCCATGCGGTCGAGGTAGACGTGTCCCAGCGTGTGATCGACTTCGTGCTGGAAAATGCGGGCTGTGTAACCTTCCATGGGCAGTTCCACAGCTTCGCCTTTCTGGTTATGCCCGCGGAGAATCAGTTTGTTGTATCTCGCTACATTTCCGGCAAGGAAGGGAACGCTGAGACATCCTTCGTAGTCGTCCACTTTCGAGCTGCCGACAAACTCCAGCGAAGCATTGAAGAAAACTCCAAACGTTGCCTCCGGAACTTTCCGCCGCCGCGAGACAGCCTCGCTCACCGCATAGACGAAGACTCGTAAAGGAAGATGAACCTGCGGGCCGGCCAGGCCAACTCCTTCATATGCTTCCATAGTCTCCATCATGTCGTCGATGAGGGTATTGAACTTCCCTTTCCTGATGTCCGAAGGATCAGCGTCGGAAGCTTTCTGCCGGAGAACGGGATGCCCGAGGCGGGCGACTTTGAGAATGGACATGGCGGGATTATATAGGGGCAGGCCGGGGGCCGGGGTCGGGGGTCAGGTGGCAAGGTTCGGACGATTGGAAGCAGCACATCAAGCTCGGGAAGCAGGAGATCTGAGGCGTGCTCTACCGCCCGACTCCGGCCCCCGGCCCGTTCCACTGCCCCCGGCCTCCGGCCCGAATCTAAATATCGATCAGGAACTGTTCGGGGTCGCGTGCGGATGCGTAGTAATCGGCTTCGATTTCCACCTTGTGCTTCCATTCTATTTCGGCGAGTTCCATGAACAGCCGCCCAAGTTCTGTGTTCGGGACGCGCTCGGCCAGAAAGCGGAAGTTGCTCTCTGATTCACGTTCATGCTCCAGCGCCAGCTTGAGTGCGCGATTCACCGTGATTTCAATCAGGTCCTCAGGGAGCTCCGCAGTCGCTGGCAAAGGCTGCTCAGGTTCTTCACCGACCAGCTCCCGGTAACGACGCTCGAGTTTCACACGGTGAATCGTCTCCCGGTCGGCGAGATCCAGCAGCTTTTTCGCAGCCTCTGGAGTCGAAGCGCGCTCGGCCATCGCCAGATACCAGGCCCGCGTCGAAACTTCCGACTGGATGGCATCGCGCATGACTTCCTTCACGGTGGTTTCTAACGGTTTCATGAGAGATCGCGACCAGTTTCAGGGAAGGGAAGGCTGTGCGCTCAATCGCCGCGATAGACGTCAGGATTTGGCGGTGCGTCGTCAGCGAAAGGTGCCTCGCGCAGCGGCTGACCGTAACCGGTCCCACCCGCGGTGCCGTCCTTCCTGATTGTGCCGTAATAGGGACGCCAGCCCATCGGCTCGACCGGAAAATTCGGAGGCACTACCAGATCGCGCAATCCAACCACGGAGCGGGCGCGTGAATCGATGGCCATCTCATAGTCGCGCGTCATATAGATCGCGTCCTCAGGACATGCGTCAACGCAGTAGCCGCAGAAGACGCAGCGAAGAAGGTCGATGTCGTAGCGGGTAGGGAACTTCTCGCGGGTGCGTACATCTTCACCCGCCTCAATGGTGATGCACTCGGCAGGGCAGGCCGTCGAACACATGTAGCAGGCCACACAGCGGGTTGTACCGTCGTCGCGGGTGAGCAGTATGTGACGACCGCGGAAGCGCTCCGAGTAAATCCGCTTGATCTCGGGATAGGAGATCGTCGGAAGTTTCTTGAGATTGAACAGATTGCGCGTCAGGTGACGCAGCGTGATCAACATGCCGGAGATCACCTGCGGAAGATAGGTTCGTTCCGCCAGCGAGAGCTTCTTCGGTCTGATTCTGATTACACCCATTTCATCTCACCATGCGCCTTCGGCGCGATTAACGATCGAGTTCACCAGCAATAATGTTGAGCGATCCGAGTGTGGCGATCGCATCGGGAATGGTCTGCCCGCTGATCATCGGCACGAATGCCTGATAGATCGCGAAGCATGCCGGACGACAGCGCACTCTGTACGGATTCTTCGTTCCGTCCGAGACCACATAGAAACCGATTTCGCCGTTGCCACCTTCGACGGGGACGTACGCTTCGCCCACCGGTGGCTGGATGCCATGCATGATCAGTTTGAAGTGATAAATCAATGACTCCATCTCGTTGTAGACCTTCTCTTTCGGCGGAAGGGCGACATACGGATCGTCCACGATGACCGGTCCCTCGGGGAGGCCGCGATCGATGGCCTGCTGCAGGATGCGCAGCGACTGCCGCATCTCCTCCATCCGGACCAGATAGCGCGCATACGTATCGCCGCCCTCGGCCACGGGAATGTCGAAGTCGTAGGTCTCGTAGCCAATGTAAGGCGAGGTCTTCCGGATGTCGTGCGGAACGCCGGCGGCACGAAGACAGGGACCGGTGAAGCCGTAGTTGATCGCCTGCTCCGCAGTGATAGGGCCAATCCCGACGGTGCGGTCCATGAAGATCTTGTTGCGTGTGACCAGCCGGTCCACCTCGTCGATGTGTCCCGGAATGCTGTTGACCAGGCTCTGCGCTTTCTGAAGGAAATCGTCGGGAACGTCGACGGCCAGACCACCCACGCGAAGGTAGGAGGGGAGCAGCCGCGCTCCACAGCAGGCCTCAATCAGTCCGTAGATTTCTTCGCGGGGCTGAAAGAGATACCAGAAGTTCGTGAGCGCGCCCATGTCAACGAGG
>JBKJUK010000373.1:0-10072 GCA_046590705.1 Thermoanaerobaculia bacterium
GCAGTTATGGGAAGCAACCTACTTCAACTGGATGGAGAACATCCACGACTGGTGCATCTCGCGGCAACTCTGGTGGGGACATCGAATCCCCGCGTTCTACTGTGATGCCTGCGGCGAGATCATGGTGAGTGAGCAGACTCCAGCCGCCTGCAGCAAATGCGGCGGCGGCCTGAGACAGGAAACCGACGTGCTCGACACCTGGTTCTCTTCTGCGCTCTGGCCGTTCTCCACGCTGGGCTGGCCGGAGAAGACAGAGGACCTGAAAACTTTCTATCCCACCGACACACTGGTCACAGGCTTCGACATCCTCTTTTTCTGGGTCGCGCGCATGATCATGATGGGCATGCGCTTCACCGGGCAGCCGCCATTCAGCGCAGTGTTTCTCAATGGACTGGTACGCGACGAGTTCGGGCAGAAGATGTCGAAGTCGAAAGGCAACGTCATCGACCCGCTGGAGGTGATTGACGAATTCGGCGCAGATGCGGTTCGCTTCACCCTGGCCATTCTCACTTCCGGTCGCGACATTCCGCTCGCGCGGAATCGGATGCAGGGCTATGCCGCCTTCGCCAACAAGATCTGGAATGCATCACGATTTGCGCTGATGCACATCGACACTGATCTCGAGTCATCGTCGAGTATCACCCGCGAAGATCTGAAGATCGTCGAACGCTGGATTCTCTCCCGGCTCAACACCACGACTGCCGAGGTCAATCGCGCTCTGTCGAACTTCCGCTTCGACGAAGCGTCGAACCAGATCTACAAGTTCTTCTGGCACGAGTTCTGTGACTGGTACATCGAGATGGCCAAGCCCGTTCTTCTGGGACGCCACGGCAACGACGAAGACATCGAACGCGCGCGCCGGGTCCTACTCGAAGTTCTGGATCGCTCACTACGCCTGCTGCATCCGTTCATGCCCTTCATCACGGAAGAGATCTGGCAGAAACTCGGCGGCGTAGAACCCTCCATCATGGTCGCGCCCTTCCCCATCGCCGAAGAGGTTCTCGAAGATGCGGAAGCTGAACGCTTCGTCGAGACGTTGCAGCAGATCATCACCACCGTCCGCAACGTTCGAGTCGAGCGTGGCTTCAAACCGTCAGAGAAATTCAAGCTCCATGTAGTAGTCGAGGACGAGCGGAACGCCGGGTTCTTCGAACAGAATTCGTACCTGCTTACGGAACTGGCACGCCTCACCGAATTGTCAATCAACGGAGAGATCCCGGCCGGCACGCATCGCGACGCCGTCGACGGATTCGAGATCGCTGTGGAGTTCCCCGAGAAAGTGATCACTCCGGAAGAACTGGCCCGCATCAGCGCGCAGATCGAACAACTCGAGCTCGAGATGGAAGGCGTGGTGAAACGGCTGCAGGATCAGAACTTCATGAGCCGCGCCCCCTCACACATCGTAGAAGGTGCCCGAAAGCAGGAGCTCGACCTCAATTCGCGCCTCGAGAAGCTGCGGCAGAATCTCACTCCGGCCAACCCATGAGCTACATCAACACACGCGAACTCGTGGACAGACTGGGGATGATCGAATCTCTGGCGGTGATGAGCACGGTCACATCGACCAACCTTCTGGCCCGACGGGTGATCGACGAGTGTATTGAAAACGAGATACCTCTTCCTTCAGCCATGGTGATCGCCCGCGAACAGAAGCAGGGCCGCGGACGCGCGACCCGTACCTGGCATTCGCCTTTCGGCGAGGGAATCTACTCAACGCTGCTCTTGTCTCGCGCCGTCTCTGCTGCCACCGTCCTGCCTCTCGAAGTTGCGGTCGCCGTCGCAGAGTTTCTGCAGGAGACCTACCGCATCGAGGCCCGCATCAAATGGCCGAACGACATTCTGGTCAACCGCAGGAAAATCGCGGGAATCCTCATCGAGGCCCGCACCCACGACGACGTCATCTACGCGGCCATCGGGATCGGGGTCAACATCGTCGCAGCAGGCGGCGAAGCCGTTCCTGAAGCCACCTCAGTGATGGAAGAGAATGCCGAGAGCGGCGCTTCGATCGCGACGGCGACGGTCGCCTTCATTGAAATGTTAGACAAGAAGCTGGCGGTTCCACCTGCCCCAGATGAGATCATCCGTCAGTGGCGTCAGTCGAGCGTCCATCAGAAAGGCGAACGAATTTCTTCCGTGATTGGCGAGCGTCAGATTTCCGGGACCTGGGAAGGCATCGACGATTCCGGTCATGCCCTGATTCGTACCTCAACCGGAGTCATCACAGTGGCAGCGGGGGATGTCATCCTGGAAATGCCCACCCCGGTGGCCGAAGAATGACGTCGGAAACGAAAGCAAAAGCGTCAGGAAACAGCCATGCCCTGCTGGTCGTCGATGTGGGGAACACCAACATCGTGCTCGGAATCTACAGCGGGGCGCAGCTCGTTACCTCGTGGCGTCTGGCCACCGCGCGCGATCGCACTGCCGACGAGTACGGAATCGTGGCTAGGCAGTTGATACGAAGCGTCTTCGCTGAACCGCTCGACGGAGCGATCGTAGCCTCGGTCGTGCCGCCACTCAACGGCGTCATCGCCGAGATGATCTCCAAGTATTTCAACGTCGATGCGCTGTTCGTCGAGCCCGGGATCAAAACCGGACTGTCGATTCAGACTGAAAATCCGCTTGAAGTGGGCGCAGACCGCATCGTCAATGCCGTCGCCGCGTTCGATCTCTTCGGAGGTCCGACCGTGGTCGTCGATTTCGGCACCGCTACGACATTCGATCTGGTGTCTGCTGCAGGAGAATACCGAGGCGGGGTCATCGCGCCGGGTCTGACGATTTCATCGGAGGCGCTGTTCGCACGAGCAGCCCGACTTCCACGTGTCGATATCAAGCGACCCGCAAACCTGATCGGAACGAACACTGTTTCTAGCATGCAATCAGGCATCTACTTCGGATACCTCGGACTCGTCGATGGAATCCTCTCAAGGATGAAACAGGAAATTCCCGGATTGCGGCGAGTCGTCGCCACCGGGGGTCTGGCCTCCCTGCTGGTCGGAGAAAGCGAGTACATCGACGAGGTCGATCCGGAGCTGACGCTGAAAGGTCTCAAGTTGATCTACGAGCGACAGCATACAAAGCGTCCGAGACGCGCACGCTGATGTCGCCGAGCGAACAGCTGGCCATGAAGATCGCCGCTGCCACGGCAGCACTGGAGTTCGTCGAGAACGGGATGCTGCTGGGACTCGGTACCGGGAGTACGGCAGAAGAGTTCGTGAAGATGCTCGCAGCGAAACTTTCCACCGGTGAGCTACGCAAGATTCAGGCGATCTGTACATCGCGACGCACTGAGGCGCTGGCCGTCTCCGCGGGAATTCCTTTACTCGATCAACGAGATTTGACACGAATCAATCTCGCTGTCGACGGCGCAGACGAGATCGATCACCAGCTGCGTCTCATCAAAGGCCTTGGCGGCGCACTGCTACGCGAGAAGATCGTCGAACAGACCGCCGATCGATTCGTAGTCATCGCCGACGAGAGCAAACTCGTCGACCGATTAGGCCGGGGAAAGCTACCGGTGGAAGTCGTTCGATTCGGACTGGCGTCGACCCTCTTGCGCGTGGCATCGCTGACCGATCGCGCAGAGCTTCGGATGAAGGACGGTACGCCCTTCGAAACCGATGAAGGACACCTGATCATCGACGTCGGGGTGCCGGTACTCATTGACGTCGCCGAGTTACATCGTCAATTGCTCGAGATCTCGGGAGTGGTCGAAACAGGATTCTTCGGTACTGAAGCGACGGACGCAGTGATCGCATCTGCGGCCGGCGTGCGCGTACTTCATCGTCCCTGTTAGGAGCGCAATTGTGAGTCCCTCGCGCGGTCATCCCCTCTCCCCGAGGAAACCTGCGCCACGTGGGATGCTCGTCTCCGGGGAGAGGGCCAGGGAGAGGGGAAGTACTCTCACTCCTCTCCAACTGATTGCGCGTACCGACGTCAGGCGCACAACGTTTACCCCTCTCCCTAACCCTCTCCCCGAACAGAATCGCGCGCTATCTGCTGCACGACGGGGAGAGGGAACTGCCCGCTGTCCACGAACAGACCTAACTATTCGCTTCAGCCTTCCTCACGATGATGTTGAACTTCCAGCTTCCTTTATTCCAGTAAAAAGATGCCAGGGACAGAAAGGGCTTGTTCAGCGGTTTGTTGATCTTCGTATCGAAGGCTTCATAATGGGGCGTCGGCTCGTCGTAGTGCCAGACTACGTCGGCCCGGCCAATGAGCGGATCGTTCGGATGCGGCTGAAAATTCTTCACCCCATCGAGTCGCTTGGTGCAGATACGCGCGCGATAGACTGCACCACGGGCGCTGGGCATCGTGCCGAGGACGTTGAAGCCCGCCCTGGTGGCTTTGGCCTGAAAGGTGGTCATGCCGTCGGGAGTATTCACTTCGGTGACGGTAACCAGGCCGCGCGCCTCGAGTTTACGCAACGTACTCACCGCCTTCCCGTCGTAATCGTCTTTGGGTGCTTTCGGTCCGTACCATACCTTCTGCGGAACCTCCGCGTAGACGGGTTCCGTAGAGAACATCTGCGAGCGGATGATCGCTTCCGCTTTCACGGCATTCAGTGGGGTCGGCTTGACACAACCTGCCACAGGCAGCAGAGCCACAACGAGTAACACCAGACGCCGGCCGCTCAGAATCACATTCGCCTCCAGGTTCGACGGGGATGAATCAATTCGCATGCCGCCCTCTCTACTGCTGTAGCGCTCGAGTTCTGGATCGACAGAATACGATCAAACGTCTCGCGATCAGGTATCCTTGAATGCGAATCTGAGTGAAGAATTGAACTTGAATGGAGCTGAGAATGTCCGAATTGAAAGCGTTGACCCTGCCCGCCATCATCACTGACCGCGTCGTGAACGGTTCCCGGCTCAAAAACGTAGCCGTTGTCATCGGCGCCTCTCTCGTTCTGGCAGCCTCGGCGCAGGTCGCCGTTCCGCTCCCCTTCTCTCCGGTCCCGATGACCCTGCAGCCTCTCGCACTCCTGCTCATCGGCGCGACGCTCGGCGCTCGACGTGGCTTCGCTGCGGCGTTGCTCTATCTCTTCGAAGGCCTCTGCGGAGCGCCGGTCTTCTCGATGGGACGGAGTGGCATCGCAATGTTGCTGGGACCGACGGCCGGATATCTCTACGCTTTCCCGTTCTGCGCAATGATTGCCGGTTACGCTGCAGATCGCGGCTGGACGAAGAATGTACTTACCACCGCCCTTTCCATGGCTGCCGCACTTTCGGTGAATCACCTGTTCGGCTGGGCCTGGCTGAGCACAGTGATGACCTTCGGGGCAGAGAAAGCATTCCTCACCGGTGTGATTCCGTTCCTGGCGGGGGACCTGGTTAAGATTGCCATCGCCGCGGCAATGCTGCCATCCGTACAGAGGATGGTCGGATCGCGGAAAACTACGTAACAGTGGAGCACAGGCAATCCTGCCTGTGACGCGCTGCCTGGGATTCAGGTGGCCGAAGTTTTCAACTTCGGTCTCCGTAAGTCAAACAGAAACTACATCTTCGCTGAGAGTCCAGTAGCAGTGGATTGGTGAGAAAGCCCGAAGTTGAAAACTTCGGCCACCAACTTCTTTTCTGCACTCTTCCACACACTGCAGCGGAGCGTTATGTCTTGATCACCACCGGCTCACTTGGTCTGACAGGCTCCGGTTCGGCCAGCGGATGAGCGTCCCGTCCGGAGCGTTCCACTGTCTTCTGCTCCGCGGCTCCTGGTTCGAGCAACGCGATTCCGAGAACGTCTTCGACATGCTCGACGAAGTAGAACTGCATGTCACGCTTGATCGGCTCAGGAACATCGACCAGATCGCGTTCGTTCAGTTTCGGGAGAATGACCGTGGTGATCTTCGCTGCGCGCGCCGCCAGCACTTTCTCTTTCACTCCGCCGATCGGCAGAACTTCGCCCCGCAGCGTGACTTCACCGGTCATGGCCACGTTCCGCTTGATCGGGCGTCCGGTAATCACCGAGATGATCGCTGCGGTGATGGTGATACCGGCAGAAGGCCCGTCTTTCGGTATCGCGCCGGCTGGAACGTGAATATGGATGTCATGAGTCTCGAAAAAATCTGGCGGAATGTTCTGTTCCTGCGCGTGGGCACGGGCGTACGTCAGCGCGGCCTGAGCAGACTCCTTCATGACCTCGCCCAGCTGACCCGTGAGCTGAAGTTTTCCCTTCCCACGCACAGCAATGGCCTCGATGAAGAGGATGTCGCCGCCCACCGCAGTCCAGGCGAGTCCGGTCGCAACGCCGACCTGGTCGCGTTCGAGTAGTTCTTCGGCGTAATGCTTCATGGCCCCGAGGTACTTTTCGATGGAGTTCTCGGCGATGCGATAGCTCGGCTGCGAGATTCCCTTGGCCACTTCCACTGCGATCTTTCTGCAGATCGTTCCGATCTCCCGCTCCAGATTACGAAGACCCGCTTCCTTCGTGTATCCGGTGATCACCCGCATGATTCCAGTGTCAGTCCAGACCACCTCGGTCGTCGCGATGCCGTTCTCGTCCATCTGTTTCGGGATGATGTGACGCTTGGCGATCATCACTTTCTCTTCATCCGTATACCCCGAAAGTCTGATCACTTCCATGCGATCGAGAAAGGCCGGTTGAATGGTGTCCAGGACGTTGGCGGTCACGATGAACATGACGTTGGAAAGATCGTAGGCCACACCGAGATAGTGGTCGCGGAATGAGTAGTTCTGTTCCGGATCGAGCACTTCCAGAAGCGCCGAAGATGGATCGCCGCGATAGTCGGCGCCGATCTTGTCGACCTCGTCGAGCATGAAGACCGGGTTACCGGTCTGGGCCTGGTTGATGCCCTGAACAATGCGGCCTGGCAAGGCTCCTACGTAGGTTCTGCGATGGCCTCGCACTTCGGCCTCGTCGCGCACACCGCCGAGGGAAATACGGACGAATTTCCGGTCGAGGGCACGGGCAATGGAGCGGCCAAGCGAAGTCTTACCAACTCCTGGAGGCCCGACAAAGCAGAGAATGGGCCCCTTCATCTTGTCGCCTTTCAACTTCCTGACAGCGAGGTACTCGAGGATACGGTCCTTGATCTTCTCGAGATCGTAGTGGTCTTCGTCGAGAATCTCACGAGCTCTGCCGAGATCGTGGTTGTCCTGCGACATAACACCCCATGGCAGTCCGGTCATCCAATCGAGATAGGTGCGGATGATGGAAGTCTCCGCAGAGTCGGGATGTGAGCGCTCGAGACGCTTGATCTGCTTCTCGACCTCCTCCTTCGCTTCCTGCGGAATCGACTTCTCTTCGATCTTCTTCCGGTAATTCTCGACGTCTTCTGCTACATCCTCACCCTCACCCAGTTCGGACTGAATGGCCTTGAGCTGCTGGCGGAGGAAATACTCGCGCTGACTCTTGTTCATCTCCCCTTGCGCGGCGGTGGAGATCTCCTGCTGCATGGTGAGCACGTTGATCTCGCGAACGAGCATCTCGTTCACCTTCTTGAGTCTCTCGACCGGATCAATCGTCTCCAGAACGTTCTGCGATTCTTCGAGTTTCAAGTCGAGATTTGACGCCGCCAGATCGGTCAGTCGCGCCGGATCATCGAGGTTCGCGGCAATGACCATGACCTCGGGCGAAATGTTCTTGCCCAGAGCGACCGAACGATCGAGGTTCTGCTTGACCGAACGAATCAGTGCCTCGGTTTCCAGAGTGCGATCCTTCACTGCCGGCTCGTCGATCCTGGTGATCTTGGCCTTGAAGAAGGGAGCGGTCTGAATGAAGTAATCGATGCGCGCGCGGGAAAGACCCTGAACCAGAATACGAATGCGCCCGTCAGGCAGCTTGAGCATCCGCATGATGATGGCTACCGTGCCGAGCCGATAAAGATCGTCCTCGCCCGGGTCCTCGTTCTGAAAGTCCTTCTGCGCCGTCAGCATGATCACCCGATTCTCGGCGAGCGCCTGATCGACGGCATTGATCGACTTTTCTCGAGAGACCGACAACGGCACGATGATGAAAGGGAAGATGACGAGATCTTTCAGCGGAAGTACGGGGAGTACGTCCGGGATCTTGATTGCGTCTTCGCGGGTCTGTTCATTCGGTTCAGTCATATTGGCCGATCCTCTCGAAGTGCAATGGCTGTTCCCGTGTGTGACTTGACGACGGCCGGGGGCCGGGGTCTGGGGGCCGGGGCAGATCGCTGATTAAAAACGTGACACTGCAAAATGGATTCTTGAACCGGCAGCGCCCGGAACTCGATGTCGATCATCGATTCTCGTCCTTGAGTTGATGGAGTTCGCGGGCGAACTCTTCGACATCCTGAAAGCGCCGATGGACCGACGCAAAGCGAACATAGGCAACCTGATCGAGGTTGCGCAGCTGATCCATCACCAGATTGCCGAGATCGCGACTGGAAATCTCACGCTCGGATGATTCGCTCATCGCCGCTTCGATCTCATCGGCGATGCGCTCGATGGTCACGGTGGGGATGGGGCGCTTCCTGCACGCGACCTGTAAACCGCGCATGAGCTTGTCCCGATCGTAAGGCTCACGGCTCTCGTCACGTTTGACGATCTGAAAGGGAATGGATTCGATCTTCTCGTAGCTGGTGAACCGGCGATCACAGCTGACGCACTGCCGGCGACGACGGATGACATCGCCTTCCTTGCTCTCACGCGAATCTACGACGCGGTCTTCATTGAAGCCGCAGAAAGGGCAGCGCATAACTTAGTAAAGTGTGCCTCGGCAAGGCGTTTGAAGCGGCCCTGCCGAACGACACAGCACGATGCCGCCTCTATATCATTCTTCGACTTTTTCGCCAATCTGCGTGAGTTGCTTCAGGCCTATGCCCTCACGCGCCAGTAGCCACAGGCCAGCCACTACTACCGGAAGTGTCCCGACGATGTGAAAGGCGATCGCAACGACGACTGAAGTGTCGACATCGAAGTGGTAGAAATTGGTCAGCGCGATCTGACAGGCCTTGTGGAAACCACCTACGCCACCCGGCGTCGGAATCGACAGTCCGAGGATGGTGATCCCGGTGACGAAGAAGCCGGCCGAGAATGGTAGCGGATGGCCTACAGCCAGCATCAGCAGATAAAACTGCCCGGTCAGACAGAGCCAGATCATCGCGGTGAAGAGCAGCACCCGTGCGAGCGCAGAACCGTTGTGCACGATGGACAGAGAGGCCACGAACGAGTCGAAGAAACTCATCCAACCCGATCGGAATCGCTCGGGTACGGCGCGCCCAAGCCAGGTATGAAGGACCCTTACTTTTGGATGGAAGAAGTACAGAAGGATGACGAACAGTGTCATCAGCAGGAAGATTGTGCCGCCGACGACTGCTGCCGTCCTCACGGCCGTGGCCTTCCTGCCGAGCGCAGGATCTGCCAGCATTGACCGCCCGGAGGTCAGCACGAACGTAACAAACAGACCGAGGATCGAAAGCAGATCGAGGACTCGCTCGGTGAGGACCGTTCCCAATGCAGTGGAGAATCGAATGTCGGTCCGCCGGCTGAGCAGCGCAGGCCGCACCACGTCGCCGGCCCGGATCGGCAGAATCGCCGAGGACATGAAGCCGATTGCAGTCGCAAAGAACGTCGGATAAAGCGCCGGTGGATCGTCGGGGCGCAGGATGATCCGCCACCGCGCAGCTCGGAGAAAGAGCGCGGCGAAGTTCGTCGCCAGTGCCGCCACGAACCAGGCCGGGTTCATCTCTTTCACCACTTCCAGGACTCTGCGGGGATTGCTGCTACGCAGAAAGAAGTAGAGCAGCAGCGCCATTGCGACGAGGCCTATGACGAGTCGGAGAGTGCTTTTCAACAGAGCGGTTGTATCACATGGGGCAGTTAGTAGCTGGCCGGGGTCAGGGGGCCAGGGGCCGGGGTAAAGGCAGAAGCAATCGCAGAAAACGCTTCTTCTCCCGCTCCCGGCCCGCTCACTACGCTACGCACGCCATTCCGATGAGGCTCGCGATCGTCAATGCTCCCGCAGCACGGAATGCGAAGAGGAATCTCCGGTCGGCGCGACGTGGGTGATGAAGTTCGCGCGGTGTGGAACGCAGAGTCAGCCGCACTTGCCACGTTTCTACTCCGGCCCCCGGCCCCCGGCCCCC
>JBKJUK010000234.1:0-9407 GCA_046590705.1 Thermoanaerobaculia bacterium
GGCGGCTCGACGCGACAACGAAGCAGATGGCCCCGTTTCATCACGCGGCTTCGAATCCAATCTACTTCAGGTTGGTTTCGAAGAGCTTGAGTATCCTCTTGTACTCGTCGGCCCAGCTGGCTGGTTCTACGAAGGCATGGTCTTCGGCGGGATACGCTGCCAGTTCCCAGTTTTCCTTTCTGAGTTCGATCAGTTTCTGCGCGAGACGGACGCTGTCCTGAAAGTGGACGTTCACATCAACCATTCCGTGCAGAATCAGCAGCGGACCTTTCAGCCCTTCTGCGAAGTGAATGGGAGAGGAGCGGCGATACGCTTCCGGATCGCTCTGCGGGCTGTTCAGGATGTTCGAGGTGTATCCCTGATTGTAGTGAGCCCAGTCGGTTACCGGGCGAAGCGCAGCGCCGGCGGCGAACACATCAGGTTGCGTGAACATAGCCATCAACGTGATGAAGCCGCCGTAGCTGCCACCGTAGATCCCGATCCGCTTCGCGTCGACTCCATGCTCTTTAACCATCCACTTCGCGGCATCGACATGATCATCGAGATCCTTGCCACCCATGTGACGGTAGATCCCCGTCCTCCAGTCGCGGCCATACCCTGACGATGCCCGGTAGTCGATATCCAGTACCAGATAGCCCCGTTCCATCAGCAGGTGATGAAACATGTACTCCCTGTAATAGTTCGACCACCAGCGGTGTACGTTCTGCAGATATCCGGCGCCATGTACGAAGACCACCGCCGGTCCGCCGGACTTCCAGTTCTGTGGCTTGTAGATGCGCGCCGGAACGGATGCGCCGTCGCGTGCAGGGATGCGAACGATAGGTACATCGAGCCACGCACGCGTCGAGAAATCGGCAGCAGGGGAGCTGGTAACCTTGACCGAATTTCGTGAGTTTCCAGCAGAACCGACAAAGAGTTCAGGTGGCCGGTTCGTGTAAGAAAACACCTCGGCCACTGCCGATTCGTCGGGTGACAGAAGGGCTGAGTGGTTGCCCACCCCGGTGGTGATCTTCCGTCGATCGCCACCCGACGTATTCGCTACGTACAGATGTCTCTCGAACGGTGATTCTTCGCTCGTCGTCAGATGAAAACGTTTCCGGTCATTCGAGAGTTCAACGTTCGTCACTTCCCACTTGCCGCTCGTGACCGCGCGGGAGGGTCCACCATCGAAGCTGACGGTGTAGAGGTGCATGTAGCCACTCTGTTCGGAGAGGTAGTAAACGGTCTTGTTGTCGGCAACGAAACCAAACGTGTCTTCGCCGAGGTAGTTGACCCAGGCATCGTCGTGCATGGAGGCGAGGACGCGCGACTTCCCGGTGAGAGGATCGATGGCCATAATCCAGCGGTCTTTGTTGTCGATCGATCTCACCGCCACCACAGCGCGGCTCCCATCTTCTGACCAGGCCAGACCGCCGACAGAGATATCGCGATCTTTCGCTGCAGCTGTCTCGGTCTGTGTAGCGTTCTTCTCAGTCTGCTGACGAGCTTCCGCTCCATCCTTGACTGGAGGGGGTGTCGATCCGGTCGCAGCGCTCATTTCGACCGTCTTCGATTTGTCTAGGTCGATCTTTGCGACGCTGGCCACCGCTGCGACTTTCAGTCCGAGGTCGAGAGGTTTCGATTCGCCGGTGCGGGCGTCCAGGATGACGATCTTCGAGGCTTCGGATGAGTCACCTACTTTCTCTCTGGCCGGGATGGTTTCGGTATAGGCAGTCTCTGTCACGTAGTTCGGGACGAGCGGTTTTTTTGCGCGATCGCCAGGAGTGGTGAGCGTGACGATCACATGACGACCGTCGGGTGTGAGTTCGATGGCTGAGACTTCCTGCTTGCCTTCGAGGCGGTAGGGCTCGAGCGGAAAGGCCAGTTTTCTCTTCGCTTCTGTCTCTTCGCGTTTGCGCGCCCGTCGGTCGACCGTTGCCAGAAGCTTTCGTTCTTCCTGCCGGATGAACTCCTGACTCTCTGTCCCTTTCTTACGATTCCATGCTTCTGCGAATGGCCCTTTCTCGTCTGCACCGACGATGTTGGTCAGCTGTTCGATCGAGCCGCTGGCGAGGTCGATCGCGTAGAGATTGTTCCCGCGCGTGTAGGTGACGCGTTTCTCGTCGCGTGTGAAGCGCGGCGAACTCTCTGACTCGCTGGTGCGAGTGAGAGCTATGCGCCTTCCGCCACCGGCTGCTTCAAAGAGATACACGTCACCCGCTTCGGTGAACAGCACACGCTGCCTGTCTCGCGATTTTTCACCATTCCTGGGAACGGCTCGTTTCTTTTCTTCGTCGGTGAAACGTCGCAGTCCCGAACCGTCACGGTTGACGACCCATGTGTCGAAGTCCTTGTCGAATGCATCGACGGCCTGTTTCCACTCGAAGAAGACCTGTTTCCCATCAGGAGACCAGCGGACACCCTGCGGCTGATAACCAACCAGCGCAGGACCACGCATGATCATGTCGACGTCGAGCGGTCTTGCAGCGCTTTGTGCGGTGGCCGTTCGCGGATCGAAGGGGAGGAGCGCCAGTACGGTTGCTGCAAATGCGAGCTGTCGTTTCATCTGCGAGGGTCTCCGGAAGTTTTCTGTTTGTTGCGTTCAACAATCGTAGACCATCCACCGCAAAGTCGTCCCGTGACTCTCTCGCAGATGGCGCTGCCACGTGCGACACTTTGCGCGATGACGGGCCTGCAACTGACGAAAGCGGAGGGAAGTATCCTGCTGGAGGTTCCAGCGAGTCCTTCTCTCCATGACGGTATCGTGTTCGGTTCGGCAACGCTTTTCATGGTGTGGCTGGTAGTGAGAGCCGCTCTGCCTCCCTCCGACTGGACGTTCGCAGCTTGCTCCGGTCTGCTGCTGCTGGTTCTTCTACGTGAGTTTCTCAATCGAATGTTTGATGCGCGCACGCTCGTAGTCAGCCGGAACACTGTTACGCTCTTCCGGAGCGGATTCCACTGGAGGCGGCTCGAATCGATCCAGGAGACGCGGATTGCTCGCGTATCGGTGGTGGGTCTCGCGCCCAGGCTGTGGAGAGCACACATCGATTTCCGCGTCCTGCTGCTGTTGACCGATGGAACTGCCCGCGATGTGGCAGGTACGCAGAAGACACGCAGCGACGCAGATTCGATCGCGATCGCGATTGCAGATGTGCTGGGGCGTTCGGTTGATTAGCAGCAGAGGGAGTCGTCATCACGAGCGGTGACTTGGTGCGTGCGAGGGATCCAGGCGCGATACAAGACGGCGCCACTCTTGTCATCCCGAGCATGCGCGGGTGGGTTGGGCGGGGCGAGGGATCTCTGCACAGGGATCGCGCTGCAAAATTGTCGAGCGCGACCCTTTTGTGTAGATTCCTCAGTCGCAGTTCTTTCTGCGTTCGCTCCCGATCACGGCGTGCTCCTTCGGAATGACATTGTTGGTTCGTGGCCGGCATTCTGCGACCGCGGCGTAAAGCCGACATGGATGAGAGGCGACTGAGGTACAGGCCTTCGAGGAAACTTGAACCTGGGCTCCGGAACGCGTGCAATAATCTTTCGCGTTGAGCGCGATCGATCTTGTAATCATCGTCGGCTATCTCGTGGGAGTCGTTCTCGCGGGTGTGTGGTTTGGCCGTCGCCAGCAGACCACCAATCAATACTTCCTCGCCTCCGAGAGAGTTCCCTGGTGGGCCGTTTCAGCGTCCATCGTGGCCACGGAAACCTCGACCATTACTTTCATCTCCGTGCCGGGAGTCGCCTTCGCCCGCGGCGGCAATTTCGGATTTCTGCAGCTCGTACTCGGCTATCTGGTCGGACGCATCCTGATTTCTGCGATTCTGATCCCATCCTACTTTCGAGGCCAGCTGACGACGGTTTATCAGCTGCTGAACGAACGATTCGGCAAGAGGGTGAAGGCTCTCGCTGCGTCCATGTTCATCACCATGCGCACCATTGCCGACGGCGTGCGTCTGCTGCTGACTGCGATCGTTCTGGCGGCGGTCTACAAGGCTTTCGAGCTCGGCGGAGAAGCCGGCGCAGTGATCGCCTGGTCGATTATCGGAATCGGCATCGTGATGATCATCTTCACGTTTTTCGGCGGAATCGAAGCGGTGGTCTGGATTGAAGTGGTGCAGCTGGTGATCTACATCGTCGGAGCCATCGCCGCCGCAGTCATTCTCACCAGCAAGATCCCGGGCGGCTGGTCGGCGGCAATGGACATTGGTCGCGCAGCGAACAAGTTTCAGATCTTCGACTTTGCATTCGATGCGACGAAGACTTACGTGTTCTGGGCGGGTTTGATCGGCGGTTCGTTTCTGACCATGAGTACGCATGGGACCGACCAGTACATGGTTCAGCGTTACCTCTGCACTGGCGACGCACGCGACGCGAGGCTGGCTCTGCTCAGCTCCGGCGCCGTGATCCTGATGCAGTTCGTCGGATTTCTTTTTATCGGTGTTCTTCTCTTCGCCTTCTACAGGCCCGATCTGCTCGCCACGTATGCAACGGGACCTGCGGCGGCTCCGTTCACGGCGCCCGATCAGGTGTTCCCCGATTTCATCACGCATCACATGCCGACGGGTTTGTCCGGACTTGTGATCGCGGCGATTTTCGCGGCAGCGATGTCGTCGTCGTTGAGCGCGATCGCCTCAACGGCGTTAGCCGATCTGTATCAGCCACTGATACCGAATCGCAGCGACAGACACTATTTCTCAGTCTCGCGTCTGTTTACGGTCATCGCCGGTGTAGCTCAGATTCTGGTCGGCCTCGCGCTCATGAAGCAACAACGCTCGGCACTCGATTCGGCACTGTCGATCGCCTCGCTCATCAATGGACCCATTCTCGGCGTTTTCCTGCTCTCGGCGATTCGTAGAGGTGGCCAGACTTCGGCCTTCGCCGGAATGAGTGCGGGTCTCGCTGCCGTGCTTTATTTGAAACTGGCCACCAAAGTTGCCTGGCCCTGGTACGCAGTCGTCGGGAGTCTGGTCACGCTGGCGGCCGGCTACCTTGTCGCATCCATACTGAGGGAACAGGCAGAGACGACGACTTGAGCAGCAGAAGGACTCCCTTGAAATGCGATTCGCAATCACGATTCTCACGGTTCTGCTCTTGAGCGGCTGCGCTACGAGTGCCGCGCCACGTGCGCTCCCCAAACTCAGCGAGATGACGCTCGACGAGAAGATTGGTCAGCTCTTCGTTTACGCCGGACATGGAGTCTTCATGAACGAGGGCTCGCCGGTCTATCAGGAGATGCTGCGACAGGTGCGAGACAACCACGTCGGCGGCATGATCTGGTTTGTCTCAGACGTATACGAGACGGCCCTGCTGACGCGAAAACTTCAGGAAAACGCGAAGATTCCGCTGCTGATCAGCGCCGACCTCGAGGCGGGGATGGGTATGCGATTCCCATCCGCGACGTTCTGGCCCTGGCCGATGGCACTTGCTGCGACTGGCGATCTCTCTCTCGCGGAGAAGCAGGCCCGCATCGTGGCCAGCGAAGCGAAACTGCTCGGGATCAACCACATCTACGCGCCAGTGGCCGACGTGAACAACGATCCCGATAATCCTGTCATCAACGCACGCAGTTTCGGGGAGGATCCGGCGAAGGTCGGCGAGTTCGTGGCCGCCTTCGTCCGAGGCACGCGGGCAGAGGGAGTTCTGGCTACGGCGAAGCATTTCCCGGGACATGGTGATACGCACGTCGACTCGCACCGGTCCCTGCCGGTGCTCGCGGTCTCTCGCGAGCGACTCGACAAGGTGGAACTGGTGCCTTTCCGCGCTGCAATCGCCGCCGGTGTGGACTCCGTGATGATCGCTCATCTCTCGGTGACCTCCCTCGACGCAACCGTCGCGCCGGTCAGGCCTGCGCGTCCAGGCGAGAACATGTACGGAGCGCATGCGACCGAAATTGCGGAGAACGCAACGATGCCGGCCACGCTGTCGCATCCGATTGTGCAGAAGTTGCTTCGCGAGAGACTCGGATTCAATGGTCTGGTCATTACCGATGCCCTGGACATGGGCGGTCTCACGGATCACTTCGATTCGGCTGAAGCTGCCGTCCGCGCCATCGAGGCTGGAGGCGATCTTTTGTTGAAACCGGAGAACATGAACGAAGCCATCGCCGGAGTGAAAGCTGCTGTGGCCAGTGGGCGTATCTCCGAGCGCCGAATCGACGCATCGGTCGAGCGAATTCTGGAGGCCAAGTCGCGAGTGTCGTACGGCGTGGCTACCTTCGACGAGATCTTCAAAGGTGTCGCGCCGCCGTCGAATGTGGCCGTCGCACAGGAGATTGCCTCACGCGCGATCACGCTGGTTCGCGAATCCACAGGGACACTTCCGCTTCGGAAAGAGGCCAGGGTCGTGGAATACGTCATCAGCGATTTTCCGGAAATCACTGTGCCTCTCACAAATTTTCAATTCGAACTTTCATCACGTCTCATCACGCCGCCCGTCAGAATCGTCCTCGATCGCAGATCTTCTGCGGAGGATGTCAGGAAGGCAATCAGCGCGACTGAGGGTGCCGATACGATTATCTTTTCCCTGGCCATTCGTGCGCGTTATGGCGAAGGTCGTATTGCGCTGCCTGACGGTGCGCGTGAGGTGATCGACGCAGCCTTGAAGCTTCCAGCAAACAAGATCGGGATTTCTTTCGGATCTCCCTACACCATTCGAGCGATGCCTCAACTGACCACCTACCTGTGCGCGTATGGCGTGCAGCCTGTGATGCAGGTCGCTGCAGCACGCGCTATTTTCGGCGAGGAAGACATTACCGGCCGGCTTCCGGTGCAGATTCCGGAGTTGCACAGCATCGGCGAGGGGATTCAGAAGCAGGCGCGTTGAGGTCAACCGGGTCTCTCCACGCCCGCGGCAGAAACTCTGTGAGGAAATGCGGGTTGAGTTTCAGCGCGTATGAGCACGTGACGAAGCAGAAAGAGAATTTGCTCACATGAAGCTGGCGACAATCGATTTAGCGATTCTGGCGGGCTACTTTGCCCTGACCCTCGCTTTCGGACTGTTCTTCGCGCGTAAGGCGAAGGAGTCGATGCTCGACTACTTGATGACCGGGCGCGCTGTGGCGCTCTTTGCACGACCTTCGCGGTTCCTTTAGGGACGCGCAGCAGCGCGTCCGCAACTCGCATCGTGGGATAGCTGTCGCGACGACTGCTGTGGTTTTCTGCGATGTATCGCATACGGGTTTTTCCGTTGCGCCGCGATCTGGTCGCGTCTGCGGTGGTTGATATCCGACGGTTGACTCGGGTATCGGACGCGCTGCTGCGCGTCCGTACACGCCGTTCGCCAGGCTGGATCGACGGATGTAGTCGGCGCGGCGCGTTCAGGGCGAACACAGTTCGCCGCGTACGGAATCCAAGGTTCAAAAAAAAGGGCGCCTCATAGAGGCGCCCTTTTTCAATACTTGCTGCGGAATTGATCAGCTGAAGAGTTCTTCGATCGGTTTGTATCCGCCGTCTTTCGCGAACGGAACGTACTCGAAACCGCGGCCGAGCGGGTCATCCGTCCGTACCGTCGTGTAGTCGATTCCGAGAGCGGAGTAAATGGTGCAGGTGACGTCCTCAGGACGAACGTCGCGATTCGCGCTCCAGCCGAACTCCTTGATGCGGTCGCCTCGCTCGTCTGTCTGTCCGATCGCTCGGCCGCCGCGAACGCCACCACCAGCGAACACCACCGACATACGAAGGTGATGGTCTCGACCGCCCTGATTGTTCAGGGCTCCGACCGTTCTTCCGAATTCCCCGATGACGACTACCATCGTGTCCTCGAGAAGAGTCTTGCCGTTCTCACCAGGCGTTGCAGCGAGATCGGTCAGGAGAGCGCCGAAAGCAGGGTCAAACTGGGCAGTCTGCGTAAAGATCGAGTTGCCCTGTGTCGCGTAGATATTGTTGTGATGGTCCCATCCGTTCAGAGTCACCTGCACGAAGCGGGTGCCGCGGCGCGCCGCGACCAGATTCCGCGCGATCACCAGCGAGTCGCCGAAGCCGGTGCTGCCGTAGCGCAGGCGCTCATCCGGTGTATAGGTGAAGAGTTTGCCCAGCGCAGGGGAGTCAACGAGTTGCTTGCCTTGTGTGTAGAAACTATTCATATCGAGCGTGGTCTTGCCAAGGCTTCCGGAGGTGCGTTCTGCATCGATCGAGTGCAGCAGCTTCCACCGTTCCTCATAACGCGCAGTTCCCTCGGGATGACTGAGGGTGGCGATGCCGGTGGCTGAAGGCTGGACCCTGAAAGGTGCATACTGCGCGGGCAGGTAGCCGGCCCCCACTCCCGCTTGCGCGTTGAGAGAGACGAATCCGGGCAGCACGTCGCCGATCTGTCTGGTTTTCTGCGTTTCGAGTGCGATGACCGATCCGATGTGAGGAGCCACGTTGCCGAGGGCGCCAGATGGATTTCTCGAAATCTGCGCCCAGGTCGTGGCCAGATTGTGCACAGCGGCCCACGAGAGGCCTGAACGTACGATGGCAAGCTTATCGAGATGCTCGGCGGTCTTCGGCATCAATCCCTGCGGAAAACGCAAGTCGTTGCCGTATGTCGTAGGCGCCATCTGCGCAGGTGTCCAGGGACCTTCCTTGAGGTCCCACATGTCGACCTGGCTCGGCGCGCCGTTCAGAAAGATCAGGATGCAGTTCTTCGCCGTTCGTTTGAGCGTAGGAGTTACGGCCGTAGCAGCCTGCAGCAGATTCGGGCTTAAGACGTCGGAGAAAAAAGAGGCTACGATTCCTGTTCCTGCCAGCTGCAGAAAGTTGCGGCGCGAGAAACCGGGACCGGCGAGCGGGAAACTTCCGCCCCGTGTGCAGTCATCACATTGATCTATAGACATGCAGCATCCCCCTTAGTTGAACAGGAACTCTAGTTTGTTGAGCAGTGCGTAATGCAGGTCTTCAGTCTTGCGAGCCAGGTCGGTGCTGCTTCGAAGATACGCGGCGGCCGTAGCTTTCTCAGCCGGCTCAGGCCGACGCGAGAGCGTGGTGAGATAGAGAGACTCCACGACGTCTTCCGGTACGACCGTGGCGCGAAGCAGCTTTTGTACTGTCGAGCCGGCAGTGGCATTCTTCACACGGGTCGTGACCAGAGTCTCATTCATCAAGCTCAACGCCTGGATCGAAGAACTCTCCTCGGTGCGGTTGGCGGTATCGCGATTGCCGCGCCCGAACTCGTTGAGGAAACGTCCGAACTGCGACCCCGCTCCCTGCTCCGTAGTGTCAGGGAGTTTCATGGCTTTGGTTACCGGGCCGATGCCATTGACCGTGAAGGTCGCACCCACCGAGGTGGCTTTGAAGATCGCGTCAAGCATCATCTCTGCGGGCAGGCGGCGGGGATAGTGCCGAGCGAAGTAGGGCGTATACCCCTCGTTCCATACTCCGCCCGTGTAACGGGTGGAGTATGGAACGAGGGGTATACGCCCTACTTCGCTCGGCACTATCCCCGCCGCCTGCCCGCAG